>NZ_PVLV01000276.1 GCF_002982015.1 Streptomyces solincola
CCGTCCGCGTGTCAGGTCACCAGGCGGTGGTGGCGCCCGGCTTCTGGTTCGGCAGCAGCAGCCAGAGCGCTATGTAGAGCAGGAACTGCGGCCCCGGCAGCAGACAGGACACCACGAAGATCACGCGCATCGTGGTCGCGGAGGTGCCGAAGCGCCGCGCCAGCGCCGCGCACACTCCGCCGATCATGCGTCCGTCACGAGGGCGGGCAAGTGCGGCCATGGTGGGCTCCTTCGAGGTCGTGGGGCGAGCCGTCCACCGGCTCTTCCGTAACCCCATAGTGACCCCGCCGCCCGGGGCAAAACGTCGGACTACGGGGCGATCCCGACCCTGGGAATCCTCGGGGTCGCACCCTGAGACACCTCGTCCCGCGCGGCTCCGCCCCCGCCGCCCCGGGCCGCCGACCCGGCCGGGCGGGCCGCCCGGCGGCGCAGCCGGGCCCGCCAGGCGGGCACCACGGCCAGGTGGGCCAGCGCCACCCCGGCCATCGCCAGCAGCACCGCGTCCACGTCCACCACCCGGCCCGGCACCGCCGTCTGGATCAGCTCGACGCCCAGCGACACCAGGCCGCCCGCCAACACCGTACGGGCCAGCGACCCCCAGCGGCCCGCGTCCAACCGGCCGCCCGCCATCGGCAGCAGCACCCCCAGCGGGGCGAGCAAGGCCAGCCCGCCGCCGATCCGGCGCACCGCCTCGGCCGGTCCGGCCGCCAGCGCGGCCCGGATGCCGGCCAGCGGCTCCAGGTTCGGCGCCATCACCCACGGCAGGTCCAGCGGGCGGAGAGTCAGCCAGGCGACGACCGAGAGATGGACGGTGAGGAGGACGAACCCCGCCGCGCGGAAGCGGATGACGGCGCTGCCGCCCGAACCATGACGCTGCACGACCCCCAAGACGTGGCGGGCGGCAGGATCGGTTCCGCATGCCGTTCTGGACGAGACGGGCGTCACGGCGACGGCTTTCCCGGCTCCCCCGACTCGCCCGGCTCCCCCGACTCGCCCGGCTCTCCCGGCGAGGGCGCTGTCGACGACGGGCCCTGCGGCGACGCCGCTGTGGGGGACGGCGTCCCCGCCGGAGTGCCGCCGGGCGGCGCGGACCGGGTCGGCACCGGCGACTCCGGCCGCTCCTTCTGCTCCGCCGGGCAGGCGTACCGCCGCACCGGGTAGTCGCCCGGCCCGCCCAGCACCACCGTGCCGTCCCCGGCGGCCACACCGTTCTCCGCGTAGCTGCACACCAGTTGGGACAGCGCCGTGCCCGGCAGGTCCTCCGGCTGCCGGCTCAGCCGCAGCGCCCCCGCCGGATCGCCCGACCGCGGCCCCGACACCGCCAGCGGCGGCTCCACATGGCTGGCGAACCCGGCCTCCCGCTCCTCCTCCGAGGGACGGGACAGCAACTGGTTCAGCAGCGCCCGGGCCGTCGCCTGCCGGGCCCGCTCGGCCGGCAGCCCGTCCGTCGACGGCACCCTGCGCACCACCGCCTCCAGACCCGAGGCGCACACCAGGTACACCCGCACCGGCTGCGCCGCCCCGGTGCCGGCCGTCGCCGCCGGGGCATCCCCGCCCGGCACCGTGCACGGCAGCCGGGAGGGCGCCGCCCCCGCGTCCACCGGCACCGACGTGGTCCGGATCCCGCACCCCGCGCTCACCGCCCCGAGCACCGCAACCGCCGCCAGCGCCACCGCACCGCGCGACGACACCCACCGCGCCGCCGCCGCGTCCTCACGCACGGACCTCGCCGCCGTCACCGGCGTCCTCCCCTCCGTCGTCCGCGCCGACGCCCCGGGAGGGGTCCACCGGCAGCCGCAGCTCGAACACCGCGCCGTCCCCGTCCGGCGAGTTGCGCGCCGCGATCGAACCGCCGTGGATCATCGCGTTCTCCCTCGCGATCGACAGCCCGAGCCCCGAGCCCTCACTGCGCGGCCGCGAGGCGCTCGCCTTGTAGAACCGGTCGAAGACATGCGGCAGCACCTCCTCGGGGATGCCGGGACCGTGGTCGCGCACCTCGATCACCAGCTCCTCGCCCACCGAGCGCGCCTCGCCGGCCGTGCGCACCGACACCCGCACCGGCGAACCGCCGTGCTTGAGCGCGTTGCCGATCAGGTTGGCCAGGATCACGTCCAGTCGGCGCGGGTCCAGCCGGGCGGTGATCCCGCGCTCGGCGTCCAGCTCCACCGCGTCCAGCCACGCCCGCGCGTCGACGCACGCCGTCACCTGGTCGGCCACGTCCACCTCGTCCAGCACCAGCCGGGCGGTGCCCGCGTCGAAGCGGGTGACCTCCATCAGGTTCTCCACCAGCGTGTTCAGCCGCCGGGTCTCGCTGACCACCAGCGCCACCGCCGGGGCGATCATCGGGTCCAGGCCGTCCTGCTCCTCCTCCAGCACCTCCGTCACCGCGGTCAGCGCCGTCATCGGGGTGCGCAGCTCGTGCGACATGTCGGCGACGAACCGGCGGCTGGACTCCTCCCGGGCGCTCATGTCGGCGACCTTCTTCTGAAGGCTCTCCGCCGCCGCGTTGAACGTCCGCGCCAGCTCGGCCAGCTCGTCGGTGCCCGACACCCGCAGCCGCGTCTCCAGCTCGCCCTCGCCCAGCCTCCGGGCCGCCTCGCCCAGCTTGTGCACCGGCCTGAGCACCGTGGTCGCCGCCGCCTGCGCCAGCAGCGCGGAGCCGATCAGCGCCAGCAGCGTCGCGATCCCCAGCGACCAGGCCAGCGACGACAGGTCCTGCCGCTCGGCCTCCAGCGAGGCCGACATGTAACCGGTCGGCCCGCCGCCGTCCACCCGCGCCCCGCCCACCAGGTACGGCGTCCCGCCGCGCTCGGTGCGCTGCCAGAACAGGTGGTACGGGTAGTCCTCGCCGTCCTCGCCGACCTCCTGCCGCCGCTCCACCGCCTGCCGCAGCGACGCCGGCACGTCGTCCATGGTGAAGCGGTCCGGGTCGGACGCGCCCACGATCGGCTTGCCGCCGTCCCGCTCGCCCAGCAGCACCACGCCGTAGCCGACGGCGCTGGAGGAGGCCATCTGCTCGGCCGCGCGCTGCAACTCCTCCTCGGTGGGCCGCAGCGGCAGCGCCGCGGCCCGGTCCTGCATCTCCTGCCGGAAGTCGTTCAGCGCCGAGTCCTGCGTCCGGGTCAGCACCGCCTCCCGGTTCAGCCAGTACGCGATGCCGGACGCGGACACCGCCGCGGTCAGCGCCACCAGCCCGAACACCACCACCAGCCGCATCCGCAGACTGGTCCAGCGCAGCCCCCCGGCCGCCGCCCCCGACGGGACGGGCTTGCGCACCCCCACCCTCACGCAGGCACGTCCAACCGGTAACCCACCCCGCGGACCGTGCGGATCAGCGTCGGCGAGGACGGCACGTCCTCCACCTTCGCCCGCAGCCGCTGCACACAGGCGTCCACCAGACGCGAGTCGCCCAGGTAGTCGTGCTCCCACACCAGCCGCAGCAACTGCTGCCGGGACAGCGCCTGCCCCGGCCGCCGGCTCAGCTCCAGCAGCAGCCGCAGCTCGGTCGGGGTGAGCTGGAGGTCCTCGCCGTTCTTCGTCACGGTCATCGCCGAGCGGTCGATCACCAGCGAGCCGAAGACCGCCGAGTCCGTGGACTCCCGCTCCCCGCGCCGCAGCACCGCCCGGATCCGGGCGTCCAGCACCCGGCCCTGCACCGGCTTGACGACATAGTCGTCCGCACCGGACTCCAAGCCCACCACCACGTCGATGTCGTCGCTGCGCGCGGTCAGCAGGATGATCGGCAACTGGTCGGTGCGCCGGATGCGCCGGCACACCTCGAAGCCGTCGATGCCGGGCAGCATCACGTCCAGCACGACCAGGTCCGGCCGCTGCTCGCGCAGCATCTTCAGACCGTCCTCGCCCGTCGCCGCGGTGGCCACCTTGTGGCCCTGGCGGGTGAGCGAGAGTTCGAGGGCCGTGCGGATGGAATCGTCGTCCTCGATCAGCAACAGGAAAGGCACCCCGCCATTCTGTCCCATGGCCCCGCGCGCCCAGAACCCGCGGACACCCGCCGCGGCCTGCCGTCCCGCGCACCACACCGGCCGCACCCGCCGCTGTGACACGCCTGTGACAGTCGGGGGACACCGCTGAGAAACGCCCCCGGCAAGCTCGTCAGCATCGTCAACGAACACGACCGACTCACTCCTTCAACGACGGGGGGCGCGCGATGAACGCACTGCACGGCACCACCTCCAGCGCAGTCGTCACGCGACTCCACGACATCCACAAGCACGACGTCCAGAAGTCCGGCGCCGCGAACTCGCGGGGGTGCGTTCGCAGCGCCGGGCGTCAGCACAAGGCGCCCTACATGGTCGCCGTGGCTGACGGGGGAGCGGCGTACGGGGAGGGCACGGGGGAGCGGACGAGCCTGAGCGAGGCGGAGTTCACCGCCTACGTCCAGGAGCGCCGCGCCTCCCTGTACGCCACCGCCTACCACCTGACCGGCGACCGGTTCGAGGCCGAGGACCTGCTGCAAAGCGCGCTGTTCTCGACCTACCGGGCCTGGGAGCGGATCAGCGACAAGGCGGCGGTCGGCGGCTACCTGCGCCGCACCATGACCAACCTGCACATCAGCGCCTGGCGCCGCCGCAAGCTCAACGAGTACCCGACGGAGGAGCTGCCGGAGACGGCCGGCGACACCGACGCGATGCGCGGCACCGAGCTGCGCGCGGTGCTCTGGCAGGCGCTCGCCCGGCTGCCCGAACTCCAGCGCACCATGCTGGTGCTGCGCTACTACGAGGGCCGCACCGACCCGGAGATCGCCGACATCCTGAACATCAGCGTCGGCACGGTGAAGTCGAGCATCTGGCGGTCGCTGCGGCGGCTGCGCGAGGACGAGGCGCTGAGCTTCGGCCGGAACGAACAGGAGTCCTTCGGCGAGCTGGTGGCCTGAGGGTAACGGGGGGCCGCCGCCCGGGGGGACGGCGGCCCCCCGTTACCCTCAGGCCACCAGCTCGCCGAAGGAC
>NZ_PVLV01000277.1 GCF_002982015.1 Streptomyces solincola
GGGCGGGGCTGGGGGCGGGGATCGAATGGAGGGGGCGGCGGGTACGCGGCGGGGCGGCGGTCAGCGGCGGCGGACCACCACGAAGTCGGCCAGCGCGGTGAGCTGGTCGCGCACCCGCTCGGGCATGCCGACCGACCCGAGCGCCTCGATGGCCACCGCGTGCTGGCGGCGGGCCTCCTGGGCGGTCCACTCCCGGCCGCCGGCCTCCTCGATGAGGGCGGCCCGCATGGCGAACTCCTCCTCCGAGAAGGCGTCGAAGTCCGGGGCCTTGGCGTCGGCGGCCAGCAGCTCGCCCAGCTTCTCCGAGGCGGGGCCGCCGGCCGCGAGGGCGGCGACCACCGGCAGCGACTTCTTGCGCTGGCGCAGGTCGCTCCAGGTCTGCTTGCCGGTGGACTCCGGGTCGCCCCAGATGCCCAGCAGGTCGTCCACCGCCTGGAACGCCAGGCCCAGGTGGTGGCCGTAGGACTCCAGGATGTCGGCGGTGCGCTCGTCGACGCCGCCGAGGACCGCGCCGATGGAGCAGGCGCAGGCCAGCAGCGCGCCGGTCTTGTTGCCCTCCATGGCCAGGCACTCCTCGACGGTGACCCGCTCGCGGTGCTCGTAGGAGATGTCCTGGGCCTGGCCGTCGATCAGCTTGCGGCTGGCGGTGGTGAGCCGGCGGGTGGCGCGGCCGGCGTCCACCGTGCCCAGCTCCAGCAGCACCTCGTTGGCCAGCGCGAACAGCGCGTCGCCGACCAGGATGGCCTGCGCGGGGCCGTGCACCTTCCACACCGTGTCACGGTGCCGGCGCTGCTCGTCGCCGTCCATCAGGTCGTCGTGCAGCAGCGAGAAGTTGTGCACCAGCTCCACCGCGACCGCGCCGGGCACCCCGGTCTCCGCGGGCATCCCGGCGGCCTCGGCGGACAGCAGGGCGAGCGCGGGGCGCACCGCCTTGCCGCCGTCCCCGTCGGCCGGGTTGCCGAGCGCGTCGATCCAGCCGAAGTGGTAGGCGGCGACGGTGTCCATGGGGGACGCCAGCCGGTCGACGGCCGCCTTGAGCACGGGCGTGGTCAGGGTGCGGCCGCGCTCCAGCAGCGCGGTGACCTCGGCGGTGTCGACGGCCGGGTTCGCCGGGGGCACTGTCGGCACGGTCTCTCCTTGGGTGTGGGTACTCAGGCTCATGCCGCCTCCTCAAGCGGTCGGACACGGGGGCGGCCGAGGGCCGTGAGGGCGGCGTCCGCGGCGGTCAGACCGCTGCGCACCGCGCCTTCCATGGTGGCGGGCCAGCCGGTGGCGGTCCACGCGCCGGCCAGCAGCAGGCCGGGGGCGCGGGTCACCGCGCCGGGCCGCAGCCTGCCGGCGCCGGGGACGGGCGCGAAGGTCGCGGTCCGCTCCCGGGTGACGAAGAAGTCCCGCACCGCAGCGCCGCGCGCGGCCGGCAGCAGCCGCTCCAGCTCGGGCAGGTAGCGCTCGCGCAGCTCCTGCACCGGCGAGTCGATCTCGTCCTGCGCCGCGGACTGGGAGAGGGCGAGGTACTGGCCCACCCGTCGCCCGCCACCACCCTCGCCCGAGGGCCCCTCGGGCCCGCCCCTCGACAAGCCGGCGGCCTCGGTGCGGTCGAAGACCCACTGCACCGGGGAGCCGAGGGCGGCGAAGAACGGCCGGCGCAGCACCTTGCGGTCGTAGAGCACGTGCACGTTGAGGATCGGCGCGGTGCCGAGCGCGAGCAGGTCGCCGGGGCGGTCCAGGGCGCCGTCCGGCAGCAGCCCGTGCGCCTCGCGCTGCGGCACGGCGAGGATCACGGTGTCGGCGTCGATCCGCTCGCCGGGCACGTCCACGCTCCAGCGGCCGGGGCCGTCGGGCAGCACGGCGGTGACCTTGGCGCGGGTCTCGACCCGCACCCCGGCGGCGGCCAGCTCGCGCCGGACCAGAGTGTCGTGCAGCTCGCCGAGCGGCACCCGGGCCCAGCCGATGTCGGCGGCGCCGGGCTCGCTCAGCAGCCCGGTGCGGAAGACCATGGCGGCGAGCTGGAGCGAGGCGTTGGCGGCGGTGGCGTTGAGGGTGGCCACGCCGACCAGGTCCCACAGCGCCTCGACGGTACGCGGGGACTGGCCGTGCCGGGCCAGCCAGCTCGCGAAGTCGTGGGCGTCCAGCGCGGGGTCCGCCGGGTCGAGCTTCCTCAGCGCGAGCGCGGCGCGGGCGACGGAGGCCCGCTCGGCGGGCGAGAGGTGCGGGTAGCCGGCCAGGCTGGCGGCCAGGTGCAGCGGGACGGGCAGCGCGGTGCGGCGCAGCCGGCCCAGGCGCGCGCCGCGCGGGTGCGCGGCGTCCAGCACGGGGACGTCCAGCCGGTCCTGGAGCGGGGCGAGCGCCGCGCCGCCGACACGGTCCAGGAACCAGCGGTAGGCGGTGCAGCAGCGCAGGTAGACGTGCTGGCCGTTGTCGACGGTCAGCTCGCCGCGCTGGAAGGAGAACGCCAGTCCGCCCAGGCGCGGCCGGCCCTCCAGGAGGGTGACGCGCAGCCCGGAGTCGGCCAGCTTCAGCGCGGCGGCTGTGCCGGCGAGCCCGCCGCCGACGACCACGGCGTGCCGGCGCCGGTCGGTGTCGTCGCTCATCGGCGCTCCTGTCGGTGGGTGGCCGGGCGGGTCATCAGCCGCGCCGCCGGTCGCGGGGGCGGGCGATGGCACGGGTGTCCAGGCCGGACAGGCCGCGGACGGCGACGTACGCCTTCTCGCGGCCGGGCAGTGCCACCCGGCCGCGCAGCACCGCCTCCGGGTCGCGCTCGATGCGGTCCAGCAGCCGGCGGTAGATGCCGGCCATGGCGGCGACGCACGCGCCGCTGCGCCGGTCGAGCAGGGGCAGCAGCCGGTAGCCCTCGGCGAACAGCGCGCGGGCGCGCTGCACCTCGTGCTGGACCAGTCCGGCGAAGTCGGCCTCGGCGGGCAGCGCCGGCTCGCGGAAGCCGACCGTGCAGCCGAACTTGGCGAGGTCCTCGGCGGGCAGGTAGGTGCGGCCTTCGAGGGCGTCCTCGCGCAGGTCGCGCAGGATGTTGGTGAGCTGGAGGGCGAGGCCGAGGGTGTCGGCGTACTCGGGAGCGCGGGCGGCCTCGCGCGCGCCGGGGGCGGTGCCGAAGATGCCGAGCGAGAGGCGGCCGATGGCGCCGGCCACGCAGCGGCAGTACGTCTTCAGCTCGTCCCAGCTCTGGTACGTGCGGCCGTGCACGTCCATCAGCACGCCGTCGATCAGCTCGTCCAGGCCGTCGATCGGCAGCGGGAAGCGGGCGGCGGTGTCGGCGAGGGCGACGGCCACCGGGTCGGTGTCGTCCGGCTCGACCTCGCCTCGCCGCACCCGCTCCAGCAGGGCGCGGGCGCCGTCGAGCCGCTGCTGCTTCACGTCGGGGGCGAGCGGGCCGTCGCCGATGTCGTCCACCCGCCGGGAGAAGGCGTACAGCGCGGACATGGCCTGCCGCTTGCCGGCCGGGAGCAGCCGGATGCCGTAGGCGAAGTTGCGGGCCTGCCGGCCGGTGACGGCCTCGCAGTAGTCGTAGGCCGCCGCCACCTGCGGGGCGGCCGGGTTGTGCGCGTCCATGGTCCCGCTCACCCTTCTGTGCGGGCCGCGCGCAGCACGTTGCCGATCTGGCGCAGCAGGTTCGGTGCGGTGGGCCGGGGCGGTCCGGCGAGCACGTCGTATCCGGCGGCCCGGACCGCGTCGAGCGCGGCGTGGCCGCCGGCGGTGAAGCCGGCCAGCAGCAGCTTCAGCCGCCCGCGGACGCTGGCGGTGAGCGGCACGCCGCCCTCGTCCAGCAGGCGGCGGGCGCGGTCGGCCTCGTAGGCGACCAGCGCGCGCACGGAGGCGCCGGCGGTGGGCCGGGCGAGGTCGTCCTCGCTGACGCAGAAGCGTTTCATGTCCTCGGCCGGCAGGTAGATCCGGTCCGCGGCGAGGTCCTCGGCGACGTCCTGGAGGTGCTCCGTGATCTGTAGGGCGGTGCAGACGGCGTCGGAGCGGCGGACCCGCTCGGGGGTGGTGGTGCCGGTGACGCCGAGGACGAGCCGGCCGACCGGGTTGGCGGACAGCTCGCAGTAGGCGAGCAGGTCGTCGTAGGTCTCGTAGCGGCGGACCAGCTGGTCCTGCCGGTTGGCCTCGACGAGCCCGAGGAACGGCTCGGGGGCGAGCCGGTGGCGGCGGACGACGGGCTGGAGCGCGCGCAGCAGCGGGTGGGCGGGGACGCCGTCGAAGACGCGGCGCAGATCGGCCTCGAAGGCGTCCAGCAGCAGGAGCCGGTCGCCGGCCTGCTCGGGGGCGACGCCCAGGAGCCGGGCGTCGGCGCCGCCGGGGGCGAGGTCGCCGTCGCCGATGTCGTCGACCAGCCGGGCGTAGCCGTAGACCGCCATCAGGTCCTCGCGCCAGGCGCGGGGCAGGAAGAAGGGCGCCACGGGGAAGTTCTCGTGGGCGGCCTTGTCCAGGGTGGCGCGGGCGGTGGTGCCGGAGGCGCTCCGGCCGGTGTCGCTCATCGCGGGCTGCCCGGCACGGGGACGGCGGGAATCGCGGGACTCTCGCGGAGCTGGAGATCAACCGTCAATGCCGTCACGTCTCCCGTTCTACACTGCCGACCCAATACATCTCATTTCGGACACGCCGATGCGCCCGGGCGGGCGCGCCAAGCCGGTGAAGCCCGGAAATACCCACACTTGCCGCGAAACGGCACCGGGACAGCCTACGCATGGACAACGTCCGGACCCGCACAGGGGTGCCCGGGCGCGGCGAAAACACACCCGGGCACGGTCGACGGGCCTCCCTTAGCGGCCGGTCTCCTTCTCGTAGGCCTTGAGGACCTCGTCGGTGGGGCCGTCCATCAGCAGCTCGCCCTTCTCCAGCCAGAGCACCCGGTCGCAGGTGTCGCGGATGGACTTGTTGCTGTGGCTGACCAGGAAGACGGTGCCCGCCTCCTTGCGCAGTTCGCGGATGCGCTGCTCGGAGCGGATCTGGAACTTCCGGTCGCCGGTGGCCAGCGCCTCGTCGATCATCAGCACGTCGTGGTTCTTGGCCGCGGCGATGGCGAAGCGCAGGCGGGCGCCCATGCCGGAGGAGTAGGTGCGCATCGGCAGGGTGATGAAGTCGCCCTTCTCGTTGATGCCGGAGAAGTCGACGATGTCCTGGTAGCGGGAGCGGATCTCCTCGCGGGACATGCCCATGGCCAGCCCGCCGAGGATGACGTTGCGCTCGCCGGTCAGGTCGCCCATCAGCGCCGCGTTGACGCCGAGCAGCGAGGGCTGGCCGTCGGTGTAGACCTTGCCGCTCTCGGTGGGCAGCAGGCCGGCGATGGCCCGCAGCAGGGTGGACTTGCCGGAGCCGTTGGTGCCGATCAGGCCGATCGCCTCGCCGCGGTACGCGGTGAAGGAGACGCCGCGCACGGCGTGCACCTTGCGCACGCCGCGCTCCTCGCCCTTGCCGCGCCGCAGGATGCGGCTCAGCGCGGCGGTGGCGCTGCCCTTGCCGCCGGAGCCGCCGTTGACCCGGTACACGATGTGCACGTCGTCGGCGATGACGGTGGGCACCCGGGAGAGGTCCGCGCCGGGCCCGGTGGTGTTGTCGGTGTGCTCAGCCACGGCCGTACCGCTCCTCCGCCTTCCAGAAGTACACGAACCCGGCGACGCCGGCGAGGACGGCCCACAGCAGGGCGGCGAGCCAGACGTGGGCGGGGAGGTTGCTCGCGCCGTAGCCGTCGATCAGGGCGAACCGGATGAGGTCCATGTAGATCGCGGCCGGGTTGTACATCAGGACGTCGGCGATCCACTCCGGCTTGCCCTCGAGCATGATCGGGATGGAGAACATCACGCCCGAGGCGTACATCCAGGTGCGCATCACGAACGGCATGAGCTGGGCCAGGTCGGGCGTCTTGCTGCCGAGCCGGGCCATGATCAGCGACAGTCCGACGTTGAACACGAATTGCAGGGCGAGCGTCGGGACGATCAGCAGCCAGCTCGGCGAGGGGTAGCTGCCGAACCCGATCGCGATGGCGAACAGCACGATCATCGACACCAGGAGCTGCTGGAGCTGCTGGAGCGCGAAGGAGATCGGCAGCGAGGCGCGCGGGAAGTGCAGGGCCCGCACCAGGCCGAGGTTGCCGGCGATCGCCCGTACGCCGGCCATCACCGAGGTCTGGGTGAAGGTGAAGACGAAGACCCCGGTCACCAGGAAGGGGATGTAGACGTCCTTCTCCATGCCGCGTCCGGCGTCCAGGATCAGGCCGAAGATGAGGAAGTAGACCGCCGCGTTGAGCAGCGGGGTGGCCACCTGCCAGAGCTGGCCGAGCTTGGCCTGGCTGTACTGGGCGGTGAGCTTGGCCTGGGAGAACGCCAGGATGAAGTGGCGCCGGCCCCACATCTGGCGCACGTAGGCGGCCAGGCTGGGCCGGGCGCCGCTGACCGACAGCCCGTACTTGGCGGCCAGCTCCGCCGGGGACAGGCCCGCGTCCGGGGATGGCGGGGCGGTCACGGCGACCGCTCCGTCATGGGTCTGCTCACTCATGAGGGGAAACTTTCGTGTTCACGTGCGCGGTGAATCGGGCGCGGGACGCGCTGGCGGACAGGACCCGTGCGCCCGTGGTGTCGTGGACGAGCTTGTCAGATCACGGGCGGGCGGCCCAGTGCGGTCAGACGCCACACCGTACGCCACCGCATCGGCCGCCGTGGACCGCAGTCGGTGCTCCAGCCCGCCCGGAAGCCGCCCAGCCAGGCCCTGAGCGCGGCGGCCGAGGGGCGGCGGGCCAGGGTGAGCAGCAGCCACACCCCGAGGTAGACCGGGACCAGGGGCGCCGGCAGGTTGCGGCGGGCCAGCCAGACGCGGTTGCGGGCCACGTTGCGGGCGTAGGCCGCGTGCCGGGAGGGCTGGGTGGTGGGGTGCAGCAGCACCATGTCGGCCCGGTAGTCGATCATCCAGCCGGCGTCCAGGGCGCGCCAGGCCAGGTCGGTCTCCTCGTGGGCGTAGAAGAACGCCTCGGGGAGCCCGCCGACCTGCGCGAAGACCGCGGTGCGCACCGCGTTGGCGCCGCCGAGGAAGGTGGTGACCCGCGAGGAGCGCATCGGGTCCGAGGCGCGCAGCCGGGGCACGTGGCGGCGCTGGGTGACGCCGGTGTCCGGGTCGGCGATGCGGAAGCCGACGATGCCGAGCCCGGGGTCCGCGGTGAACGCCTCGCGCAGCAGTTCGGCGGTGTCGGTGCGCTCCAGCAGGCCGTCGTCGTCCAGGAAGAGCAGCACGTCGACGTCCGTGCCGCCGGGGCCGAACGCCTCGATGCCGACGTTGCGGCCGCCGGGGATGCCGAGGTTCTCCGGCAGGTCGATGGTGCGCACGCCGTCGGGGACGCCGGTGACGGGGGCGCCGTTGCCGACGACGACGACCTCGATCGGCTCGCCGTCCTGCTTGGCGACGGACTCGATCAGGGCGCGCAGGTCGTCGGGGCGGTTGCCCATGGTGATGACGACGGCGCCGAGCTTGAGCGGCGGTGCGGGAGGGGTCATGGCGTTCGTTTCACCTCAGCCGGCTGGAGACGAGGATCGAGACCAGGTGCAGCAGGGTCTGCACCAGGGCGATGCCGGCGAGCACGGCGACGCCCAGGCGGCTGAAGAACAGGTCGCCGCGGACGGTGTCGAGCGCGGCGAGCACCAGGATGAGCAGGGACGCCTCGATGCCGAGCACCAGGCGGTGGAACTTCAGCGCGGCGGCGGCCCGGCGGGCCAGCGCCATGCCGGAGGAGCGCGGCTCGGCGGCGGCGTCCTTGACGACCGGCAGTCCGGCCTGGTGGCGGGCGACGCCGACCAGGTCGGTCTCGGCCTTGATCAGGATCGCGCCGAGCGCGGCGAGGGTGCCGAGGAAGGCCCACAGCCAGTCGATGCGGCCGCTGCCCCACAGGTCGGCGGCGCGCAGGCCGAAGCCGACCAGCACGGCGGCGTCGCACAGGTAGGCGCCGACCCGGTCCAGGTAGACCCCGGCCAGCGAGTACTGCTTCTTCCAGCGGGCCACCTCGCCGTCCACGCAGTCCAGCAGCAGGTAGAGCTGGACGGCGACCACGGCGAGTACGGCTCCCGTCAGGCCGGGCACCAGGAGCGCGGGCGCGGCGAGCACGCCGGCCAGCGTCATGACGTAGGTGAGCTGGTTGGGGGTGATCCTGGTGCCCACCAGGAGACGGGTGATCCGGAGCGAGATCTCCCGCATGTACAGGCGGCCGCCCCAGTGCTCTCCGCTGCGCCGGTCCTTGACGCCGGCGGGGTGCACGACCGGGCGGAGTTCAGCTACGGATGGTCTTGGCATAGTCGGCGTACGCGTCCCTGATCTGGTCGGTGGACAGGTCGAGGTGCTCCAGGACGGTGTAGCGCCCGGGGCGGGTGTGCGGGGCGTACTCCACGGCGCGGACGAACTCGTCCGGGGTGAAGCCGATCTCCTCGGGCAGCACCGGCAGCCCGTGCCGGCGCAGCACCTCCGCGTACAGCCCGGCGTCGTCGCGCGCGCCGCGCAGGTGCATGGCGAAGGCGGCGCCGAGGCCGACCTGCTCGCCGTGGAGCGCGCGGCGCTCGGGGAACAGCAGGTCGAAGGCGTGGCTGATCTCGTGGCAGGCGCCGGAGGCCGGGCGGGAGTCGCCGCTGATGGACATGGCGATGCCGGTGAGCACCAGGGCCTCGGCCAGCACGATGACGAACTCGTCGTCGGTGACCGTGCCGGGGTGGCGCAGCACCGACTCGCCGGCGGAGCGGCCCATGGCGGCGGCCAGGCCGTCGACCGGTTCGCCGGTGTGCCGGTGGGACAGCTCCCAGTCGGCGATGGAGGAGAGGTTGGAGACGGCGTCGCCGATGCCGGAGCGGACGAAGCGGTCGGGCGCCTGCCGGATCACGTCCAGGTCGATGACCATGGCGATCGGTGAGGGGACCCCGTAGGAGCCGCGGCCGTTGTCGTTGTCCAGGGTGGAGACCGGCGAGCAGATGCCGTCGTGCGAGAGGTTGGTGGCGACCGCGACCATGGGGACGCCGACCCGCGCGGCGGCGTACTTGGCCACGTCGATGATCTTGCCGCCGCCGAGGCCGACCACCGCGTCGTAGCGCTTGCCGCGGATGGCGTCGGCGAGTGTGACGGCGGCGTCGATGGAGCCGTTCTCGACGCAGTACCAGTCGGCGTCCGGGAGCAGCGGGGCGAGCTTGGCGCGCAGCGCCTGGCCGGAGCCGTTGCTGATCGCCATGGCGAGCCGGCCGGAGGCGGAGATGCGCTGGTCGGCGAGGATGCCGGCCAGTTCGTCCATCGCGCCGCGGCTGATGTCGACGACGACCGGCGAGGGGATGAGCCGGGTCAGTACTGGCACGCGATCTCACGGCCCTTCGCGAGGTCGTCGTGGTTGTCGATCTCCACCCACGCCACCTCTCCGATGGGCGCGGTGTCGATCCGGAAGCCGCGGTTCACCAGCTCCTGGTAGCCGTCCTCGTAGTAGAGGTCGGGGTCGCGCTCGAAGGTGGTCTTCAGCGCGTCGGCGAGGTCGGCGGCGGCCTCGGGCTCGATCAGGGTGACGCCGATGTACTCGCCGGACGCCTCGGCCGGGTCCATCAGCTTGGTGATCCGGGTGACGCCGGTGGCGCCGGCGACGACCTTCATCTCCTCGTCGGCCAGCTTCTTGGCCGCGTCCAGGGCGAGGACGATCCGGCGGCCCTCGCCGCGGGCGGCGAGCAGGGTGTGCTCGACGGAGACCGGGTGGACGGTGTCGCCGTTGGCGAGGATCACGCCCTCGGTGAGCACGTCCCGGGCGCACCAGAGCGAGTAGGCGTTGTTCCACTCCTCGGCCTTGTCGTTCTCGACGAGGGTGAGCTGCACGCCGTACGCGGCCTCCAGCGCGGCCTTGCGCGCGTACACGGCCTCCTTGCGGTAGCCGACGACGATCGCGGCCTCGGTCAGGCCGACCTCGGCGAAGTTGGCGAGGGTGAGGTCGAGAACCGTCTTCTCGCCGGCGACCGGCACGAGGGCCTTGGGCAGCGTGTCGGTGTAGGGGCGCAGACGCCGTCCGGCACCGGCTGCCAGGATGAGGCCGATCATGCGGGTTCTCCTTCGTCGTGTACGGCGGGGGCCGAGGAGGACACCCAGAAGCGGATGGACTCCACGAGCACGACCAGCGCCACGGCCGCCGCGAGGACGGTGAGCGCGAGGGTCAGGGCGTCGCCCCGCGGGGTGAGGACGGCGGCCAGGACCGCGACCGCGAGGGTGCGCAGCTCGTGCCCGCCGGTGGCCCGCACCAGCCAGGCGGGCGGCGCGCCGGTGCCGCCGCGGATGCGGTACACCGTGTCGTAGTGATGGTAGGCGACCGCCGCGACCAGCCCGAACGCCGCGGGAAGGGCCCCGGGGACCTCGGAGCGGGCGGCCAGCACCAGGACCGTCGTGTACTCGGCGGCGCGGAAGGCGGGCGGCACCAGCCAGTCCAGGGCGCCCTTGAGCGGGCGGGCGACGGCGAGGCCGGAGGTGAGCGCGTAGAGCAGCGCGGCGAGCGCCGGCCAGGGGCCGGTGACCGGGGCGAGCGCGGCGGTGGCGACGACGGCGGCCGCGCCCAGCAGCGCCACGGCGGGCGGCGCGAGGGCGGGCAGCTTGCGGGCCGGGCGGGCGAGCGCGCGGGCCGCGGCGGCGGCGAGCGGGCCGGTGTCGGCGAGGTCGGCGAGCGCGCGGGCGGCCCGGTCGGTGCGGCGGGCCCTGCGGGTCAGCGAGCGCAGCAGCCGGCCGGCGGTGGTGTAGCAGGCCGCGAAGGCGCAGCCGATCAGCAGGGCCCAGAAGACGGTGCGGGGGGTGGTGAGCGCCGTGAGGACGGCGATCATGGCCCAGCGTTCGCCGATGGGCAGGACTATCATCCGGCGCACCCACACCGTCCAGCCGCGGCTGTCCAGCTTGTCGGAGAGCGCGGCGGTGGGACTGCTGTTGCCGGTGGCGTCGTGGTTGGCCTCGTTGAACGAGAAGTCGACCACGTGCCGGCAGGTCTGGAGCACCATCGCGGCGAGCGCCAGGGCCCATACGTCGTCGCCGCCGCGGGCCGCGCCGAGGGCGAGGCCGGCGTAGTAGGCGTACTCCTTGGCCCGGTCGAAGGTGGCGTCCAGCCAGGCGCCGAGCGTGGAGTACTGGAGCGAGTAGCGGGCGAGCTGCCCGTCGGTGCAGTCCAGCACGAAGGAGAAGAGGAGGAGCAGCCCTGCGGCGACGTAGCCGCCGCGGGCGCCGGTGGCCGCGCAGCCCGCCGCGACCAGCGCGGTGAGCAGCGAGGCGGTGGTGACCTGGTTGGGGGTCAGCCCCCGCCGGGCGCACCAGCGGGCCAGGTAGCGCGAGTAGGGGCTGACGCAGAAGGTGGTGAAGAAGCCGTCGCGGGCCTTGACGGCGGAGCGCAGCCGGACGGCCTCGTCGTCGACGGCGGCGACCGCGTCCCGGGTCTGCTCGGCGCTCCGCGGGTCCGCGGGCACGGCGGCGACCAGGGCGCCGAGCTCCGGGCGGTGCACGGCGGTGCCGTCCGCCTCCAGTGCGGCGGCGGCCCGGTCGGGCAGCGGCGACGCGGCGGGCGGCGCCGGCTCGGGGGCGGTCACGGACGGTGACCCGCCGGCGGCGGCCGGCTCGGGCCGGGCGGCCGGCTCGGCGGTGGCGGCGAGGGCGCGCCGGAGCGCGGTGCGGGCCGCCGGCTGGGCGGTGAGCGCCCCGGGGGCGGCGGCGGCCGGGAAGCGGGGGTCGGTCAGCGCCAGGCGCAGGGCGTGCACATGCCCGACGAAGCGGGGGTCGACCAAGGCGACCCGCTCGGCGGGCGGGAGCACCGCCAGCAGCTCGGCGGCCTGCCGTTCGTCCGCGGCGGGGCGGACGTCGAAGCCCAGCGACCGCAGATCGCCTTCGAGCGGCGATCCGGGTACCGCGGGTCCGGTGAGGATGGCGGTCGACAGACGGACTCACTCCTTGGCGCTGTCAGGGCGGGTGCACGGCGGCTCGGCCCGGTCGCGGGCGGCGGCACGTCGGGAGAGGCTATCCGATGAACTTCATGCCGAGTTCATCGAGGCGGACCGGCGGCGGGAGCGCCTGTCCGGGCACGATCCCGGGCCCTGCCGGGCCGCCGGAGATCATCTTGGTGGATGGGCCGCCGGGCCGCAAAACCCGCCGGTGGCCCGGCGGCATCCCTTCGGTGCACGGCCCCCCGAGGGCCGCCGCGGCGAGCGCATAGGGTGGCGGCCATGACGTGGCTGATCACAGGCGGTAGCGGATACATCGGCGCTCATGTGGCCCGGGCGATGGCCGGGGCGGGCGAGCGGGTGGTGGTCCTGGACGACGTCTCGACCGGTCTCGCCGAGCGGCTGCCGGCCGGGATCCCGCTGGTCAGGGGCTCACTGGCGGATCGCGCGCTGGTCGCGGACACGCTCGCCGCGCACGGGGTGAGCGGTGTGGTGCATCTCGCGGCGAAGAAGCAGGTCGGGGAGTCGGTGGAGCAGCCGCTGCGCTACTACCGGGAGAACCTGCACGGACTGGCCGAGCTGCTGGAGAGCGTGGTGGAGGCCGGGGTGGAGCGGTTCCTGTTCTCCTCGTCGGCGGCGGTGTACGGGGTGCCGGAGACGGAGCTGATCGGCGAGGACTCCCCCACCGCGCCGATCAACCCCTACGGCGAGACCAAGCTGGCCGGCGAGTGGCTGGTGAGGGCGACCGGCCGGGCGCACGGGCTCGCCACCGCCTGCCTGCGCTACTTCAACGTGGCGGGCGCGGTCCGGCCGGAGCTGGCGGACGTCGGGGTGTTCAACATCATCCCGATGTTCTTCGACCGGATCACCCGCGGCGAGGCCCCGCGGATCTTCGGCGACGACTATCCGACCCCGGACGGCACCTGCGTACGTGACTACATTCACGTGGCCGACGTGGCCGACGCGCATCTCGCGGTGGCCCGCGGGCTGGCGGGGCGCACCGGCCCCGGCGACCTCACGTTGAACGTGGGGCGCGGCGAGGGCGTGTCGGTGCGGGAGCTGGCGCGGGTGGTGGGCGAGGTCACGGGCAGCCCGCTGGAGCCGGTGGTGGAGGGGCGGCGTCCCGGGGACGCGGCCGCGGCGGTGGCGTCGGTGGACCGGATCGCTTCGGAGCTGGGCTGGTCGGCCTCCCTGGGCGTGCGGGAGATGGTGGAGTCGGCCTGGGAGGGCTGGTGCCTGCGGCACCCCGAGGCGCGCCGGGCCTGAGCCGAGGACGGGCACTGGGGGCGCATCGGGCCTGAGCCGAGGACGGGCACTCGGGGCGCGCCGGGCCGGAGCCGGGGACGGGCGTCCGGGGCGTGCCGGGTCCGAGTGGGGGGCGAGCGGTCCTCAAGCGGCTCCGGGCGGCTGACCTGGGGACATAACCGCAGGTCAGGGCACATGACAACGGTGTTCAGTACCGGCTTGCGGATACCCCCTACCCGTAGTTCACTGGCCGATCGGAAGGCCATGGCACACGGCCGTGGCGACGGCGTTCGGAGATCTTCGGGAGGCGTCCTCATGGGGGCTGGGCACGATCACGGGCACGCCCACGGCGGTCCTCCGCCGACGGGGACCGCGGCGGCCGCGTACCGGGGACGGCTGCGGATCGCGCTCGCCATCACGGTGACGGTGATGGTGGCCGAGATCGTCGGCGGGCTGATGGCGGACTCGCTGGCGCTGTTCGCGGACGCCGCCCACATGGCCACCGACGCGGTGGGCCTGGCGATGGCCCTGCTGGCCATCCACATGGCGGGCCGGCCGGCGAGCGACCGGCGCACCTTCGGGCTGGCCCGCGCCGAGATCCTGGCCGCGCTGGCCAACTGCCTCCTGCTGCTCGGGGTGGGCGGCTTCCTGCTGGTGGAGGCGGTGCAGCGGTTCGTCACCCCGGCCGACACCAAGGGCGGGGTCGCGCTGGTGTTCGCCGCGGTCGGCCTGGTCGCCAACATGGTGTCGCTGTCGCTGCTGGTGCGCGGCCGGAAGCAGAGCCTGAACGTGCGCGGCGCCTATCTGGAGGTGCTGGCGGACGCGCTGGGCTCGGTGACGGTGCTGATCGCGGCCGGGGTGATCCTGCTCACCGGGTGGCAGGCCGCCGACCCGATCGCCTCGCTGGTGATCGGCCTGATGATCGTGCCGCGCACGGTGAAGCTGCTCCGCGAGACGCTGGACGTGCTGCTGGAGGCCGCCCCCAAGGGCGTGGACATGGCCGAGGTGCGCCGGCACATGCTGGAGCTGCCCGGCGTGGACGACGTGCACGACCTGCACGCCTGGACGATCACCTCCGGGATGCCGGTGCTGTCGGCGCATGTGGTGGTCAGCGCGGAGATGCTGGACGCGACCGGGCACGAGAAGCTGCTGCACGAGCTCCAGGGCTGCCTGGGCGACCACTTCGACGTGGAGCACTGCACCTTCCAGTTGGAGCCGACCGGGCACGCCGAGCACGAGGCCCGGCTCTGTCACTGAACGGGGCCCGCGGACCCGGTTGCTAGGGTGACCGGGCCCGTGACGTGCGGGTCTCGTCCGAACCGGTGCGGGGCCGGGGCCGGCGACCGAGGCGGGCCCGTCCCGCGCTCGTCGGCCCGGCAACGCGTTTCACACCAAAGGGTCATTCCGTTGTCCGACCAGACGTCCGGCCACTCCTGCGATCGTCTGTCCGACGCCACCGTCCGCGCGCTCGTCTCGGTGGCCGGGCCGCTGCCCGAGCGGCCGCGCGTGCTGGACCTGGGCCGCGGCCCGCGCCGACCGCTCCCGGAGGGGGCCTTCGACCTCGTCCGGGCGGAGGGCGCCGCCTGCTCCACCGGCTTGGAGCAGGCCCTGACCGAGTGGCGCGGGCTGCTCGCGCCGGACGGGGCGCTGGTGGTGGCCGTGTGCCCGGGGACCGAGGCGCAGGGCGTGGCGGCCGCGCGGACCGCCGGTTACCACGTCGCCGGGATGCGCCGGCAGCCGGCGGGCGAGGGCGCGGAGCGGTCCGGCTGCGCCGGCTTCGTCCTGCGCCCGGCCGACCCGCGCTGGCGGACCCGGCCGGAGACGCCGGCGGACGTCCCCGCCGTGCACCGCCTCAACGCCGCCGCTTTCGGGCAGCCGGACGAGGCGGAGCTGGTGGAGGCGCTGCGGGCGGACCCGGACGCCTGGCTGCCGGGTCTCTCGTACGTCGCGGAGGGCCCGGACGGCACGGTCGCGGCGTACGCCCTGCTGACCCGCTGCCGGGTGGGCGACGCCCCGGCGCTGGCGCTCGCGCCGGTCGCGGTCGCACCCGGGGCGCAGCGGCGCGGCGCCGGGCGGGCGGTGGTCCGCGCGGTGCTGGACGAGGCCCGCATCCGGGGCGAGCGCCTGGTGCTGGTGCTCGGCCATCCGGCGTACTACCCGGCGTTCGGCTTCGTGCCCGCCTCCCGGTACGGCATCCGGCCCGGCTTCGAGGTGCCGGACGAGGCGATGCGGGCGCTGGACCTGGCCGGTGGCGGCGGGCTGCCGTCCGGCGTGATCCACTACCCGGCGGCCTTCGGGGTGTGACCCGGGGGCCGGTCGCCCGTGCGTCCCGCGTGGGCGACATAGCGGTCGTGGGGCATCCTTTGTCGACAAGCGGCTTTTGTACGGCAGACTGAGGGTGCCCCACAGGGCCGAGGACAGAAGCGAAGGATGGTTATGCCGACCACACCAGCCACCGCGACGGACGGCGTCAGCGGGAGCCCGGCGGACGTCCGGGCGGACAGCCTGACGGACGGTGCCGCGGCCCCGGCCCAGCGGGCGATCATGCTCGAACTGGTCGATGAGACCGGCGCCACCATCGGTACCGCGGAGAAGCTCGCCGCGCACCAGGCGCCCGGTCAACTGCACCGGGCCTTCTCGGTGTTCCTCTTCGACGAGGAGGGGCGGCTGCTGCTCCAGCGCCGCGCGCTGGGCAAGTACCACTCCCCCGGGGTGTGGTCCAACACCTGCTGCGGACACCCCTATCCGGGTGAGGCGCCGTTCGCGGCCGCGGCCCGCCGGGTCCACGAGGAGCTGGGCGTCTCGCCGTCGCTGCTCGCCGAGGCCGGCACGGTCCGCTACAACCACCCGGACCCGGAGTCCGGACTGGTGGAGCAGGAGTACAACCACCTCTACGTCGGCATGGTGCAGTCCGCGCTGCGCCCCGACCCGGAGGAGATCGAGGAGACCGCGTTCGTGACCGCCGGCGAACTGGCCGAGCTGCGGTCCTCCGCGGTGTTCTCGGCCTGGTTCATGACGGTGCTGGACGCGGCGCGGCCGGCGGTCCGGGAGCTGACCGGGGAGACCGGCGGCTGGTGACGCCCCGTCCGGCCGTCTCCGCGACCCCGTCCTCGGGGTCCGCGGGGGCGGCCGGCCGCATGCGGGACCGCTCAGGCCGGACCGGGCGGCGCGGGGGTGCCCGGCAGCAGGGTGACCGGGTCCGGGTCCGGCGGCTCGGGCAGCGGAGGTACGCCGGCGGGAACCCGCAGCGGCAGCGCCGCCCACACGATCTTGCCGCCGCTCGCGGTGTGCTCGACGTCGCACTGCCCGCCCGCCTCCCGGGTGATCTCCCGGACCAGCAGCAGCCCCCGTCCGCCGGTGCGGGCGTCGTCCGCCTCCAGCGCGCGGGGGCGGTAGGGGTGCTCGTCCTCCACCGCGACCCGGATCCACTCCGGCCCGACGGCCACCTCGACGGCCAGCTCGGGCGAGAGCAGCGCGGCGTGCCGTACCGCGTTGGTCACCAGCTCGGAGACGATCAGCAGCACGGCGTACGCGGTGTCCGCGTCGATCGGTACGCCTTGACGTTTCAGCAGGTCCTTCACGGCGCGCCGGGACTGCGGTACGGAGCCGTCGACGGCCGGCGCGGTGAAGCGCCACACGCCCTCGTAGGGGCGGGGACCCGTGGGCGCGGGCCCCCGGGTCGTCGTCGTGGTCCGGTTCCCGTCCTCGTGTCCGGTCGTCGCGTGCTCGGTTGTCGCCACATGTCCGAGTGTTGGGACCGGGGCGTCGCCGTCCGCGCCGCTGACCAGAAGTCAGCGCCTATTCGGCGCTTTGTGACCGAATACGTCCGGTCGCGTCACTTCCTGAGCCGCCCGTGGTCGTCCTCCGGAAGGTCGGCGGAGACCATATGGACGATGCGGCGGCCGCCCACCCCGATGGCGAGCAGACCGAGGCCGTCGAAGAGCAGCGCCAGCGAGAAGAACGTGCCCAGCACGTACAGGCTGCTGCTGGGCCACTCGAAGAGCACCAGCAGGCCGAGCAGCAGCCCGAACGCGCCCTGGAGCAGGGTCCAGCCGAACTGCGGGCCGCGCACCACCACGCTGCCGACCAGCCGGAAGACGCCGCCGGTGAGGAAGAGCAGCGCGGCGAACATGGTCAGCGCCTCGGCCGACTCCACCGGGTGGCGGATGACCACCGCGCCGGCGGCGATGTTCAGCGCGGCGACCACCACGGCCAGCCAGAAGTAGCCCTCCTTGCGGGACTCCACCGCGTGCAGCAGCCCGACGAATCCGCCGACCAGCAGCAGCCAGCCGAAGAGCAGCATGGAGGTGAGGGTGGCGAAGGCGGTGTAGAAGAGGCCGACCAGGCCGCCCACCACCAGGACCGCGCCCAGCACCGCCAGCACCCCGAAGCTGCGGCTGAGCTTCTTGCGCCGCTTGCGGGCCGCTTCGGGGTGCTGGCGGTGCTGGGCGCGGTCCTGGTGGTGGGC
>NZ_PVLV01000278.1 GCF_002982015.1 Streptomyces solincola
CGTCGGTGCGGCCGGTGGGCGGGGTGCGGCTGCCCGCCCGGTAGGGGGCCGGCCAGCACGCGCCGGGGCCGTCGTAGCCCTGCTCGGCGGCGGCGTGCAGGGTCCACTGCGGGTCGTACAGGTGCGGGCGGGCCACCGCGCACAGGTCGGCGCGGCCGGCCAGCAGCAGGGAGTTGACGTCGTCCCAGGAGGAGATGGCGCCCACCGCGATGACCGGCACGCCGAGGGCGTTGCGGATCCGGTCGGCGTACGGGGTCTGGTAGGAGCGGCCGAACTCGGGCCGCTCGTCGGGCACGACCTGGCCGGTGGAGACGTCGACGGCGTCCGCGCCGTGCGCAGCGAAGGCGCGGGCGACGGCCACCGCGTCCTCGGCGGTGGTGCCGCCGGCCGCCCAGTCGGTGGCGGAGATCCGTACCGTCATGGGGCGTTCGGCGGGCCAGGCCTGGCGGACCGCGTCGAAGACCTCCAGCGGGAAGCGGAGCCGGCCGGCGAGGTCGCCGCCGTAGGCGTCGGTGCGGCGGTTGGTGAGCGGGGAGAGGAAACCGGAGAGCAGATAGCCGTGGGCGGCGTGCAGCTCCAGCAGGTCGAAGCCGGCGCGGGCGGCCCGGCGGGCGGCGGCGGCGAACTGCTCGCGCAGGTCGGTGAGCGCGGCCCGGTGCAGCGGGTACGGGACCTGGCTGACGCCGGGGCGGTACGGCAGCGGGGAGGCGGCGACCAGCGGCCAGTTGCCGTCGGGGAGGGGCTGGTCGATGCCCTCCCACATCAGCCGGGTGGAGCCCTTGCGGCCGGCGTGGCCGAGCTGGACGCCGATGGCGGTGCCGGGCGACTGGCGGTGCACGAAGTCGGTGATCCGCTGCCAGGCCGCGGTCTGGGCCGGGTTCCACAGCCCGGTGCAGCCGGGGGTGATCCGGCCCTCGGGGCTGACGCACACCATCTCGGTCATCACCAGCCCCGCGCCGCCCAGCGCCCTGGCCCCGAGGTGGACCAGGTGGAAGTCGCCGGGCAGCCCGTCGGTGGCCGAGTACATGTCCATGGGCGAGACCACCACCCGGTTGCGCAGGGTCAGTTCGCGCAGCCGGAACGGGGTGAACATGGGCGGGGTGCCCGGCGGGCAGCCGAAGTCCCGCTCGACGGCGGCGGTGAAGCGCTCGTCGCGCAGCCGCAGGTTGCCGTGGGTGACCCGGCGGCTGCGGGTGAGCAGGTTGAACGCGAACTGCCGGGGCGGCTGGTCCAGATAGCCGGCCAGCTCCTCGAACCAGCGCAGCGAGGCGGCGGCGGCCCGCTGGGTGGAGGCGACCACGGGCCGCCGCTCGGCCTCGTAGGCGGCGAGCGCCTCGGGCAGCGCGGGCTGCTCCTGCACGCAGGCGGCGAGCGCGAGGGCGTCCTCGACGGCCAGCTTGGTGCCGGAGCCGATGGAGAAGTGGGCGGTGTGCGCGGCGTCGCCGAGCAGCACGGTGTTCCCGTGCGACCAGCGCTCGTTGACCACCGTGCGGAAGGCCGTCCAGGCGGAGGAGGGCCCCACCGTCAGCGGCCGGCCGCGCAGCGCCTCGGAGAAGACCTTGGCGCAGTGCGCGACGGACTCCTCGGTGCTGCTCTCGTCGAACCCGGCGGCGAACCAGACCTCCTCGCGCATCTCGACGATGACGGTGGAGGCGTCGGCGGCGAACGGGTAGCCGTGCAACTGCATCACGCCGTGCTCGGTCTCGGCGATGTCGAACCGGAAGGCGTCGAAGGCGAAGTCGGCGGCCAGCCAGATGTAGCGGCAGCGGTGCGGGGTGACGCGGGGCCCGAAGACGCCGGCGTGCGCCTCGCGGGTGCGGCTGCCCGCCCCGTCGGCGGCGATCACCAGGTCGTGGCCGGCGGCCAGTTCGGCGGCGGGCGGGGCGGGGGTGCGGAAGCGCAGGCGTACGCCGAGTTCCGCGCAGCGGGCCTGGAGCACGGCGAGCAGCCGGCGGCGGCCGAGCGCGGCGAAGCCGTGGCCCTGGGAGGTGAGCGTCTGCCCGCGGTGCACCACGTCGACGGCGTCCCAGCGGACGAACTCCTCGGCCAGCGCCCGGTACACCCGCGGGTCGGCGTGCTCGATGCCGCCGAGGGTCTCGTCGGAGAGGACGACGCCGAAGCCGAAGGTGTCGTCGGGCGCGTTGCGCTCGTAGACGGTGACCTCGCGTGCCGGGTCGAGCCGCTTCAGCAGCACCGCCGCGTACAACCCGCCCGGCCCGCCGCCGACGACGGCGACCCTGAGAGGACGGGGCGCATCGGCCGGCACGGCCGGTACGGGCTCGGGCTCGGGGCAGACGGGCGCGGGGCCCCGGGCCGCCGGGCCGGACGCCTGGGGAGCGGGGCTCGCGGGGCGGGCGCCGGGCGGCCGGGCCGGTGTCACCGGCCCCGCCACTTCGGCGGGCGCTTGGCGGTGAAGGCGGCGTGGAACTCGGCGTAGTCCTCGCCGTTCATCAGCAGTGCCTGGGTGCTGGCGTCCAGCTCGACAGAGGCGGCCAGCGGCATGTCCAGCTCGGCGGTGAGCAGCGCCTTGGTCTGGGCGTGCGCGAGGGCCGGCCCGTCGGCGAGCCGGCGGGCCAGTGTGGCGGCGCGGGCGGGGGCGCCGCCGTCCTCGGTCAGCTCGCTGATCAGCCCGATCCGCTCGGCCTCGGCGGCGCGGACCGGTTCGCCCAGCATCAGCAGCCTGGTGGCGTGCCCGAGGCCCACCACCCGGGGCAGCAGATACGCCGCGCCCATGTCGCCGCCGGAGAGCCCGACCCGGGTGAAGAGGAAGGCGAAGCGGGCGGTGGGGTCGGCGATGCGGAAGTCGGCGGCCAGCGCGAGCACCGCGCCGGCCCCGGCGGCCACCCCGTGCACCGCGGCGACCACCGGGAAGGGGCACTCCCGCAGGGCGCGCACGACCTGCCCGGTCATCCGGTTGAAGTCGAGCAGCTCGGCGGTGTCCATGGCGAGGGTGGCCCCGATGATCTCGTCCACGTCCCCGCCGGAGCAGAAGCCGCGCCCCTCACCGCCGAGGACCAACGCGCGGACCGACCGCTCGCGGGACAGCTCGGCGAGCAGGTCGCGCAGGTCGGCGTACGCGCCGAAGGTGAGCGCGTTGAGCTTGGCGGGGCGGTCCAGGGTGACGGTGGCGACGCCCTCCTCCAGGGTGAGCCGCAGATGACGCCACCGCTCGGTGCGGGACGCGGAGCCGGCGAACGGACTCATGGGGTGGCCCTCCCCTTCCTCGGCCGGACTGAGCCGGCGGGACACGGGCGACTGCCCGTCGAAGTTATCACTTGCGCGTGACTTCCGTCACGTATGCGCGATAAGCTACGCGTAAGTAAATCATCACCCCATGTCATCACCTCGTCGAAGCCCCTCTCCCCCACCGGCCGTCGGTCCGCCGCCGAAGGTCCCGGCAGGGGGTGACGCAGGGACCGCGGACCGGTGGCGGGGGGCCCGCAGAGATCGCCGGGAACGCTCCGTAAGGTTGAGGCCGTAACTTTCGGTGAGACGACCGAGACAACCGTGACGACCACGCATCGACGTATCAGCCGCACCCGCCGCCCGCCACCGTCCGAGGAGACCTCCTCCCGCACCGCAGTGAAACGGACCGCCACCGTGCCCGACATCCCCGAACCCCGGTCCTGGCGCATCGCGCTGCCGCACACCGCGGCCGCGGTGCCGCTCGCCCGCGCCCTGGTGCGCACGGCGCTCGCGGAGCTGGACGGGTCGGCGGACAGCCATACCGCGGAGCTGCTCACCGCCGAGCTGGTGGCCAACGCCGTGGAGCACACCTCCGGCGACCAGCCGATCGAGCTGGTGGTGGAGCTGCTGGCGGCCGGCTGCCAGGTGGAGGTCCACGACCCGGACCCCACCCCGCCCGGCGACCTGCACCCGGAGCACGACACCCCGCCCGACCCGTGGCTGGAGCACGGCCGCGGACTGCTGCTGATCCGCACCCTCAGCGCCGCCTGCGGCCACCGCCGCACCGAGCAGGGCAAAGCCGTCTGGTTCACCCTCCCGGCGCGCCCCGGCGCGTGACGCCCCCGTCCGCGCCCAGCCGGGAGTGCCGGCGGCCGTACAGCGCGTACACCAGCGCCCCGGCGGCCAGGAACACCGCGAACCGGGCCCAGGTGCCGCTGCCGGTGCCCCACATCAGGTAGAGGCAGAGCAGCACCCCGAGCGCCGGGACGAACGGGAACAGCGGGGTGCGGAAGTCCGCGGCCAGGTCCGGGTGGCGGCGGCGCAGCACGATCACCGCGAAGTTGACCACGCCCATCACCGCCAGGGTGCCGATGGTGGTCAGGTTGAGCACCACGTCCAGCGGGACGACGGCGGCCGGGACGGCGAAGACGGCCGCGACGATCCAGGTCCCGGCCACCGGCACCGCGGTCCGCGGCGAGACCCGCTCGAAGACCCGCGGCACCAGCCCGTCACGGGACATCGACATCAGCACCCTGGTCTGCCCGTACAGCACGGCCAGCACCACCGAGGCGATGGCGACGACCGCGCCGAAGGCGATCACCCCGCCGCCGAACGACGAGTCGGTGACCTCGTCGACGATCAGGGACAGCGCGGCCGGCTGGTCGGCGACCTCGCCGGCCGAGAGCGCGCCCACCGCGGCCAGCGCGACCAGGCAGTACAGCACGGTGACCACGCCGATGCAGATCAGCACGGCGAGCGGGATGTTGCGGCGCGGGTCGCGGACCTCCTCGCCGGCGGTGGTGACGGCGTCGAAGCCGATGTACGAGAAGAAGGCGATGGACGCGCCCGAGGTGATGCCGGCCACCCCGGTGGCGGCGAACGGGGTGAGGTTGCCCGCCTCGAAGGCGGTGAACGCGATCGCGCAGAACAGCACCAGCACCGCGATCTTCACCACGGCCATCACGGCGGTCGCCCGGGCGCTCTCCCGCACCCCGCGCACCAGCAGCACCGCGGCCAGGCCGATGACCACCACGGCCGGGACGTTGACCACCCCGCCGTCGCCGGGCGGCGCGGCCAGCGCCCGCGGCAGCGTGAGCCCGGTGACGCTGTCCAGCAGAGCGCTCAGGTACTGTCCCCAGCCGACCGCCACGGCCGACACCGACACCCCGTACTCCAGCAGCAGACACCAGCCGACCAGGAAGGCGACCGGCTCGCCGAGCGTGGCGTAGGCGAAGGAGTAGGAGCTGCCGGAGACCGGGATGGCGCTGCCCAGCTCGGCGAAGGCGAATGCGGTGACCACGCAGGTGGCGGCGGCCAGCAGGAAGGAGACCACGACCGCCGGGCCGGCCTCGGCGACGCTGTCGGACAGGCCGACGAAGATCCCGGTGCCGACGATCGCGCCGACCCCGAAGCAGACCAACTGGAACAGGCCCATGGTGCGCCGCAGCCCGTGCCCTTCCAGGTCGGCCCCGGACTCGGCGACCAGCATCTCGGGGCTCTTGATCCGGCGGCCGGGGGCGGGGCCTGCGGGATCGGCGGGGCGTCTCGTTCCGTAAGGACGCAAGGCCGTCGTCCTCCCTGGCGGCGGTGCACGGGCGGGGTGGCTACCGAGCCTGCTCGGCCCGCGCGCACCGGGCCGCCCGACACCGTCCCCGGTCGGCGCTTTCCTCCCATCGGGCGGCCGCCAAGGGGACGCGCCGCCCGATTCGGCGATCCGGCCGTCCGGCTGTCCGGCCGTCCGGCTGTCCGGCAGGCCGACCGTCCGCCATCCGCCGGCTGTCCGGCTATCCGGCGGACGGCCCGGCCAGGGTGGCGACCAGGACGGCCTTGATGGTGTGCATCCGGTTCTCCGCCTGGTCGAAGACGACCGAGTACGGCGACTCGAAGACCTCGTCGGTGACTTCCAGCGAGGTCAGCCCGTGCCGCTCGTGGATCTCCCGGGCGACCGAGGTGCCCAGGTCGTGGAAGGCCGGCAGGCAGTGCAGGAAGCGCACGTCCGGATTGCCGGTGGCCCGCAGCACCTCCATGGTCACCGCGTACGGGGCGAGGTCGGCGATCCGCCGGTCCCACACCTCGGACGGCTCGCCCATGGACACCCACACGTCGGTGGCGACGAAGTCCGCGCCGCGCACCCCCTCGGCGAGGTCGTCGGTGAGGGTGAGCACCGCGCCACTGGCCTTGGCCAGCTCCTCGGCCCGCTCGACGACCTCCCGGACCGGCCAGTACTCCTTGGGCGCGACGATCCGCACGTCCAGGCCCAGCAGCGCGCCGGTGACCAGGTAGGAGTTGCCCATGTTGAAGCGGCCGTCGCCCAGGTAGGCGAGGGCCGCCCCGTCCAGGCCGCCGGGCCGGTGCTCGGCCATGGTCAGCAGGTCGGCCAGCATCTGGGTGGGGTGCCAGCGGTCGGTCAGACCGTTGTAGACCGGCACCCCGGCGTGCGCGGCCAGCTCCTCCACGGTCTCCTGGGCGTCCCCGCGGAACTCGATCGCGTCGAACATGCGGCCCAGCACGCGGGCGGTGTCCCGGGCGGACTCCTTGCGGCCGATGTGCGAGCTCGCCGGGTCGATGTAGGTGGTGGACGCCCCCTGGTCGGCGGCGGCGACCTCGAAGGCGCAGCGGGTGCGGGTGGACGCCTTCTCGAAGATCAGCGCGATGTTGCGGCCCCCGAGCCGCCGGGCCTCGACGCCGGCCTTCTTCGCCGCCTTCAGCTCCGCCGCCAGGTCGAGCAGCGCGCGGAACTCCTCGGCGGTGAAGTCCAGCTCCTTGAGGAAGTGGCGGCCGGTGAGGTCGGGGGCCATGGGGCGCTCCTGGGTGCGGGGTCGAGATCCTGGGTCGGGATCCTGGGCGGGGG
>NZ_PVLV01000279.1 GCF_002982015.1 Streptomyces solincola
CCGGGCATGTGCTGACGGAGCCGCCGCCACTCCCCCGCCCCAGGACGGCCGCGGCGCGCCGGTTGCGTCCGGGGGCGGCCGACTCCGTGCTGCGGCAGCTGCTGGACGACGTACGGGACTGCGCGGCCGTGCCGGAGGGGGCGAGTTTCACGGAGAAGCTGAACCGGGCGGCGTACACCGCCGGAGGACTCGTCGGGGCGGGGCAGCTGGCGGACGGTCGGGCGCGGGAGCTGCTGCGTGAGGCCGCGGACCATGCCCGCCCGCAGCAGAGCAGGCGCAATGAGAGCATCATCACCGCAGCGCTGTCCGCAGGAGCCCGACACCCGCTTCACCCGAAGGAATCGCATGAGTAGCGCCGAGAGCACCCGCTTCGACGCCGCTGCCGCCGCCCAGCAGATGCTCGATCTGGAGATGGAGACCGGTGGCCCCGGCGGCGCCGCCGCCGGACGGGTGCCGCCGCAGACCGCCGCGGTGGCGGCGCCGGACTCCCCCGCCACCGGGCTGCTTCCGGCGATGCTGACGGACCGGGGCAACGCCAGGCTCTTCGCCGACCTGTACAGCGACCGTTTCCGCCATGTCGAGGGCCTGGGCTGGTACACCTGGGACACCTACTGCTGGAAGCGCGTCGGCGGGGAGAAGGCGGCGCTGTGGGCGGCCGGGGACATGGCCGAGCAGATGCCGACGAGCGACCCGCGCGGGTTCTTCACCGAGCGGGAGATCGCCAACCACCGGCGTCGGACCATGTCCACGCCCGGGATGAAGGCACTCCTGCACCAGGCCAAGGCCGCGCCGGGACTGAGCCTGGACCCCGACGTGCTGGACGGCGACCCCTACGCGCTGTGCACTCCGGCGGGGGTGATCGACCTCAACAGCGGAAAGCTCCACCAGCCCGATCCGCACCGGGATCTGCACTCGCGGTCCACCACGGTCGCCGCCGAGCCGATGCCCACCCCGCGGTGGGACCGCTTCCTCACGGACACCTTCGGCGAGGACGCCAAGGGCCGGGAGATGATCGACTTCCTGCACCTGCTGCTCGGGTACTCCATCACCGGGGACGTCGGCGCGCAGGTGCTGCCGTTCCTGTGGGGCAAGGGCGCGAACGGCAAGAGCGTCCTGCTGGACGTGATGATCCAGATCCTCGGGGACTACGCGGACGCGGCGCCGCCCGGCTTCCTGATGGACAAGGGGTCCTTCTCCGAGCACTCGACGGAGCTGACCGAACTGCACGGGCGCCGCATCTTCGTGTGCAGCGAGCTGAAGCCCAACGACAAGTTCGACGAGGCCCGGGTGAAGCTGCTGACGGGCGGCGACAAGATCAAGGCCCGCCGGATGCGGCAGGACTACTTCAGCTTCACCCCCACGCACAAGCTGTGGCTGCTGGGCAACCACCGCCCGGAGGTCGGCACCGGCGGGCACGCCTTCTGGCGGCGTATCCGGCTGCTGCCCTTCGAGCGGGTCATCCCGGCCGAGCGGAAGATCGACAACCTCGCGGCGGAGCTGGTGCAGGACGAGGGCCCCGGCATCCTGGACTGGCTCGTCCAGGGCGCGATGCGCTACCTGGCCACCCGCGATCCGCTCACCGGCCCCACCTCCGTGCGGGTGGCCACGGCGGCGTACGAGTCCACCGAGGACCACATCGGACGCTTCCTCACCGAGTGCTGTGTGCGGCCCGCGCAGGACAGTGCGGCGGGGGACCTGCGGGTGGAGCAGAGCCTGCTGTACGCGACCTACGGGTCCTGGTGCCACTCCGAGGGCATCCGGGCCGGCACGGCGCGTGCCTTCGCCGCCCGGATCCGGCAGGAGGTGGGGCTCGCCTCGCCCTCGGAGATGATGAAGTCCAGCGGGAAGAAGTACTACCCGGGGCTCGCGCTGCTGACCGACGACGGTGACGGCGGGAGGACGGCCGGATGAGCCTGGTGAGCGATCCGCACTATCCTGGGGGCCGGGCGTCCCGGCAACCGGACGCGTTCCGTCCGGGACCGTCGCGCGACGCCCTCGTACCCGCCCCGAACACGGCCAACGGCTACCAGTCGGCCACCGACACCCCGGAGGAGCTGCGGCCATGAGCTCGCTGCTGCACGAGAGCCAGCTCGTCCACGAGGCCGCCGTGGTCTGGCTGGAGGACCCCGAGGGCCTCGACTACGTACGCCAGGCCCTGGACAAGACCGGCCGGCGCACCGGGAAGCCGCGCTACGCGCGCGACGGGCGCATGGTCGGGTACACCGAGCTGGGCAAGGACGCGGAGTCCAACCCGGACAGCGGGCTGTACCAGCGGAGGACGTTCTTCCTGCTGCCGCACGACCGGCCCAACGACCCCGAGGGCATCTACAAGGCCGGTGCGCCCGGGGAGGCGGTGGATCCCCGGACCATCCAGCCCCGGAGGGTCGGGGAGAAGACTCCCCGGTCGCAGGGCGAGGCCGAGGCGGGGACGGTTCGCTAGTCGGTAGTCGGTGAGTGGGGTGTGAGGGCCCTGACCTATCACGGCGTGATAGGTCAGGGCCCTCGCCGTCTTCTGACGCAGTCGATCTATCACGGCGTGATAGCCGCCGGGATCTATCACGCCGTGATAGATCGGAGGGAGCCGCCGCGGCGTGATGGGTGGGGACTCGTCACGGCGTGAGGGGTCGGGGACCTATCACGGCGTGATAGGTCCGATGGTGGACGGACAGCAGGAGTCGGTGCGCCTCGGCGTCCGGGTCCCGGCTATCACGGCGTGATAGGTGGGGAGCGCGCGAGGGTGACGGGATGACGGGATGACGGGGTGACGGGGTATCACGGCGTGATAGCCGGGGAGAATTTGTAACCTTGCTAACGTGTTGCTGCTGAAGTCCATCTCTGGCGTTAGTAGAGTGACCGCATGACGTCACCTGACACCAGTGGGGACCGGGAGAAGGTCGTAACCAAGCTCCCCGCCGCCCTACGCCAAGAACTGAAGGTCCGCGCCGCTCTGAACGGCCTCGGCATGCAGGACGCCGTGGAAGCGGGCATCACCGCCTGGCGCGGCCTCGGTTCCAACCCGACGGCGATCGACACCGCCGGCGCCGAGACCTACGCCACCTTCCTTCCCGCGGGTCTGTGGGACGGGTTCCGCAGCGACTGCCGGGGCCGGGGCATCTCGCTCACCCAGGGCGTCGCGCAGGCCGTCACGCTCTGGCTGGAGGACAACCCCGTGCCGGAGGTGAAGCGGCCGGACACCGTGCGGCGCATCATCGTCTGCAACCAGAAGGGCGGTGTGGGCAAGACCGCGATCACCGCCGGTCTGGGCGAGGCGCTTGCCGAAGACCCCGCCCGGCTCTTCCCCGTCCGGGTCTCGCGGCACTTCGCCGCGCTGCTGGAGGAGACCGGGGACCCGTTGTCGATGGAGGACCTTCCGGGCCTCGGACAGCGGGTGCTGCTGGTGGACTTCGACCCCCAGGGCCACCTCACCAAGCAGCTCGGCCACGACCCGCTGCCGATGGACGGCGACTCCCTCACCAACCACATGGCCGGTGACGGGAAGGGCGACCTGCGGGACCTGGTGGTCACCGTCGAGGAGGAGCGCTTCGGCGACCGGCTGCACCTGCTGCCCGCCTGCACCGACGCGTTCCTTCTGGACGTCCGGCTGGCCGCCGTCCGTGCGCGTGAGGCCGCCCTCGAACGGGCCCTGACCGCCATCGAGTCCGACTACGACGTCATCCTCATCGACTGCCCGCCCAGCCTCGGGCTCAGCATGGACGCCGCCTCCTACTACGGGCGCCGCCGGCCGAACGAGGCCACCGGCAACTCCGGGGTGCTCATCGTCGTCCAGGCCGAGGACAGCAGCGCGGACGCCTACGGGCTGCTCACCTCGCAGATCGAGGACATGCGCGGCGACCTGACGTTGGACATCGACTACCTGGGGCTGGTGGTGAACCACTACGACGCCCGCCGCGGCTACATCGCCACCTCCTCGCTGCAATCCTGGATGGACATCAAGGACCCGCGGGTCGTCGGCGTCATCGGAGACCTGAAGGAGCAGAAGGAGGCCGTCCGCGCCAAGCGGCCGCTGCTCGCCTACGCCCCCCGCTGCGAGCAGTCCGTCGCACTCCGCGCCCTCGCCCGGGAGACCAGCAAGTGAGCAAAGCGAAGAACCTCGGCTCCGGTGCGTCGTTCGCCCAGGCCCGTCCGATCAGCGCCCGGCGCGCGGCGATCGGCGCCGCCACCGGAGCCCCGACCGACGGCGTGCCCGCGCCCACCTCGTTGCCGCTCCGGCTCATCAGCCAGAACCCGGACAACCCGCGCGACGAACTCCGCGACCTGGAAGGGCTCGCCGAGAGCATCCGGGAGATCGGGCTCGTCAACGCCATCACGGTCGCCACGGTCGAGGAGTACCTCGCCCACCGCCCGCAGCGCGCCTCGGAGATCGACGAGGGCGCTCGATATCTCGTCGTGGACGGGCACCGCCGGCTGGAGGCGGCGCGGCTGGCCGGGAGCGAGGAGATCCGGGTCAGCGTCAACGACGGGCTCGTGTCGACGGATGAGGCGCTGCTGGAGGCGGCGTTCGTCGCCAACGTGCACCGCGACGACATGAACCCGCTGGAGCAGGCGCAGGCGCTGCGGCGGCTGGTGGAGTTCTACGGCTCGCAGTCCAAGGCCTCGAAGAGGCTGGGCATCGGGCAGTCCACCATCTCGTCGAAGCTGTCGATCCTCGACCTGGATCCGGGGCTGCAAGCCGATCTGATCGCGGGCCGCCGCACCGTGGAGGACGTACGCAATCTCGCGCGGCTCGACCCCGAGCAGCAGCGGGCGAAGGCGGACGCCCGGGCGGAGGAGCGGCGTCGCAGGGCGGAGCAGCTATCACGGCGTGATAGCGGAGCGGGGGAGGAGGACCACCTATCACGGCGTGATAGGTCGGGCGGCGAGGGCGAGGACCTATCACGCCGTGATGGGCCGGGGGACGGAGGCGCTGAGCCGTCCCGGCGTGAAGCGGTGGGGGAGGACGGGGAGGACCTATCACGGCGTGATAGGTCGGCTCGTGATCACGGGGGGCTATCACGGCGTGATAGCCCGGGAGATGAGGGTCGGGAGCTATCACGGCGTGATGGGGCCACTCGTGATGACGGGGGGCTATCACGGCGTGATAGCTCCGGAGACGAGGGTGAGGGGCTGTCACGGCGTGAGGGGTCCGGGGTGGTGCGGATGGCGCCGGTGCCGGATCAGCGGCCGGCGCCGGTCGGTGAGGGGGAGACCCTGGGGGTGAACGGGGACGGGGCGGCGCTGATGGACTATGCGCGGCAGCAGTTGGACCCCGCTCAGCGCAGCGCCATGCTCCAGCGCTACTTCCAGGTCGCCAGTGGGGTGGAGGAGGTCGCGGAGGATCTCAGCCGGGGACTGGCCCCGCAGGACCTGCGCGAGCTCGCGGTGATCGTCCGGAAGATCTCCGAACTCCTGGCCCGTCCCTGACCGGTGGCGATACTCTCGGGCCGGCCTCGGTGAGGCCGGCCCGTTGGCCTTGATCCGTCCCGTAAGTCGGCACTTCTGAAGTGGTGGAAGGGTCGGGCTGGTTCCTAGCGTGGCGGTCGGCTCACCGATGAGTCATTGTCCGCAGCGCTGGGGAGGGAGCAGGGGCATGGATCACGGACCGGGAATGCACCAGAGCATGCCGGGGATGCCGGGGATGGGAAGTGCGGTCTCGTCGGTGGACACGGCGGGGGCCGTGCTGTTCATCGCGTGGGCGGTGGCGATGTGGCTGGCCGTCGCCGTACTCGCCTGGGCGAACCGGGGGCCGGTACGGCCGTGGCTGTACAAGACGGCGGTGGGTCTCATCGGCCTGGGGGTGGTCGGCCAGATCGGGCACTTCCAGGAGCACGTGGCGCAGGCCGGCTACTGGATCGCCCATCCGTACTCGCCCGCCTGGATGACCCCGTGGGCGGACAGCCTGGCGCGCGGGATGGGGCAGGTCGACATGACCAAGCCCTCGCTCGGCATGGAGATCCTCCATCTGACCGGGAACTTCATCTTCCTGGCCGGGCTGGTGGGCATCGTGCAGATCACCGGGCGGACGGCCCGGCATCTGAAGTCGCGCAAGCTCGCCACGATGGGCGTGTGGATGCAGGGCTTCCACGGCATCGAGCACATCGTGCTGACGGTGTCGGTGGCGATGGGCGCGAGTCGGGCGATCGGTCTGTCCACCTGGTTCGGCGTGATCGACCCGGGGCCGGCCCTCACCACGTACCGCGTCTGGTGGCACTTCGTGTTCAACCTGGTCGGCACGGCCATCCTCGGACTCTCGCTCTACCACCTGTGGAAGGAGAAGCGGGAGGTGAAGGCGGGCTTCGAGCCTGAGGCGCGAGGTGATGAGCCCGTGTCGGCCGGGTCGGACGCGTCGGAGCGTGAGGGTGTGCTGGCGGGTCGCCGGTAGGCGGGCCGCCGTCCGACGGACGTGACGGGAGACCCACTCGACCGCCTGCGTGTCAGGGCGGTGGGGTGGGTTTCCTGCTTCTGGGGGATCGCAGGTCAGGCGCGGGGCTCGGTGACGAGGCCGGAGAGCTGGCGGCGCGAGGTGAGGGACAACTTGCGGTAGATGTGCGTCAGATGCTGCTCGACGGTGCTGGGGGTGACGTAGAGGCGCGCGGCGATGCTGCGGTTGGTGCAGCCGTGGGCGGCGAGGACCGCGACGCGGCGTTCGGCGCGGGTGAGGGCCGCGATGGGGTCGCGGGCGGGGTCGGCGGTCTCGCCGTGGGCGCGGAAGGCTTCGGCGGCGCCGGTCTGCCAGTCGGGGGCCGGGCCGGCCGGTGGGCGCTGCTGGAGCAGGTCGCGGCAGGTGTGGAAGTCGTTGAGGGCGGCCCGGGGGCGGCCGGTGGCCAGATGGTGGTGGCCGCGGGCGAGCAGGTAGTGGGGTCCGGCGGGGGTGTGGAACATGGCGTCGGGGACCGGGAGGCGCAGACGCTGGGCTGCCTCGCTGTGGCGGCCGAGCCGGGTGGCGGCGAGCACCGCGGCCGCCAGGGGCATGCCGACGGCCACGCCCCAGGTCTCCGGCGGGAGCAGGCGCAGGGCGTGGGCGGCCTGGCGGGCGGCCCGGTCGTGGGCGCCGGTGCGGAGGGAGACGACCGCGGCGACGGCGGTGAGGACGGCTTCGATGGTGGGGGAGGCGGAGTGGGAGGGCTCCTGGAGGAGGGCGTTCCAGGTGTGGGTGCGCTCGGTGGCGCCGGCGTGCAGGAGGGTGGCGAGCACGGCGGCGACCGAGGGGGGCGGGGCCTGCGCGTGGACGAGGGCGTGCAGGGCGCGTTCGGCGGTGGCTTCCAGGTCGTGGCCGGGCTGCGTGCGCGGGGGAGTGGCCGGGTCGGCGGGCTGAGGGGTGATGGGGGCGAGCCAGCGGGCCGCCCGGTGTGCGGCGTGCCGGGTGTGCGGGTCGTCGG
>NZ_PVLV01000027.1 GCF_002982015.1 Streptomyces solincola
GCCGAGGACACCCCCGGCGGCGGCGCGGCCGGGGGCACGGCGCGCAGGGTGAGGACCATGGTCAGGCCGCCGCCGGGGGTGTCCTCGGCGGCCAGGGTGCCGCCCATGGCCTCGGCGAAGCCGCGGGCGACGGCCAGGCCCAGGCCCACCCCGGCGCCGCGCGGGGCGTCCCCGAAGCGCTGGAAGGGTTCGAAGATGCGCTCCTTGGCCTCGTCGGGGACGCCCGGTCCGCGGTCGACCACCCGCAGCTCGACGCGCTGGGCGAGCGCGCTGGCGGAGACCAGGACGGGGGCTGCGCCGGGGCTGTACTTGACGGCGTTCTCGACGACGTTGGCGACGGCCCGCTCCAGCAGGCCCCGATCGACCTCCACCATGGGCAGGGTCTCGGGGATGTCGAGGTCGGCGCTGCCGTCGGGGACGCCGCCGAGCGCCATCGGCACCACCTCGTCCAGGTCGGTGGGGCGCAGCAGCGGGGTGACGGTGCCGGTCTGAAGGCGGGACATGTCGAGGAGGTTGCCGACCAGGTGGTCCAGGCGGTCGGCGCCCGCCTCGATGCCGGCGAGCAGCTCGGCCTGGTCCTCCTCGGACCACTCGACGTCGTCGGAGCGCAGCGAGGAGACGGCGGCCTTGATGCCGGCCAGCGGGGTGCGCAGGTCGTGGCTGACGGCGGCGAGCAGCGCGGTGCGGATGCGGTTGCCCTCGGCGAGCTTGCGGGCCTCCTCGGCCTGGTCGACCAGCTTCTGCCGGTCCAGCACGACGGCGGCCTGGGCGGCGAACGCGCCGAGCACCCGGCGGTCCTCGGCGGGCAGCACCCGTCCGGACAGGGCGAGGGCGAGGTGGTCGCCGACGGGGACGTCCACGTCGGCGTCCTCGGGGCGGTCGACGGGGCGGGGCCCGACCCGCCCCGCGCTGGTCCACGGCTCGGTGTCGCCGGCCCGCTCCAGGAGGGCGGCGGACTCCATGGAGAAGGTCTCGCGGACGCGTTCCAGCAGTGCCTCCAGGGCGCTCTCGCCGCCGGGCGCGGCCTGGGGGACGCCGACCCGCAGCACGCTGCCGGCGAGGTAGGACAGCACCTGGGACTCGGCGCGCAGCCGGGCGGCCTGCTGGGTGCGCCGGGCGGCGAGGTCCACCACGGAGGCGACGGCGACCGCGACGCCGAAGAAGACGGCGAGGGCGACGACGTTCTTGGGGTCGGCGACCGTGAAGCGGTAGAGCGGCGGGGCGAAGAACCAGTTGAGCAGCAGCGAGCCGAAGGCGGCGGAGGCCAGGGAGGGGGCGAGGCCGCCGAGGAGCGCCGAGGCGACGGTCATGGACAGGAACAGCAGCATGTCGTTGGCGAGGCCGAGGTCGGCGCCGGTGTGCGAGAGCAGCAGGGTGAGCAGCGCGGGTCCGGCGACGCCGGTGAGCCAGCCCCACAGCACCCGGTTGCGGCCCAGCGCCCTGCCGCGGGCGACCGGCAGTCCGCGGCCGCGGGCGACCTCCTCGTGGGTGACGATGTGCACGTCGAGGTCGGTGCCGGAGTCGCGGGCGACGGTGGCGCCGACGCCGGGCCCGAGCACGTACTGCCAGGTCCTGCGGCGGCTGGAGCCGAGCACGACCTGGGTGGCGTTGACGCCGCGGGCGAACTCCAGCAGGGCGTGCGGCACGTCGTCGCCGACGACGTGGTGGAACGATCCGCCGAGGTCCTCGACCAGGGTGCGCTGGACGGCCAGTTCCTTCGGCGAGGCTGAGGTGAGGCCGTCGCTGCGGGCGATGTGGACGGCGAGGATCTCGCTGCCGGAGCCCTTGGCGGCCATCCGGGCTGCGCGCCGGATCAGGGTGCGGCCCTCGGGGCCGCCGGTGAGGCCGACGACGATCCGCTCGCGGGCCTGCCAGGTGGAGCGGATGCCGTGCTCGCCGCGGTACTGCTGGAGGTACTCGTCGACCCGGTCGGCGGTCCACAGCAGGGCCAGCTCCCGCAGGGCGGTGAGGTTGCCGGGGCGGAAGTAGTTGGAGAGGGCGGCGTCGACCTCGTCGGGGCGGTAGACGTTGCCGTGCGCGAGGCGGCGGCGCAGCGCCTGGGGCGACATGTCGACGAGTTCGATCTGGTCGGCGCGGCGCACCACCTCGTCGGGCACGGTGTCCGGTTCGCGTACGCCGGTGATGGACTCGACGACGTCGCCGAGGGACTCCAGGTGCTGGATGTTGACGGTGGAGATCACCTCGATGCCGGCGGCGAGGAGTTCCTCGACGTCCCGCCAGCGCTTGGCGTTGCGGGCGCCGGGGGCGTTGGTGTGGGCGAGGTCGTCCACCAGGGCGACGGCGGGGCGGCGGGCGAGCACGGCGTCCACGTCCATGTCGGCGCGGGAGTCCTCCGTACCGGCCGCAGAGGCTCCAGGGGCCCCGCCGGGGCCGGTCTGGCGGGCCGGTACGCGCTCCAGGCCCGCCAGTGCCGCGAGGGTGCGGGGGCGGTCGTGGTGGGCCGCACAGGCGACCACGCAGTCGGTGCCGCGCTCGACCCGCCGGTGGGCCTCGGCGAGCATCGCGTAGGTCTTGCCGACGCCCGGCGCCGCGCCGAGATAGATCCGTAGCCTGCCGCGTCCCATGGGTCCCATTGTCATATGTCCGCCTGTTCCGACCGTCGGACGACCTTACGGCCGAACAGCGGCCCGGACAGCCGCTCGGGCCCCTGACCGGCCCCTTTTGACACGATCCTGACGCGGCCGACGAGCTTCGAGCGACCGGCAGGCCGGGCACGGTCGGGGCAGGCAGCCTCCGGCGGGTCGGGGCGCCGGGGCCAGTCGGGACCGGTGGCTTCCAGCGGTCGGGGCGCCGGGGCCGGGTACAGCCGGCGGCTTCCGGCGGTCGGGGCACCCGGCCCGGTCGGGGCCAGTCGGGGCCCGACGGCTTCCGGCGGCCGGGACGCCGGGGCCGGGTACGGCCGGTGCCCCGGTCCGCCGCCGTGCGAGGCGGGGAGCGGGGCACCGG
>NZ_PVLV01000280.1 GCF_002982015.1 Streptomyces solincola
GTGGGGAACTCGCCGGGCCGGGGCGGTTCGGTCCAGTCGAACCACAGCTCGCGGCGCTCAAGCTCGCCGATCTCGTGATCGGTGAGGGAGGTGACGAGGTCGGGGAAGTAGTGGTCGATGCCGGTCTTGAAGTTCATGTACAGGGTGCGCAGGACGTCGGGCTGCTTGCCTTCGACGATCCAGCCGGCGCCGCCGGTGTTGGAGTCGGCCGGCGGCTCCGGCTCGCCGGCCATGACCCGCTCGATGCGGCCCCTCTCCTCGGGGGAGAAGCTGCGGGGGAGGGGAGCGGGGATGTGGTCCTCGGCGATACCCAGGGCGCGGAACATGTCGCCGACCTTCTTCGCCGCGACCTTGAGGATCACCGGGATGCAGTTCTCCCTCAGGTTCTCGCACAGCAGTTGGGTGAAACCGTCCTGGACGTAGATGGACTGGCCGGCGACTTTGATGCCGATGCCGTACTTGCGGCCCTTGACCGACACCGTCTCGGCGAGGTCCATGACTTCCTCGCCGTAGGTGCCGTGGCGGGCGGCGGAGAGGAACTCGTCCAGGTAGGCCGACAGCATCCGGTAGGGGCAGCCCGGGGCCTTGGGGTCCCAGTCGTGCAGGCGGCCGTCGTCCCACAGCATCTGTCCGCGGATTTCCATCAGGGCGTTGAGCGCCCGCAGCATCCGCAGCATGTACAGGGCGCCGATGCCGTAGCGGTCGGTGTGCTCGCCGAGCGCGGCGGTCTTCTCGTCGGGGGCTTCGGTGGCCAGCCACACCACGCCGCCGAACAGCGCGTCGGCGGCGACATGCAGGGCCATCAGTTGGGTCTTGCCGCCGCCGGAGGGAGCCACGAACAGGCCGTGGGCCGCGCCGCGGTCGGTGTAGACCCGGTTCCTCGCGGGCTGGCCGTTGCCGAGGTAGCCGGTCACCCACCGCCCGTCCGCGTCTGGGGTGAGCAGCTCGCGGGTGGCGGGGAACTCTTGCGCGAGCGGGCTGGTGTCCCATAGCGAGACCAGGACGTGGTCGGCGTCGATGGTGACGAACAGTCGGCCGTCGTCGTACTTCGTCTTCAGCGCGGCGGCCAGGGTGTGGAGGTTGACGCGCGGTTCGCCGATCTCGTCGGGTACCTGGGCGATGTAGTGGGTGACGCGCCGGCGGTCTTCGCGGACCTTCTTCACGAACACGCTGCCGGGGATGGGGCCGCGGTCGGTGCTGATGCGGTCCGCCCACCACTGCTCCGTGGTCGGTTCGGTGGTCCGGCGTCGGTTGGCGTCGGGGGTGATGTGGGCCTGCACCCACCCGGGCCCGCTCTGTCGGCCATCGGGCTGGGCTTCGACGGGGGCGAGGGTGACGTCCTGCTCCATGACGACGAACGCGGCGGCCACCGCCGCCGGCGTGAGGTTGCCGATGGGCCGGCCGGGCTCGCGGGAGCGCAGCAGGATCGTCAGGTCGTGCTCGGTGTCCGGGTGGGGGATGGCCTTGACCAGCAGGGTGCCCCCGGGCAGGCCGGCGCGCTCCCACAGCTCGCGGGCAGAGCGGGTGTAGAGGGGTGCTCCGTCCTCGGGGTGCAGCGGCTCCAGTGCCTCCTCCACCACCGGCACCTCCTCGTACGGCTCGTCGGCGGACGGGGCGGCTGCGAGCGCGGGTCGCACCGCGGGCGCGGAGCGGTGCCCGCGGCTGGTGCGGGAGAAGGGAGCCAGCGCCCCGCACGCCACCGCCCAGCCGGCGGCGGCCAGGGCGTCGGCGTTCCACGGGCCCCAGCCCGGGGTCCACAGTGCGGTGACGTCGACGGCGGCGGCCAGGGCGAAGGGGAGGCTGCGCAGGATGCGCTGCCCGGAGCCGGGGGTGCGGCTGCGGGCGGCGTGCACGGCGTTGCCGAGGCCGGCCGCACCGAGCACGGCGATGCCGGCGGTGGTCAGACCGGCGGGGGAGTGGTTAGGGGCCGCGCAGATCACCGGCGCGGCCAGGGTGCAGGCGAGGCGTTCCAGCGCGACGGCGCGCGGCAGGTACACGGGCAGGTCTCCGAATCGAGCTAGAGGGGGGTCGGGTGGGGGACAGCTCGCGGGTCGGGGCCGGCCCGCGTGCTGCGGGCCGGCCCCGGCCGGCGGGTGGAGCGGGGGTACTCAGTCGGCGAAGAAGCCGGGCTTGGGCGTCTTGTGCTTCCGGCCGGTGCGGACCTGGTCCAGCGCCCCGTACATCGAGGCGTGCATCCGCCTCGTCGCGGCGGTCTGGGCGGCGGCCTCGCCGCCGGCCTCCGACAGGTTGCGGGTGTGGTGGACGGCGCTGCCGAGGGCCTCGGCGACCTGCTGGGTCAGCCCCACGAACTGCTGGTCGACGTCGGCGTCGGCGATGGCGTCGGCGACCTGGTCGACGCGGACGGCGGTGTTCGCCATGATCCGCCGCAGCAGGGCCATGTCATCGGACAGGTCGTCCATCGCGGCCTGGACATGGAGCAGCACCCGCTGCAAGTCGGCGTAGTTCCCGGTCGTGGTGTCACTCATCGCTGGGTTTCCTTCACTGGTGGTGGGTGGCGGCCGAGGCGTGGGCGGTGCCGCCGTCGGCCATCGCGTCGAGGTCGGCCTGGTAGGTGCGGCCCGTCTGCTGCGCGGCCTGCACCGCCGTGACCACCGCCGTGTCGCAGGCCGTCGACGCGGTGCGCGCCAAACCCTCCATGCGCCCGACGTCTTCGGCCAGCGATTGGACCTGGGCGATCAGGCGCGGGTCGAGGTGGTGAGCGTCGGCCAGCTCCTCGGCCAGCGTGTTGAGCGCCTTGGCAAGCTTGGCGGCGCCCTGGGTGATGTCCTTGGCCTTTTCGCCCGCGGTGATCGCGGCGAGGGCGGCGTTGGTCATCTCCACCAGGTACTGGCCCAGCGTGATGTTCGTGGCGTGCCGCCCCGCCGGCCGCACCGCACCGCCGGCGACACGCGGTGCGGGTGTCGGCACGGTGGGCCGAGGGGTGTCATGGCTGTTCACGGGCGTGTGCTCCTTCTGCGAGGGGATCCGGGCACCGGTAGCCGTGGCGGCCACCGACTCGGTACTCGTGACGGGCGGCTCATGGCCGGCAGGCGGGCCGCTGGGGGCGGCGGGCGCCGCCGGACCGGGGCCGGGGTTCGGGTCGGGGCGGCTGGTGCCGGGGCG
>NZ_PVLV01000281.1 GCF_002982015.1 Streptomyces solincola
CCCCGGCACCGTCCCCGCCGTCCGCCCGGACCGCCGCGCCGCCGTTCTCCTCGTACGTCCCCCAGCAGCCCTCCCACTCTCCGTACGAGTCCTACGAGCCCCACGAGCCCCACGAGTCCTTCGAGGCCGCCGAGCCGGTCGAGCCCGCCGGCTTCTCCCGGCCGCTCGCCTCGACCCCTCCGCAGCCGGCCGGCGCTCCCCCCTCCTACGGCTTCCCGTACGGCGACCCGGGCGCCACCGGCGGCAGCGGCCCGGCCGGCACCACGGGTCGGCGGCACGCCGCCGCGGGCGGCGCCACCGGCGGCGGCTCCTTCCCGCCCGGCCCGGATTCGTTCCCGCCCTTCACCCCCTTCGCCGCGCCCGCACAGGACCCCTTCCAGCAACCGCCGGCCGGCGAGCCGTGGACCGCACCCGCAGGAGAACGCCCGTGAACACCCCGCTCCCCGACGTCCCCGAGGTCCGCGTCGTCGGCCTGCCCCAGCTCACTCAGGGCTTCGACCTGGTCGAGCGGCTCGACCTGGCGATGCATCTGAAGGTCCACGGGCCGCTCGAACCGATCGCCGGGGAGAAGCTGGCGCAGTTGGCCGACGAGATATCCCTGCGCGGGCGCGGCGGGGCGGGTTTCCCGTTCGGGCGGAAGCTGCGTGCCGTTGCCAAGGCGACGATCCGGCGCGGGGTGCGGCCGGTCGTCGTGGTCAACGGCAGCGAGGGCGAACCGGCCTGCCGCAAGGACACCGTGCTGCTCAACCGGGCCCCGCACCTCATTCTGGACGGGGCTCTGCTGGCCGCCGAGGCGTTGGGCGCCCGGACGCTGGTGGTGGCGGTGACCCGCAACTCCACCGAGGTCTCCATCCGCGCCGCGCTGGCCGAGCGCGGCCTGTCCGACCGGCGCGGGCAGCGGCTGCGGGCCCGGGTGGTGCGCACCCCGGAGCGGATGGTCTCCGGTGAGGCGTCGGCCGTGATCCGCGCGGCGAGCGGCGGGCCCGCGCTGCCGCCGGGCCGCCGGGAGCGGGCGGCGGAGTCCGGTGTGGGCGGGGCGCCGACGCTGCTGTCGAACGCCGAGACGTACGCGCAACTGGCCGTCGCCGGCCGGATCGGCTCGGCCCGCTACGCGCACAGCGGGCTGGACAGCGAGCCGGGCACGGTGCTGCTGACCATCTCCGGCGCGGTGGCCCGGCCGATGGTGGTGGAGGTGCCGACCGGGGTCCCGCTGCGGTACGTGCTCCAGTTGGCGGGCGCTCCGCCGCTGCCGCAGGGCGTGCTGACCGGCGGCTACCACGGCAACTGGATCGACTCGGTGGCCGTGCACGACGCGGTGGTCTCCCGGCAGTCGCTGGCGGCCGTCGGCGGTTCGCTGGGAGCCGGGGCGATCCTGCCGATCGGTCCGGAAACCTGCCCGCTGGGCGAGGCGCAGCGGGTGGCGAACTGGTTGGCGGCGGAGACCGCAGGGCAGTGCGGCCCGTGCAGGCTGGGGTTGCCGGCGGCGGCCGGCGGGCTGTCGGACGTGCTGAACGGCGGCGGTCCGGCGGCGCTGGAGGCGCTGCGGGAGGTGACCCAGGCGGTGAAGGGGCGCGGGGTGTGCAAGCACCCGGACGGGTCGGCGCGGTTCTTCGCCTCGACGCTGTCGGCGTTCACCGACGACCTGGCCGCGCATGTGCTGCACGGCGGCTGCGGCCGTCCGACGACCGGGGTGCTGCCGCTGCCGGGGCCCGGCTACCAGGACGCGGAGGAGTCCATTCCGACCGGCGAGAAGCTCGCCGTGGACTGGACGCTGTGCAAGGGCCACGGGCTGTGCGCGGACATCGTGCCGGAGCTGATGCGGATGGGCCGGGACGGCTATCCGGTGCTGGCCGACGCGTCGGTGCCGATGCATCTGCGGGACCGGGCCCAGTTGGCGGTGCGCCGCTGTCCCGAGCTGGCGCTGCGGCTGGAGGCGGCCCCGCAGGAGCGGCCGGACCGCCCGGCGCTGCCCGGCGTGACCCGCAAGGCCCTGGGCAGCGGACAGGGTTGACCACCGCCGTTGCCCATGACCGGGCTCGTCGTCTCCCCGACGGCGGGCCCGGTGACGGGCCCGGTGACCCGGGAAACGGGCGACGGCCGACCCGACGCCTCGGGAGACCGGGAGCCGGGAACGCGAAGGAGGCGGGCCATCCGACCGGATGACCCGCCTCCCACGTGCTGTGGAGCTAAGGAGAATTGAACTCCTGACCTCCTGCATGCCATGCAGGCGCTCTACCAACTGAGCTATAGCCCCTTACGGTGTGCCGCCTTCCGGGATCTCCTCCCGGTCCGGGTTTCCCTGGCGGGCTTCCCTCGCGGCGACAGAGAGAACATTACACGGTCCCCCCGGTGCTTCGCCAAATCGGTTACGGGGCGGGGCGCGGGCCCGGCCCACGGCGGGTGCGGACCCGGGCCGGGCGCCCGGTAGCGTCCTGGGGGTGACCGTGACCGTGAACCTCCGGGCGCGCCTGGCCCGGGCGCCCCTCGCCACCGCGGCGGTGGCCTGCCTGCTGTCGCTCGCCGCGTTCTGGGTGGCGCAGCGCGCCGCGAACGTGACGATGCTGGACCTGTCGGTGTACCGGGCGGAGGGCGAGACGGTGCTCGCCGGCGGCGACCTGTACGCGATGCGCGCCACCTCGGCGAACCTTCAGACCACCTACCCGCCGTTCGCCGCCCTGCTGTTCACCCCGCTGACGCTGCTGGGCGTACCGGAGATGCGGACCGCGGCGACGGCGGGGAACCTGCTGCTGCTGGTGGCGCTGGTGCGGCTGTCGCTGCGCCTGGTGCGGCCCGAGGCGCCGGCGCGGGCGCTGTGGACGACCGCGCTGTGGGCGGCGGCGGTACTGGTGTGGTGCGAGCCGGTGTGGACGACGCTGCGGTACGGGCAGATCAACCTGCTGATCGCGGTGGCGGTGCTGTGGGACTTCACCCGGCGCGCGGGCCACCGCTGGGCGGGCGTCGGCACCGGTCTCGCGACGGCGGTGAAGCTGACGCCGGGGCTGTTCGTGGTGCTGATGCTGGCGGTGGGGCTGCTGGGACTGCGGCGCGACGGAGGGCGGGGAGGCGACTGGCTGCGCCGGTCGGCCCTGGCCACCGGGGTGTTCGTGCTGGTGACGGCGGCGTCCGCGGTGGCCTTGCCGTACGACTCGCGCAACTTCTGGACGCGGATGATCTTCGAGACGAGCCGGGTGGGCCGCAAGGAGGAGACGGCCAACCAGTCGCTGAACGGGGCGCTGGCCCGGCTGCTGCACACCACCGACCCGGGCGTGTGGTGGCTGGTCGCGGCGCTGCTGGTCGGGGCGGCCGGCCTGGCGGTCGCGGTGCTCGCGGCGCTGCGCGGCGACCGGCCGGTGGCGGTGGTGGCCTGCGGGGTGACGGCGCTGCTGGTGTCCCCGATCTCCTGGTCGCACCACTGGGTGTGGTGCGTGCCGGCGCTGGTGCTGCTCGCGGTGCGGGCGCGGCCGGTCTGGACGGCGGGGGTGGGCCTGGTGTTCGGCTCGTTCGCGCTGTGGTGGGTGCCGCACGCCCCGGCCCCGGTCCGGCTCGAACTGCACCAGAACCCGGGGCAGATGCTGCTGTCCGGGCTGTACACCCTGGTGGGGCTGGGCCTGTTGGCCGCCTTCGCGCTGAGGCTGCGCCGGGAGGGCGGCGCGGGCGGGGACGGTACGGCCATGGGGCCGCCCACCGGTTCGGCGGACGACCGGGTGCGGCTGCCCGCGCAGGGCCGCCACGACCCGGCCGGGGCGGCCGACGGTCAGGCTCTGGCGAAGGAGTAGAAACGCTTGAGGGTGCAGTGCTCGTCGAGCAGGCGCCCGTAGATGGGCTCCCCTTCGAGTTCCCGGTAGGTCTCGATGGGGTCGCCCTTTATGATCAGCGCCCGCGCGCACTCCTCGCACCAGTACTGGTAACGGCTGTTGACCGGTTCCATGTCGCGGACGATCGGCGTACCGCTGCCGCACCAGTCGCACTTCCGCCTGTGTGCACCCATCGATCAGCTCCAGCTATGGCCGCAGGACGTGCACACATAGGACACTCCGCCGTTGTCACCGAGCACTTGGGCGACGTGGGCCGAGCCGCACGAGGGGCAGCTCAGTCCGGTCCGCGCCCGTACCGCGCCGGGATGGTCGGGAGTCTCCTCGGAACCGCTGCCGGCCATGCGTACTCCCTCCCGTACCCGTACCGCCGTCGTCCCCTCCGGCCGTCCGATTCTGCCATGGCCGCGGACGGCGGTCAGCGGGACGAGTCAGCAGCCCGCGGCCGGGCCCGGCGGTCGTCGCGTACCCGACGGAATGTCCGCTTCCACGCACCCGGGCGACGCCTGCCCGCCCGCCGGCCGGCCCCGTACGACGCCCGGCCCCGTACACGACGGAATCCCGCCCCCTGAAGGGGACGGGATTCTTGACTGTGGAGCTAAGGAGAATTGAACTCCTGACCTCCTGCATGCCATGCAGGCGCTCTACCAACTGAGCTATAGCCCCTCGTGTCCTTCGCGCTCCGCGCTGCGAACAAGAAGAACTCTAGCCGGTGACCTGCCGGAAAGGGAAATCCGGTGGTCGGGCGCCGGCCCTCGGATCAGGTGTCGTCGCCGAGGACGGGCTCCGGGAGGGTGCCCGCGTTGTGCTCCAGCAGCCGCCAGCCGCGCGCGCCTTCGCCGAGGACCGACCAGCAGCAGTTGGTGAGCCCGCCCAGGCCCTCCCAGTGGTGGGACTCCAGGCCCAGCAGCCGGCCGATGGTGGTGCGGATGGTGCCGCCGTGGCTGACGACGACCAGGATGCCGCCGTCCGGCAGCTTGTCGGCGTGACCCAGCACGACCGGCGCCGCCCGGTCGGCGACCTCGGTCTCCAGCTCGCCGCCGCCGCGCCGCACCGGCTCCCCGCGCTTCCACGCGGCGTACTGCTCGCCGTAGCGGGCCACGATCTCCTCGTGGGTCAGCCCCTGCCACTCGCCGGCGTACGTCTCCCGCAGCGCCGCGTCATGGGCGACCGGCAGCCCGGTCACCGCGGCCAGCTCACCGGCGGTGGCCGCCGCGCGCCGCAGGTCGGAGGCGACGACGGCGTCCGGCTTGAGCGCGGCCAGCAGCCGGGCGGCCCGGCGGGCCTGCTCGACGCCGGCCTCGGTCAGCTCGATGTCCGTGGTGCCCTGGAAGCGGCGCTCGAGGTTCCACGCGGTCTGGCCATGGCGCCACAGGACGATCTTGCGGCCGCGGCCGCTGCCGGCGCCGTTCAGCTCAGCTCACCGTCCGTCGCGTCGGCGCCGGTGAGCCGGGCGTGCTCCTCGGCCTTGCCGCGGGTCTGCGCCGCGTCCTCGGGCAGCGGCAGCTCGGGGCAGTCCTTCCACAGGCGCTCCAGGGCGTAGAAGACACGCTCCTCGCTGTGCTGGACGTGGACGACGATGTCGACGTAGTCGAGCAGGATCCACCGGGCGTCGCGGTCGCCCTCGCGGCGGACCGGCTTGGCGCCGAGGTCCTTGTTCAGCCGCTCCTCGATCTCGTCGACGATCGACTTGACCTGGCGGTCGTTGGGCGCGGAGGCGAGCAGGAAGGCGTCGGTGATCGACAGCACGTCGCTGACGTCGTAGGCGATGATGTCGTGCGCGAGCCGGTCGGCCGCCGCCTGGGCGGCGGCAGTCACGAGCTCGATGGAGCGGTCGGTGGCGGTCACATGCTGGCTTTCGTCGGCGGTCCGGGACACCCCAAGGGTCTCACGTGCCGCCGACAGCCCGGCAAACCGATGACGCTCCGCTCCGCCGCTACCCGGTGCCGTAGTCCGAGCCCAGCACCACGGTGACGGCCGCGCCGCCGGCTCCGTCGCCCTGGGCAACGGCCGATGCGGGCAGGTTCAGGGTCTTGGCAACCTCTTCGGCGGCCGTCTTGCCCGCCGGGTCGGCGTACCGCACCTCGGAGGCCGCGGTGTCGTCCGCGCTGCCGCCGTCGACCGCGGTGAACCCGCCGTTGACCAGCACGATCCTGGCCTCCTCGGCGGCGTCCGGGTCGCCGGAGGCGTTCCGCACCGCGATCTTGGGCGCGGCGCCCTGCTCGGGGGCGCTGACCGAGCCGCCCAGGACGTCCTTGACGACGCTCGCGGCGGCCTCCTCGCCCAGCGAGCCGTCCGGGCCCACGGGAAGGAGCGCGGTGCGGTGGTCACCCGCCTTGGCGTGCGCGGCGAGCCGGGCGAGGGAGGCGCCGAGGTCGTTCTCGGGGAGGGAGGGGTCGAGCACCTGGGCGAGGTTCCGCACGGTGAGGGTGGCGGCCTCCGGGTCGTCGGAGAGCTTGCGCAGCACGCCGTGGACGACCTGGCCGAAGCGCTGGAGCCGGCGCGTCTCGGGCTCGCCCTCGGCCCGGTAGGTGGCGTAGGCGACGGCCATCCGGCCGTCCAGGGTCCGGTTCTCGCCGCGCGGGACGCGGGGCGCGCCGTTCTTGCCGCCGCCGGCCGGCACCTCGGTGTCGGTGCTGACCTCGATGCCGCCGGTGATCTCGACCAGTTTCTCCAGGTACGGGGTGTCCAGCCGCCAGGTGCCGGTGACCTTCGTGCCGAGCAGCGAGCCGACGGCCTCCCGGGTGCCGGTGCCGCCGTCCTCCTCGACGGACTTGGCGAGGGTGGTGGCGTTGCCGTCCTCGTCACGGACGGACAGCGCATTGGGCAGCAGCACGGTGGTGCCCTGCTTGGTGGTGGCGTTGTCCACGAGCAGGGCGGTGGCGGTGTCGTCGGAGCCGGTGGTGTGCAGGTGCAGGACGATCACGTCGCGCTTCTGCGGGCCGCCCGCCGCGGTGGCCGCGCCGGTGCCGCCGTCCCCTCCGGACCAGGGGAGCTTCCCGGCGGCCCAGAGCCAGCCGACGCCGCCGACGAGAGCGACGGCGAGGACGGCTGCCAGGGCGATGACCCGGGTGCGGCCGCGGCGGCGGGCCTCCTCACGGCGCTCGGAGCGGCTCTCGGTGAACTTGAGCCAGTCGATGACGTCCTCGGAGTCCTCGTCGGGCTCTTCGACGAAGGAGAACTGCTCGGTGCGGTAGTCGCCGTCCGGGGTCTGGCCGGCGGTCTCCCGGTCGGCACGCCGCGCCCCGGGCAACGGCCGCTCGGCCGTCCCGTCCGGCCCGGACGGGCGGGCAACCCCCTCTGGCAACGGCTCCGGCGCGGTACGCGGTTCGGGTACGGAGGGCCGGTCGGCCGCCGGGGCGGCCGGCGCCCAGGAACCGGCGTAGGGCTGCTGTTGCCCGTAGCCCGCTTCGTACCCCTGCGCGGGCTGCTGCCCGTACTGGCCGGCGTACGGGTCCGGGTACTGCTCCTGGTACGACCCGCCGTGGGACTGGTCGTACGGCGCGCCGTACTGCTGCCCGTACCCCTGCCCGTACCCCTGCTGTCCCGGGTCGGCGTAGCCCTGCTGCGGGTCGGCGTATCCACCGGCCCGTTGCCAGTCGCCGGCCTCCGCCTGCTGCGGCTGCTGGGACTGCTGGGACTGCTGGGACTGCTGGGACTGCTGCTGCGGATGGTGCTGCTGGAACTGCTGCGGCTGCTGGTACACCGGCTGCCCGTAGGCGTCGTAGCCGACGATCCGCGGGCGGCCCTCCGGGTCGTACTGGGCGTACGGGTCGTACGCGCCGTACGGGTCGTGCTGATCGTTCACCGGTGCCCCTCTCCGCGGCTCACTCGCCCCGGTACAACTGGCGCTTGTCGATATAGCGCACCACACCGTCCGGGACCAGGTACCAGACCGGGTCGCCGCGCTCGACGCGCGCACGGCAGTCGGACGAGGAGATGGCGAGCGCCGGCACCTCGACGAGGGAGACGCCGCCTTCGGGCAGGCCGTCGTCGGACAGGTCGTGGCCGGGCCGGGTCACCCCGATGAAGTGGGCGAGGGAGAACAGCTCCTCCGCGTCCCGCCAGCCCGGCATGATCTGCGAGAGGGCGTCGGCGCCGGTGATGAAGAAGAGGTCGGTGTCCTCGTTGCGGTCGCGCAGGTCCCGCAGGGTGTCGACGGTGTACGTCGGTCCGCCCCGGTCGATGTCGATGCGGCTGACCGAGAACTGCGGGTTGGACGCCGTGGCGATGACCGTCATCAGGTAGCGGTCCTCCGCCGGGGAGACGGTCCGGTGGCTCTTCTGCCACGGCTGCCCGGTCGGCACGAAGACGACCTCGTCCAGGTGGAACAGGGCGGCCACCTCACTGGCGGCCACCAGGTGCCCGTGGTGGATCGGGTCGAACGTTCCGCCCATGACGCCCAGTCGGCGCTTGCCGGGACGGTCGGGCACTTCCTGGTCTCCCATGCGTGCAGAGCCTAACGGCACGGTGACGCGGCCGGTCCCGGCGGTCGCCCGGTCCCGGCGGTCGCCCGGTCCCGGCGGTCGCCCGCCGGGCGGTCCCCCTCTGGGGGCCGAGCGGACGGCTCAGCGGTCGCGGTTGAAGCGGGTGGTGACCCACAGCAGCAGGAACAGCACCACCAGGGCGCCGCCACCGGTCAGGTACGGGTTGAGGCTCGGATTGTGCTCGGTGTGCTCGGCGGCGAGCGTGACCAGACTGGAGGCGGCGGTGGGGAGGCTCATCTTCGGCAGGACCTATCCGTCGGTGTGGCTGAGACGTCGCGCACATCGTATGCGGGGGGTCCGGGCACGCTCACGCCGACTCAGTCGTTGTCCCGGTTGTCACTCCCCGTGTCGCGGTATCCGCGCAGCAGGAACCAGGCGAGCAGGACGGCTCCGACGATCGAGACGACGAGGACGATCCGGAGCGTGTTGCCCGGCCCCTGCTGTCCGGAGGCGGCGGCGAGCAGGGCGGCGGCGTGGTGCATGGGGGGTACTCCTCGTGTCCGTGGGTCGTCCCGGTCCGGTCCCGGTCCGGGGTTTTCCACAGGCCGGTCGACGGGTTGTCCACAGGCCCGTTCACACCGTAGCCGCACCGCCTACGCTGGGGCCCGGCAGGGGGACGAGACCGTCCGGCCGCGCCGGCGCCACGGGGCGCCCGCGGGGGTGGGCGCCGACGAGTCGCGTACGACGATGGGGGCAGAGCATGACCGAAAGCAGCCGAGAGCGCGTGCCCGGCAGGCAGCGCAGGCGTTTCCCCGGGATCTCCTCCCGGGCCTACGAGCATCCGGCGGACCGCTCCGCCCTGGTCGCGCTGCGCAAGCTGAGCGGCTTCGACACCGTCTTCAAGGCGCTGAGCGGCCTGCTGCCCGAGCGCAGCCTGCGGCTGCTGTTCCTGTCGGACTCGGTGCGGGTGAGCGACGCCCAGTTCGCCCATCTGCACACCATGCTGCGGGACGCCAGCTACATCCTGGACCTGGCGAAGGTCCCGGCGATGTACGTCACCCAGGACCCGAAGCCCAACGCGATGTGCATCGGCCTGGACGAGCCGATCATCGTGGTGACCACCGGTCTGGTGGAGCTGCTGGACGAGGAGGAGATGCGCGCGGTCGTCGGCCACGAGGTGGGCCACGCGCTGTCCGGCCACTCGGTCTACCGCACGGTGCTGCTCTTCCTGACCGGGCTCGCGGTGAAGGTGGCGTGGATCCCGCTGGGCAACGTGGCGATCATGGCGATCGTGACGGCCCTGCGGGAGTGGTTCCGCAAGTCGGAGCTGTCGGCCGACCGGGCCGGACTGCTGGTGGGCCAGGACCTCCAGGCCTCGATGCGGGGTCTGATGAAGATAGCCGGCGGCAACCACCTGCACGAGATGAACGTGGACGCGTTCCTGGCGCAGGCCCAGGAGTACGAGGCGGGCGGCGACCTGCGCGACTCGGTGCTGAAGATCCTCAATGTGCTGCCCCGCTCGCACCCGTTCACCACGGTCCGGGCGGCCGAGCTGAAGAAGTGGGCGGAGAGCCGCGACTACCAGCGGATCATGGACGGGCACTATCCGCGCCGCTCGGAGGACAAGGACACCTCGGTCACCGACTCGTTCCGCGAGTCCGCCTCGCACTACGCCGACTCGGTGCGCACCAGCAAGGACCCGCTGATGAAGCTGGTCGGGGACCTGGCGGGCGGGGCGGGCGACCTGGGCGGCCGGCTGCGCGACCGGTTCACCGGTGGCGGTGGCGGGTCGGCGGCCGGCCCGGACTCGGGCCCGGGTGGCGCGAACGGAAGCGGCGACGGCCCGAACGGCAGCACCCGTCCGGGCGGAAACGGCGACGGCCCGAGCGGCGGAAAGGACGGGGACGGGGACAAGGGGACCCGCTGACCCCTGCGGCGGAAGGCCCTCGGGGCGCACGGCACACCGGTTGACCGCGGTCGCCCGGATGCCCGCGAGGGCCGGCCCGCGACTCGGATGCCCGCGAGGGCCGGCTGGCGGCGGCGGCCTGGACGTCCTGCCGGGGGATCCGCGGTAGGGACGGCTGATCGACCGCGGCCGCCGGGTGGCACACCGGTGCGGCACCGGCGGCCGCCGCACCCTTCCCCGCCCCTGCCCCCGGGTCAGGTGGACGGGGAGGGGGCGCGGGCGGAG
>NZ_PVLV01000282.1 GCF_002982015.1 Streptomyces solincola
CACCGCGTACGCCCTGGTACGCCTGCCGGAGAGCGTCTCGGCCGCCGACTACGGGCTGCACCCGGCCCTGCTCGACGCCGCCCTGCACGCCCTGGCCGCCCTTGACGCCCCGCAGGACACCGAGCGGGACGGGGTCCTGCTGCCGTTCGCCTGGAGCGGGGTGGAGTGCCGGGCCGTGGGCGGCTCGACCCTCCGGGTCCGCATCGACCTGGACGACAGCCGCCGTTCCGCCCGGCTCTGGGCCGCCGACGCCCAGGGCGCCCCGGTGGCCCGGGTGCGCGGCCTCGAACTGCGCGAGGCCACCCGTGACCAGATCCGGGTCGCCGAACGCCTCGAGCACCTGTACGCCGTGGAGTTCCGCCCCCTGGCCCCGACGGACGACCAGCCCGGCGGCACCACCTGGGTGCTCGGCTCGCCCGCCCTCGCGGCCGGCGCGGACACCCCCGCCTTCGCCCACCTGGACGTCCTCCTCGCCCACCTGGACGCGGGTCACCCGGCCCCGGACCGGCTCCTCGTGGACGCCACGTCGCACCCGGACGCCGTACGGGAGACCGACGCGGACGCCGTACGGGAGGCCGCGCGGGCCGCCCTGACCGGCGCGCGGCGACTGCTCGGCGAACCGCGCCTGGCCGGCGCCGAACTGGTCTGGGTGACCAGGGACAGCGTGGCCGCCGCCGACGGCGACCGGCTCGACGGCGTCGCCCAGGCCGCCGTGTGGGGCCTGGTCAGGGCCGTGCGCGCGGAGCACCCGGACCGCCCGGTCCGCCTGGTCGACCTGGACGCGGGCCCCGCCGACCGCCCGGCGGTCCGGCGCGCCCTCGCCGCCTCCGGCGAACCGGAGACCGCCGTACGCGGTGACGCCGTGCTGGCCGCCCGGCTGGCCCCGATCACCCGGCAGGAGACCGCCGCTCCGGTAGCCGCCCTGGACGCCGGCGGCACCGTCCTCGTCACCGGCGGGACCGGCGACCTCGGGCTGCGCCTGGCCCGGCACCTCGTCCGCGAACACGGCGTCCGGCACCTGGTGCTGTCCTCCCGGCGCGGCCCCGACGCCCCCGGCGCCGACGCGGCCGTCCGGGAGCTGACCGCCGCGGGCGCGGCGGCGGTCCGCGTGACCGCCTGCGACACCGCCGACCGCGCGGCGCTCGCCCGGGTCGTCGCCGACATCGACCCCGCGCACCCGCTGACCGGCGTCTTCCACCTGGCCGGGGTCGTCGACGACGGCCTGCTCGCCGACCAGGACGCCGACCGCCTCGACCGCGTCCTCGCCCCCAAGGCCGCCGGCGCGGTGCACCTGAGCGAGCTGACCGCGGACCTCGGAGGCTGCGCGTTGGTGCTGTTCTCCTCCGCGTCCGGTGTGCTCGGCGGACCCGGCCAGAGCACCTACGCCGCCGCCAACGCCTTCCTCGACGCGCTGGCCGCCCGGCTGCGCGCCACCGGCCGCCCCGCGACCAGCCTCTCCTGGGGCATGTGGGAGCAGCGCCAGGGCACCGGGATGGCCGCCGGGCTCGGTCAGGCCGACGTCGCCCGGATGCGCCGCCAGGGCATCGGCGCGCTCACCGAGGCGCAGGGCCTGCGCGCCCTCGACGCGGCCCTCGCCGGGACCCGCGCCCACCTCGTACCGATCCGACTCGAACCGGCCGTGCTCCAGCGCGCGGTGGACCAGGGCACGGACCCGGCCGCCCTCGGCGGGCTGCTGCGCGGACTCGTCCGCCCCCGCCCCCGCCGCGCCGCCGACGGCCCGGCCGGCGAGGCCACCGGCCTGCGGGCCAGGCTCGCCGCGCTCCCCGCCGACGAGCGCAAGCGCACCCTGCTGCGACTGGTGCGCACCGAGAGCGCGGCCGTGCTCGGCGGCTCCGGCCCCGACAGCATCGGCGAACAGCAGGTCTTCACGGTCTACGGCATGGACTCCATGACCTCCGTGGAGCTGCGCCGCCGCCTCGCCGCCGAGACCGGGCTCTCGCTGCCCGCCACCCTCGCCTTCGACCACCCCACCCCGCTCGCCGTCACCGAGCTGATCCTGGACCGGCTCGCGCTGTCCGAGGCGCCGGCGCAGCCCGCCGCCGCCCCGCTCGCCGCCGCCCGGCACACCGCCGACGAGCCGGTGGCGGTCGTGGCGATGGCCTGCAAGCTGCCCGGCGGCATCGACACCCCCGAGCGCTTCTGGGACCTGCTCGCCGCCGGCCGCGACGCGATCGGCGGCTTCCCCGAGCGCTGGGACGCCCTCGACGTCTACGACCCTGACCCGGAGGCCGTCGGCAAGAGCTACTCCCGGCACGGCGGCTTCCTCCACCGCGCCGAGCACTTCGACGCCGCCTTCTTCGGCATCAGCCCGCGCGAGGCCGTCTCGATGGACCCGCAGCAGCGGCTGGTCCTCGAAGCCTCCTGGGAGGCGCTGGAGCGCGCCGGGCTGACCGCCGAGGCGCTCAGCGAGTCCCGCACCGGCGTCTACCTGGGCACCATGGGCTCCGACTACGGCAACCAGGGCGACCTGGACAGCCTCGACGGCTACTTCGGCACCGGCAACGCCGCCAGCGTCCTGTCCGGCCGGGTCTCCTACGCCCTGGGCCTCCAGGGCCCGGCCATGACCGTCGACACCGCCTGCTCCTCCTCCCTGGTGTCGCTGCACCTGGCGGCGCAGGCGCTGCGCGGCGGCGAGTGCGAGCTGGCGCTCGCCGGCGGCGTCACCGTGATGTCCACGCCCACCCCGTTCGTGGAGTTCTCCCGGCTCAAGGGGCTGGCCGCCGACGGCCGGTGCAAGCCGTTCTCCGCCGCCTCCGACGGCACCGGCTGGTCGGAGGGCGTCGGTGTGCTGGTGCTCAAGCGCCTGTCGGACGCCCAGCGGGACGGTGACCGCGTGCTGGCGGTCATCCGTGGGTCGGCGGTGAACCAGGACGGGCGCAGCCAGGGACTGACCGCCCCCAACGGCCCCTCCCAGCAGCGCGTCGTCCGCGACGCGCTGGCCGCCGCCCGGCTGTCGGCCGGGGACATCGACGCGATCGAGGCGCACGGCACCGGTACGTCGCTGGGCGACCCGATCGAGGCGGGCGCGCTCGCCGAGGTGTTCGGCCCCGACCGCCCCGCCGACCGCCCCCTCTACCTGGGCTCGCTCAAGTCGAACATCGGCCACACCCAGGCCGCCGCCGGAGTCGCCGGCGTCATCAAGATGATCCTGGCGCTGGAGCACGAGAAGCTGCCGCGCACCCTGCACGCCGAACAGCCCAGCACGCTGATCGACTGGGACGGCAGCGGACTGGAACTCCTCCAGGAGGCCCGCGACTGGCAGCGGGACGCCGACCGTCCGCGCCGTGCCGGTGTCTCCTCCTTCGGTCTGAGCGGCACCAACGCGCACGTGGTGCTGGAAGAAGCACCGGTACGGGACACCGAGCCTTCGGAAGCGCCGGACGGCCCGTACCCCGTTGTCGTCTCGGCGCAGACCGAGCCGGCCCTGCGTGCCCAGGCCGCCGCCTGGGCCGACTGGCTGGAGCGCGCCCCGCAGACCCCGCTCGCCGACGTCGCGCGCACCGCCGCCCGGCACCGTACGCACTTCGAGCAGCGCGCCGCGATCACCGCCGCCACCGCGCAGGAGGCCGCCGCGCTCCTGCGGGCCGTGGCCGGGGGCGACCCGAACCACCCCGACGTCTCCCTGGACACCACCACCGACGGCGACCTCGCGGTGCTGTTCACCGGTCAGGGTGCTCAGCGGCTGGGTATGGGGCGTGGGTTGTATGGCGCCTTTCCGGTGTTCGCGGCCGCGTTCGACGCGGTGTTGGAGGCTTTGGGTGGTGGGTTGCGTGAGGTGGTGTGGGGTGAGGACGTCGAGCGGCTGAACCGCACGGAGTACGCCCAGCCGGCCCTGTTCGCCGTGGAAGTGGCGTTGTTCCGGTTGTGGGAGTCGTGGGGGGTTCGCCCTCGGGTGGTGGCCGGGCATTCGGTGGGTGAGATCGCGGCCGCGCATGTGGCCGGGGTGTTGTCGTTGGCGGATGCGGCCCGTTTGGTGGTGGCGCGTGGCCGGTTGATGCAGGGCTGCGAGCCCGGGGGCGTGATGGCGTCCGTGGAGGCGTCGGAGTCGGAGGTGCTGGAGGTCCTGGCCGGGATCGAGGGTCGGGTGTGTGTGGCCGGGCTCAACACCCCGGTCCAGACCGTGGTCAGCGGGGATGTGGCCGCGGTGGAGGCGGTACGTGAGCGGTTCGCCGTGCTGGGCCGGCGTACTCGCCGTCTGGAGGTGTCGCACGCCTTCCACTCGGCCCATATGGATTCGATGCTGGCGGAGTTCGGCACTGTCGTCGCTGATCTCGACTTCGCGAAGCCGGAGTTGACGGTTGTCTCGTCGGTGACGGGGGAGCGGGTGTCGGCGGGGGAGTGGTCGGACCCGGCGTACTGGGTGCGGCAGGTCCGCGAGCCGGTGCGTTTCCTGGACGCCGTGCGCGCGGTGGAGGCCGAAGGGGTCGGTCGCTATCTGGAGTGCGGTCCGGGGGCCGTCCTGTCGGTGATGGCGGCGGGTTGTGTCGCGGAGGACTCCGCCGGGCGGTTCGTCGCCTCGCTGCCCCTGCGCAAGGGCGAGACGGACGAGGCGCGGGCGCTGCTGCGCACGGTCGGCGCACTGCACGCCGCCGGACAGCCCGTCGACTGGGACGCTGTCCTCCCCGCCACCGCCACCCTGGCCGAGCTGCCCACCTACGTCTTCCAGCGCGAGCGCTACTGGCTGGAGGTCTCCTCCGGCCGTTCCGGGGACGTCCGCGCCGCCGGGCTGGAGTCGGCCGGGCACCCCTGGCTGGGTGCCGGTCTGTCGCTGGCCGGTGCGGACGGCGGCGAGGTGTTCACCGGCCGGCTGTCGGCCGGCGAGCTGAGGTGGCTGGCGGACCATGCCGTCTTCGGGACGGTGCTGGTGCCGGGCACGGGTCTGCTGGAGGTGGCGCTGGCCGCCGCCGAGCGGGTCGGCGCGGCCGGTGTCGGCGAGCTGACGGTGCTGGAACCGCTGGTGCTGCGCGGTGGGGAAGCCGTGCGCATCCAGGTGCGGATCGGCGAGGCCGCCGACCACGGCAGCGACCGCACCGTCGAGATCCACAGCCGCCCCGAGAACGCCCCCGAGACCGACTGGAGCCTGCACGCGCACGGCACGCTGCTCGCGAGCCCCTCTGGTGACGACGAGGCCGTGGACCTCACCCAGTGGCCCGCGCCCGGGGCCGAACCGGTCTCCCTGGACGGCTACTACGACGGTCTGCGCGCGCTCGGCCTGGAGTAC
>NZ_PVLV01000283.1 GCF_002982015.1 Streptomyces solincola
ACCCGTACGCACGGGAGGGGTACGGGCGGGGGGTGCGGCTAGCGGTCGCCGGCCGGGGCGGCCGCGCGGACGCCGAGCAGCACGGCGTCCCGGCCGTCCTCCTCGGCGAGCTGGACCTTGACCGCCTCACGCAGCGAGGTGGGGAGGTTCTTGCCGACGTAGTCGGCGCGGATCGGCAGCTCGCGGTGGCCGCGGTCGACCAGCACGGCCAGCTGCACGGCGCGGGGGCGGCCGATGTCGCCGAGGGCGTCCAGGGCGGCGCGGATGGTGCGGCCGGAGAAGAGCACGTCGTCGACGAGGACGACGAGGCGCCCGTCGACGCCGTCGGCGGGGATCTCGGTGCGGCCGAGCGCGCGGGCGGGCCTCATCCGCAGGTCGTCGCGGTACATGGTGATGTCCAGCGAGCCGACCGGCACGGGCTGCCCGGTGATCTGGTGGAGCTTGTCCGCCAGCCGGCGGGCGAGGAAGACGCCGCGGGTGGGGATGCCGAGGAGCACCACGTCGTCGGCGCCCTTGGCGCGTTCGACGATCTCGTGGGCGATGCGGGTCAGTACCCGCGCGATGTCGGGGCCCTCGAGCACGGGGCGGGCCGCATCGGGCTTCTGGTTCGCGTCCATACGAAGCGGACCTCCTTCTCCGCCTCACGGGACGGATCTTAAAGGACGTCTGGGTGTGCGCTGCCCACCGTACCAGCACGTCGCCGAGCGCCCGCGGCGGGTCCGGCGGGGCTCCGGTAGGACCCATTCGGCTTGACGCAGCCAAGTAACGCTGCGTAACCTCACAGTGAGTTACCAGCCGAGCGGCGAAGCCGCAACGTTGTCCATGCGTCCCGGGAGCTATATGTCCAGCGAATACGCAAAACAGCTCGGGGCCAAGCTCCGTGCCATCCGCACCCAGCAGGGCCTCTCCCTCCACGGCGTGGAGGAGAAGTCCCAGGGCCGTTGGAAGGCCGTCGTGGTGGGCTCCTACGAGCGCGGCGACCGGGCCGTGACCGTGCAGCGCCTCGCCGAGCTGGCCGACTTCTACGGCGTCCCGGTGCAGGAGCTGCTGCCGGGGACGACGCCCGGCGGGGCGGCCGAGCCGCCGCCGAAGCTCGTGCTGGACCTGGAGCGCCTGGCGCACGTGCCCGCCGAGAAGGCCGGTCCGCTCCAGCGGTACGCGGCGACGATCCAGTCCCAGCGCGGCGACTACAACGGCAAGGTGCTGTCGATCCGCCAGGACGACCTGCGCACCCTCGCGGTCATCTACGACCAGTCGCCCTCGGTCCTGACCGACCAGCTCATCAGCTGGGGCGTGCTGGACGCGGACGCCCGCCGCGCGGTCGCCCACGAGCAGGAGGCCTGAGGCCCGCCGTCCGGCCTCACGCCCTTCGGTGCTCACGGCTGCCCCGGCCGTCACACCCACATCAGCAGAAACGTTGCCGCCGGGTGCGGTGAGCGGTCCCCGACCGCCGCCGCTCCCGGCGTCCTGCTGTCGCGGCGGAGCTGCCGGCGGCCGGACGCGGCGGTCGGACACGAGAAGGGTCCCCGGTGCTGTCGCGCACCGGGGACCCTTCTCGGTTCTTCTGCGGTTGTTCCGCGGCTCAGCCTCGGCGCAGCGACGGCTTGAGGTCCTTGAAGCGGGCCAGCAGGCCGTTGACAAAGGCCGGGGACTCGTCGGTGGAGAACTCCTTGGCGAGCTGCACCGCCTCGTCGATCACCACCGCGTCCGGGGTACCGTCCACCCACACCAGTTCGTACGCGCCCAGGCGCAGGATGTTGCGGTCCACCACCGGCATCCGGTCCAGCGTCCAGCCGACCGCGTAGGTGGAGATCAGCTCGTCGATACGGTCCGCGTGCTCGGCGTACCCCTCGACCAGCTCCATGGTGTACTCGCTGACCGGCGGCTGCCGGTCGTCGGAGCGGGCGTGCCGGATCCAGTCCGCCAGCACGGTCTGCGCGGTGGCCCCGCGCTGGTCGGCCTCGAAGAGGATCTGGAAGGCGCGCTTGCGGGCCGTGTTACGGGCGGCCACGGTTAGTTGTTCACCCGGCCGAGGTAGTCGCTGGAGCGGGTGTCGACCTTGATCTTCTCACCGGTCGTGATGAAGAGCGGGACCTGGATCTGGTGGCCGGTCTCCAGGATGGCGGGCTTGGTGCCGCCGGTGGAGCGGTCGCCCTGGACGCCCGGCTCGGTCTCCTGGACGCTCAGTTCGACGGCGGCCGGCAGCTCCACGTACAGCACCTCGCCCTGGTGGGTGGCGACGGTGGCGGTGAAGCCCTCGACCAGGAAGTTGGCGGCGTCGCCGACGGCGGCGCGGGCCACGTGGAGCTGGTCGTAGGTCTGCATGTCCATGAAGACGAAGTAGTCGCCGTCCATGTACGAGAACTGCATGTCGCGGCGGTCGACGGTGGCCGTCTCGACCTTCACACCGGCGTTGAAGGTCTTGTCGACGATCTTGCCGGAGAGCACGTTCTTGAGCTTGGTGCGCACGAAGGCGGGGCCCTTGCCGGGCTTGACGTGCTGGAACTCGACGACGGACCAGAGCTGGTCGTTGTCGAGCTTGAGCACCATGCCGTTCTTGAGGTCGTTCGTGGAAGCCACGGTTGCGGAATCTCCTGGACTGACGCTGGTGGACGACCGGGAGCCGCGGGGTTTCGCGCCTACAGCGCGAGCAGCTCCTTGGTCGTGATGGTGAGTAGCTCGGGTCCGCCGTCCGCCTCGTGGCGCACGACGAGCGTGTCATCGATCCGGACCCCGCCCCGGCCCGGGAGGTGGACCCCCGGTTCGACGGTGACCGGCACGCAAGCGTCCAGTTTACCCATGGCGTCGGGTGCCAACTGAGGGTCCTCCTGGATTTCCAGGCCCACTCCGTGGCCCAGCAGCGGCGCGAGGCCGTCGCCGTAGCCGGCCGAGTCGAGCATCTGCCGGGCCGCCCGGTCCACCTCGCGGTACGCCGTGCCCGGGACCAGCGCCTCCCGGGCGGCCCGCTGGGCGGCGAAGACCAGGTCGTACAGCTCGATCTGCCAGTCCTCGGGCGAGGTGCCGATGACGAAGGTGCGGCCGATCTCGCAGCGGTAGCCGCGGTAGTCCGCGCCCAGGCACACGGAGAGGAAGTCGCCCTCCTCCACCCGTCGGTCCGAGGGCCGGTGGCCTCTGCGCCCGGCGTGCGGCCCGGTGGCCACCGAGGTGGGGAACGCCGGCCCGTCCGCCCCGTGGTCGACCAGCCGCCGCTCCAGCTCCAGCGCCAGATGCCGTTCGGTCCGGCCCACCAGGATGGACTCCAGCAGCTCCCCGAGCGCCTGGTCGGTGATCTCGGCGGCGATCCGCAGGCAGGTGATCTCGTCCTCGTCCTTGACGATCCGCTCCTGCTCCACCGCGCCCGCCAGGTCGGTCAGCCGGACCCGGGGCGCGCCGGCCGCCATCGCCCGGTGCCGCGCCACGCTCAGGTGGTGCTCCTCCACCGCGAGCGTCTCCGCCCCGGCGGCCTGCGCCCGTTCGGTGGCGGCGACCGCGGGATCGGCCCCGGCGGCGGGCAGCACGGCGACCCGCAGCGCCTCGTCCAGCCGCCCCTCGACCGGGTCGCCGGACGGCGGCCCCGGACACAGCAGCGCGTCCTCGCCGGCTCCGAGGAGCAGCACGGCCCCGGGGGGCGCTCCACCCGCGAGATAGCGGACATTGGCGGGGCGGGAGACGAGCGCCGCCGCGGAACCGGCCGCCGCGCACCGGTCACGCAGCCGCCCGCGGCGGTCCGCAAAGACGTCAGGCATGAGTCGAGCCTAAGGGCGCATCGCCCGCCCGGCAGTCCGGACGCGTCCGAGCGGGGCGGCGCCGGGCCCCGGACGGCGGCCCGGGCCCCCGGTCTCGGTCAGGCTTCGGCGATGGCGCGGGCGAGGACCTCGTCGAGGACGCGGGCGGTGGTCTCCACGTCGTAGGCGGAGTTGTCGATGATCGGCAGCCCGGAGCCGTACCAGCCGGCCATCCGGCCGTGGATGCCGGCCACCTCCTCGTCGGAGAGCCGCCGGTTGCCGCTGCGTTCGGCGTTGCGCTCCAGGACGATCTCCAGGCCGGGGAGCAGCACCACCGGGAGCAGGCCGGGGCCGACGTGGCGCTTCCAGCCGCCGAGGCCGACGACCGGGCGGTCGGGGAAGACGGCGTCGTCGAGGATGCAGGAGATGCCGTTGGCGAGGAAGTTGCGGGCGGCGAAGCCGCAGGTGCGGCGGGCCAGGCGGTACTGCGCCTCGGACTGGTCGTTCCAGCCGGATTGCGGGTCGGCGAAGCCGGCGCACACCCATTCGCGTACGTCGTCCAGGGAGATGTGCGCGGTGGGCACCCGGCGGCTGGCGGCCCAGTGGCGGGCGACGGTGGTCTTGCCGGCGCCGGCCGGGCCGATCAGCAGCACGGCGAGGGTGGCGGTGCCGGTGGACTGGCCGGTGGGCGGCGGGGCGGGCACGGCGAACGGGGCGGCCGGGGCGAGGCCGGAAGTCCCCGGGGGGCTCGGCCGACGGGGCGGCGGGCGGGGTCCACAGC
>NZ_PVLV01000284.1 GCF_002982015.1 Streptomyces solincola
CCTGACCCGTCCGGGCGAAGACGCCCCCTCGGCGCAGCCCGGCCGGGGCCGGGCCGCGCCGAGGGGGCGTCTTCGCCCGGACGGGTCAGGCGTGGGCGTCGGCCCTGGCGGTCTCCGGGGTGCGGTCGCGCTGGGCGGCCAGCTCGCGGGCGCGGGCCAGGTCGGGCGACTCCTTGGAGCCCATGCCGGCCAGCTTCATCGCGCCGCCGATCACACCGCCCAGCAGGATCACGCCGATGCCGACCCAGAAGCCGACGGGGTTGTCGGCGACCATGAAGGCGCCGGCGACGCAGAAGCCGACGAAGGCGACGATGCTTCCGGCCCAGGCGGCCGGGGTGTGTCCGTGGTCGGTGCCCGCCATGAGTTGCTCCTTGTTGATGTTGCTCGGTGTACGGCCCCGCCGGGTGCGGACGCTCGGGGTCATTGTCCCGCACCCGTGCGTGCGCGGTGATCCGGGGTGGCCCGCACGGCGCGTGCCGCCGCTCGCCGGGCGCGCGGCGGGCCGCTACCGGGTGGGGTCCTCGCCCCGGTCGAGGGCCTTCCACAGGTCCTCGGGGCGGTCCGGGTCGACGGGGGCGGGGCCCTTGCGGACGCCGCGCGGGCCGGTGCCGCGCTCGTAGCGGCCGGACATGGCGGGCCAGCCCCGGCCGTGGCGCAGCGCCAGCAGCCCGGCGAGGAGCAGCAGCAGTCCGCCGGCGGCGGTGACGTAGGGCCAGGCGGTGTGGGTCAGTTCGGCCACCCGGGCGGCGGAGTCGCTGGTGGTGACGGCGGCCTTCTCGTCCAGGGCGGCGCTGTCGCCGGCGCCGAGCAGGGCGGCGGCCGCCGCTCCGGCGCCGCTGAGGGTGAGCAGCACGGAGACGAGCAGCCGGCCGGCGCGGCGCACCGCGAAGACGGCGACCAGGGCGGCCAGGCCGACGACGGCCAGCGCGGTCGGCAGGCCGGTGACGTCGCCGCCGGTGACCTGGAGCGGCACGGTGCCGCCGCCCAGCTCGACGGTGCCCCGGGACCAGGTGCGGCCGGAGGCGAGCAGGACGACGGCCGATCCGGCGGCGCCGAGGAGCAGGGCGGCGGCGAGGCTGCGGCGGCCGCCGGGGGCCGCCGCCTTCTCGTCCTCGTCCGCGCGGGCGGCACGGGGCTGGGGTACGGATGCGGCACTCACGTATCCCACTATCCCCTACGCCTCGGACATCCCGTTCATCCGGTTGGCGGTGTGCACGGCGCGCAGCACGGCCGCGGCCTTGTTGCGGCACTCGGTGTCCTCGGCGGCCGGATCGGAGTCGGCCACCACCCCGGCCCCGGCCTGGACGTAGGCGGTGCCGTCGCGCAGCAGGGCGGTGCGGATGGCGATGGCGGTGTCGGAGTCGCCGGCGAAGTCCAGATAGCCGACGGCGCCGCCGTACAGGCCGCGGCGGGTGGGCTCCAGCTCGTCGATGATCTGCATGGCGCGGGGCTTGGGCGCTCCGGAGAGGGTGCCGGCCGGGAAGCAGGCGGTGAGCACGTCGAAGGCGGTGCGGCCGTCGGCGACCTTGCCGGTGACGGTGGAGACGATGTGCATGACGTGGGAATAGCGCTCGATGGACATGAAGTCGACCACCTCGACGGAGCCGGGGGCGCAGACCCGGCCGAGGTCGTTGCGCCCGAGGTCGACGAGCATCAGGTGCTCGGCGCGCTCCTTGGGGTCGGCGAGCAGCTCCTCGGCGAGGGCCTGGTCCTCCTGCGGGGTCGCGCCGCGCGGGCGGGTGCCGGCGATGGGGTGGAGCATGGCGTGCCCGTCCTCGACCTTGACCAGCGCCTCGGGGCTGGAGCCGACCACGTCGAAGCCGTCGAAGCGCAGCAGGTACATGTACGGGGAGGGGTTGGTGGCGCGCAGCACCCGGTAGACGTCCAGGGCGCTGGCCTCGCAGGGCGTCTCGAACCGCTGGGAGGGCACCACCTGGAATGCCTCGCCGGCCCGGATGCGCTCCTTGATGTCCTCGACGGCCTCCCGGTAGGCCGCGCCGCCCCAGCGGGCGGTGGTCTCGGGGAGCGCGGAGTCGGGCAGGCCGGCGGGGGCGGTGGCGGCGGGCCGGGCGAGGTCGGCGGTCATCGCGTCGAGCCGGGCGACGGCGTCGGCGTACGCCTCGTCGACGCCGGTGTCCAGGTCGTTGTGGTTGATGGCGTTGGCGATCAGCAGGACGGTGCCGTCCCAGTGGTCGAGCACGGCGAGGTCGGAGGTGAGCATCATGGTCAGCTCCGGCAGGGCGAGGTCGTCGCGGCCGTGCTCGCCGACCTTCTCCAGTCGCCGCACGATGTCGTACCCGAGGTAGCCGACCATGCCGCCGGTGAACGGCGGCATCCCGGACGCCAGGTCGCGCGGAGTGTGCAGGGTCTCGACGGTGGCGCGCAGGGCCGCCAGCGGGTCGCCCTCGACCGGCACGCCCACCGGCGGCGTCCCCAGCCAGTGCGTGCCGCCGTCCCGGACGGTCAGGGTGGCCGCACTGCGCACCCCCACGAAGGAGTACCGCGACCAGCTCCGGCCGTTCTCCGCGGACTCCAGCAGGAAGGTGCCGGGCCGCTCGGCGGCGAGCTTGCGGTAGAGGCCGACCGGGGTGTCGCCGTCGGCCAGCAGGCGGCGGGCGACCGGGATGACCCGGCGGTCGCCGGCCAGCTTGCGGAACGTCTCCAGGTCCATGGTGTCCGAGTGCTCCACGGCGCTCCCCCTACCTTCCGAGCGGCAGTACGTCGGCGTCGAAGCAGGTCCGGTCGCCGGTGTGGCAGGCCGCCCCGACCTGGTCCACCTTCACCAGCACGGTGTCCGCGTCGCAGTCCAGCGCGACCGCCTTGACGTGCTGCACGTGCCCGGAGGTGTCGCCCTTGGCCCAGTACTCGCCGCGGCTGCGGGACCAGTAGGTGGCGCGGCCGGTGGTGAGCGTGCGGTGCAGCGCCTCGTCGTCCATCCAGCCGAGCATCAGCACCTCGCCGGTGTCGTACTGCTGGGCGATGGCCGGCACCAGCCCGTCGGGGCTGCGCTTGAGTCGGGCCGCGATGGCCGGATCGAGGTTGCTGCTCATGCCGCCCATTGTGCCGCCTGCCACCGGCGATCCCCCTCGCCGTCCACTGGGCGGACCTCCGCGCCCCGCCGTACGATGATCGTCATGTCGACCCATGCCAAGCGTGAACGACTCCTCCTCGCCGACCTGCTGGAGGCCGCGGGCCCCGACGCGCCGACCCTCTGCGAGGGCTGGCGGACCCGCGATCTCGCGGCCCATGTGGTGGTGCGCGAGCGGCGGCTGGACGCGGCGGCCGGACTGCTGGTCCCGCTGCTGCGCTCGCGTCTGGAGCAGGCGCAGGCGGAGTTCGCCGCCAAGCCGTACGAGGAGCTGGTGCGGCTGATCCGCACCGGGCCGCCGAAGGGCTCGCCGTACGCGATCAAGCAGGTGGACGAGGGCGCGAACACGGTCGAGTTCTATGTGCACGCCGAGGACGTGCGCCGCGCCCAGCCCGGCTGGACCCCGCGCCAGGTGGACCCGGTCTTCGCCGACACGCTCTGGTCGCGCCTGGAGAAGTCGGCCCGGATGGTGTGCCGCAAGGCCCCCACCGGCCTGGTGCTGCGCCGCCCGGACGGCCAGACCGCCGTCGCCCACCGCGGCACCCCGGTCGTCACCGTCACCGGCGAGCCGGGCGAACTCCTGATGTTCGCCTTCGGCCGCCAGGACTCGGCGCAGGTCGAGGTCGACGGCGAGAAGGAAGCGGTCGAGCGCCTGCGCACGGCCAGGCAACTCGGCATGTGACACCGCCGCGGAGGGCGGCACGGCGGCCGCTCCCCGGCCGGTCAGGGAAGTTCGGCGCGGCGCAGGGCGGGGCGGCACAGTCCGTACACCCCGGCGAGCGCGCACAGCGCGGCGCTGGCGACGAAGACGGGGCCCGGGCCCCACCGGCCGATCGCGGCCCCGGTGAGCGGGAAGGTCAGCGGGGCCACGCCGAGGCTGAACAGCGTGGACACCGACGTGACCCGGCCCAGGAACGCCGGTGCCGCGTGGGTCTGGAGCAGGGAGTGGCACAGCACCCCGCTGAGTCCGCCGAGCACGCCCGCGGCCACCGCCGCGCCGACCGCCGCCGCCAGACTCGGCAGGAGCGCCAGGGCCGCGACGCACACCGCCCCCGGTATGAGCAGCCAGGTCAGCGTGAGCCCGGCGGCGGGTATGCGCCCCCGCACACCCATCAGCAGCGAGGCGAGGGCCGATCCGGCTCCGAATCCGGCGAGCACCCAGCCGATCCCGGACGCCCCCCAGCCCCGCGCCTCGGCGAGGAGCGCCAACCCCACGTTGAGCGGGCCGACGACGCCGAGGTCCACCAGGGCGGTGACGACGACCAGCGGCGCGAGGACCCGGTGGCCGCGCAGGTACCGCAGCCCTTCGGCGAGGTCGCGCCGGGCGGTGCCGGGCGGGCGGCCGGGATCGGCGGGCAGGCGCGGCATCCGCAGGGAGGCGAGCAGCGGCAGGGAGGCGGCGAACAGCAGGGCCGCCGCCGCGAACGCGGCCGCCGGGCCGCCCAGGGCGACCGCGAGCCCGCCGAGCGGCGCTCCGAGGAGCAGTCCCGCCCGGTGGGCCAGCCCGCGCATGCCCTGGATGCGGGCCAGTTGCCCGGGCGGGGCGATCCGCGCCGGCAGCGCGCCGACGGCGGGCAGGAACAGCGCGTCCACCGTGCCGAACACCACCGCCAGCACGGCGAGCAGCCACAGCCCGGGGCTGGTGGCGAGGATCAGCACGGCGACGGCCGCCGTGGCGGCGCACCGCACGGCGTCGCTGCCCAGCACCACCCGCCGGGGGCCGAACCGGTCGGCCACCACTCCCCCGCCGAGCATCAGCAGGGCACGCGGGAGCGCGCTGACCGCCATCAGCACGCCCGCCTCGGCCGGCGTCCCGCCGCGCACCGCCGCCCAGGACAGGGCCAGGTAGTAGACGCTGTCGCCCAGCGTGGAGGCGGTGTAGGCCCCGAGCCAGCGCAGCACGGCGGGATCGCGGTACGCCGGGGCGCCGGCGTCCTGCTGCCCCGGCGCCGCCTGCTCTTCTGCCTCCTCGGCCACGGACTTCGCGGTCATCCGGTGGTCCCCCTTCCTGCCCCGGTCTGCCTCGTGTGGTGCGCCGTCACCCGCGGAACGGGAATCCGTAGAGGTGCACGGCCACGTTCTCCCGGCCTTCGGTCTCGCCCGCCTCCTCTCCCGCGCGACCTATCGCGTCGTACTTGGCCAGCAGGGCGTCCAGCTCCCGTTGGAGGTCGGCCATCTCCCCGTGGGTGAGCCGGGGCAGGTACTCGGAGTTGAAGGAGGCGTCGCGCCACTCGACGCTCCAGGTCTCCAACTGGTCGAGGTGGCGGCGGTACAGCTCGCCGCGCTGCTCGACCAGCATCCGCATCAGGGCCGTGCTGGCGGCCGCCCGCTCCGGGGCGTCCCGGAAGTCGCTGTCGCGGTAGGACAGGCCCTGCGAGCTCGGCCGCCACCAGCGCTCCCGGCCGTCCCGCGACTGGGCGGGCGCCTCCTCGATCAGTCCGTGCCCGGCCAGCCGGCGCAGGTGGTAGCTGACCAGCGCGACCTGCTCGTCCACTTCCTCGGCCAGGTGCGACGCCGTGGCCGTGCGCGCCACGAACAGCGCCCGGTAGAGGCGGATCCGCAGCGGGTGCGCGAACGCCTTCAGGGTGTCCAGGTCGGTGATGCGACGCGGCTCGGTCTCGTCCATGACCCCAGGATGAACTACACAACAGAACTTGCGCAATATATCTTTCGCATTGTTCCCGTGCGAAGCGCGGCGGCGGCCAACCGCTCCACGGGCCCGTCTCGCCCGTACGAGCGAACGGCTTCACCCGGTTGCCGAGCATCCGTTTGATGCCCGGCGCGTTATGCGGGGCATGACGGCGACGACGCGCTGCTGGCGGCTGCTGAAACGGTCATGCGGGACCGAGGGCCCGACCGCTGCGGGGGGCGCGCATGTATGACGATCGGTACGGGCGGATGCGGGAGTGGGCCGGCGGCCCGGACGACGGGGCGTTCCCGCCGGGCGGCGGCGACCGGGTGGTGGAGGGGCGGCTGGTGCACGACGGGCGGGGCGTCCCGGGCCCCCGGTCGGGGCCGGACGTCGGGGTGCTGGACCTGGAGTGGGATCCGTCGGACGAGCTGGCGTCCCTGCTGGACGCGGCGCGGCCCCCGGCCGCCGAGGAGTTGGCTGCGGACTGGGCGGAGGAGTCCGACGAGGGGCGGGAGGCGCGGGACAGGCTGGGGGCGATCACCGCCGAGCTGCCGCCGCTGCGGCGGGCGCGGGCCGACCACCGCCGGCGCCGGGCCCGCAGCCGCAGCTGGAGCTGGGTGCGGACGGTGAGCGTGTGCATCGCCGCCGTGGTGGCCGCACTGGTGGCCATGGTCAGCGTGTTCAGCGGCGTCATCGCCTACGACCCGTTGCACGGCGTGGCGGCCGACCGCACCGGCGCCGGGGTCGCGGGCTGGTGGCCGGTGCTGGTCTACGGCCCGTGGGCGGTGGCCTCGCTGTCCATCCTGCGGGCCGCCCTGCACCAGCGGCGGGCCCTGCACTCCTGGCTGGTGGTGCTGCTGTTCTCCACCACCGGGATGCTGCTCGGGGTGGCACACGAGGCGCACACCATCGTGGACGCGGCGGTGGCCGCGCTCCCGGCGGCGGCCTCCCTGGCCTGCTTCCAGCAGCTCGTGCGGCTGATCACGCTGACCAGGCCGCCCAGGCAGGCCCACCCGCGGCACCGGGTGCTGGCCGGCCGGCGGCCCTCGGCGGCGGGCCAGAGCCCGGGCCCCGCCGGGCGGCGCTGACCCGGGGCGGACCCGTGGGCTTCGTCAGTTGAGCCGCTTCTCCAGATGGACGGTGACGGTGTCGCCCCGGTCCTTGCCGATGGCCTTGCGGACGTCGGAGCGGACCGGGAGCTTGTGGGTGCCGTCGCCGAGGGCCATGAACGAGCTGGTGAAGGCGCAGCCGTCGACGGTGCCGCTGACCCTGACCAGCCCGCGGGTGCCGAAGAAGGCGACGGACTCGGGCCAGATCACGAAGGTCCAGCCGCCCTGCTCGGGGCTCTTGCGCAGGACCGCGGTGAACTCCACGTCCAGCTCGGTCCGGTGGTCCGTGTCGTGCATGGCGACCTCCCTCGGTCCCGACACCCCCGACACCCCTTCACGGTAGACCGCGACGGGCGGGCGCGCGCACTCGTCGGAGCCCGCGCCCGCCCTCGGACCCGTCTCCGCTAGCGGACCGGGTGGCCGGCGTCGCGCAGGGTGTCCTTGACCTCGCCGATCCGCAGATCGCCGAAGTGGAAGACGGAGGCGGCCAGCACCGCGTCCGCGCCGGCGGCGATCGCCGGCGGGAAGTGGTCGGCGCGGCCGGCGCCGCCGGAGGCGATGACCGGGACCGACACGTGCTCGCGCACGGCCGCGATCATCTCGGTGTCGTAGCCGTCCTTGGTGCCGTCGGCGTCCATGGAGTTCAGCAGGATCTCGCCGGCGCCCAGCTCGGCGGCCCGGTGGGCCCACTCGACGGCGTCGATGCCGGTGCCGCGGCGGCCGCCGTGGGTGGTGACCTCGAACGCGCCCCCGGGGGTGCGCCGGGCGTCCACCGACAGCACGAGGACCTGGCGGCCGAAGCGCTCGGCGATCTCGCGGATCAGCTCGGGGCGGGCGATGGCGGCGGTGTTGACGCCGACCTTGTCCGCGCCGGCCCGCAGCAGCTTGTCGACGTCGTCGGCGCTGCGGACGCCGCCGCCCACGGTGAGCGGGATGAAGACCTGCTCGGCGGTGCGGCGCACCACGTCGTAGGTGGTCGCCCGGTCGCCGGAGGAGGCGGTGATGTCGAGGAAGGTCAGCTCGTCGGCGCCCTCGGCGTCGTACAGCCGGGCCATCTCGACCGGGTCGCCGGCGTCGCGGAGGTTCTGGAAGTTGACCCCCTTGACGACACGGCCGTTGTCCACGTCCAGGCAGGGGATGACACGGACGGCGAGGGTCACGACGCCTCCTCGGTGCGCACGGAGCCGGAGTGGCGGTCGGCCTCGGAGCCAGAGGGGCGGTCGGCCTCGGAGCCGGGGTGGCGGTAGGCCTCGACCTCGACCTCCACCACCAGGCCCGGGTCGACGAATCCGGACACGATGATCATGGACGCGGCGGGGCGTACCGCGTCGAACAGCTCCTTGTGGGCGCGGCCGACCTCCTCCACGTCCCGGGAGTGGGTGAGGTACATCCGGGTGCGGACCACGTCGGCGGCGGTCAGGCCGAGCTGCCCGAGGGCGGATATGGCCACGCCGAAGGCGTTGACGGCCTGCTCGTACGGGCTGCCGCCGGTGATCTGGCCGTCGACGACGGAGGTGCAGCCGGAGACCAGCACCAGGCCGCTGGGCAGCTCGACGGCCCGGGAGTAGCCGAACTGCTCCTCCCAGGGCGCGCCGGAGGCGACCCGGCGCGGGGCGCCGCTCATCCGGCGACCACGGCCAGCGCCTCCTCCAGGGTGAACGCCTCGGCGTACAGGGCCTTGCCGACGATGGCGCCCTCGACGCCCCGGGGGACGAGGGCGGCGATGGCCCGCAGGTCGTCCAGCGAGGAGACGCCGCCGGAGGCGACGACCGGCTTGTCGGTGGCCGCGCAGACGTTGGCCAGCAGCTCCAGGTTGGGGCCCTGAAGGGTGCCGTCCTTGGCGATGTCGGTGACCACGTAGCGGGCGCAGCCCTCGGAGTCGAGGCGGGCCAGCGTCTCGTAGAGGTCGCCGCCGTCGCGGGTCCAGCCGCGGCCGCGCAGGGTGGTGCCGCGCACGTCCAGGCCGACGGCGATCTTGTCGCCGTGCTCGGCGATGACCTTGGCGACCCACTCGGGGGTCTCCAGGGCGGCGGTGCCGAGGTTGACCCGGGTGCAGCCGGTGGCGAGCGCGGCGGCCAGCGAGGCGTCGTCGCGGATGCCGCCGGACAGCTCCACCTTGATGTCCATGGCGCGGGCGACCTCGGCGATCAGCTCCCGGTTGTCGCCGGTGCCGAAGGCGGCGTCGAGGTCCACCAGATGCAGCCACTCCGCGCCCGACCGCTGCCAGGCCAGGGCCGCCTCCAACGGGGAGCCGTAGGAGGTCTCCGTGCCGGACTCGCCGTGGACGAGGCGCACGGCCTGGCCGTCCCGGACGTCGACGGCGGGGAGGAGTTCGAGCTTGGTCATCTCAGCGGGTCCTCGATCGCGATTAGGGGAAGGGAGCCGGTCGGCTCAGAAGGTCCTGAGCCAGTTGGCGAGGAGCTGGGCGCCGGTCTCGCCGGATTTCTCCGGGTGGAACTGGGTGGCCCACAGCGCGCCGTTCTCCACCGCGGCGACGAACTTCTCGCCGTGGGTGGCCCAGGTGACCAGCGGGGCGCGCATGGCGGGGTTGGTGATCTCCAGGCTCCAGTCGTGCACGGCGTAGGAGTGCACGAAGTAGAACCGGGCGTCGGCGTCGAGCCCGGCGAACAGCTCGCTGTCCTCGGGGGCCTCGACGGTGTTCCAGCCCATGTGCGGGACGACGGGGGCGTCCAGCGGGCCGACGGTGCCGGGCCACTCGTCCAGGCCCTCGGTCTCCACGCCGTGCTCGATGCCGCGGGCGAAGAGGATCTGCATGCCGACGCAGATGCCCATGACGGGGCGGCCGCCGGCCAGCCGGCGCTCCACCACCCAGTCGCCGCGGGCCTCCTTGAGCCCCTGCATGCAGGCGGAGAAGGCGCCGACGCCGGGCACGAGGAGCCCGTCGGCGTTCATGGCCTTGTCGTAGTCGCCGGTGATCTCGACGTCCGCGCCGACGTGGGCGAGGGCGCGCTCGGCGGAGCGGACGTTGCCGAAGCCGTAGTCGAAGACCACGACCTTGCGGGCGGAAGTGCTCATGTCGTCGTCGGTCCCGTCATTCCCAGATGCCCTGGACGCGCAGCACGCCGGCGAGCAGGCACATCGCGGAGGCGAGTGCCAGCAGTACGACGACGCCCCGGGGCATGCCCTGCTTGGCGAAGGAGTAGACGCCGGCGCCGAGGAAGACGCCGACGGCGATCAGGATGGTGGACAGGCCGGTCATCGCGCCGGCCCGTCCGTCCGTACGGTGTCGGTCACAGGGCGCCCTTGGTGGAGGGCAGGATGCCGGCGGCGCGCGGGTCGCGCTCGGAGGCGTAGCGCAGCGCGCGGGCCAGCGCCTTGAACTGGCACTCCACGATGTGGTGGGCGTTGCGCCCGTACGGGACGTGGATGTGCAGGGCGATCTGCGCCTGGGCGACGAACGACTCGAAGATGTGCCGGGTCATCGTCGTGTCGTACGACCCGATCATCGGCGCCATGTTCTCCGGCTCGGTGTGCACCAGGTAGGGGCGGCCGGAGAGGTCGACGGTGACCTGGGCGAGGGACTCGTCCAGCGGGACCGTGCAGTTGCCGAAGCGGTAGATGCCCACCTTGTCGCCGAGGGCCTGCCGGAAGGCGGCGCCGAGCGCGAGGGCGGTGTCCTCGATGGTGTGGTGGGTGTCGATGTGCAGGTCGCCCTCGGTCTTGACGTTGAGGTCGAACAGCCCGTGCCGGCCGAGCTGGTCCAGCATGTGGTCGTAGAAACCGACCCCGGTGGCCACGTCGACCTTGCCGGTGCCGTCGAGGTCCATCTCGACGACGACGGAGGTCTCCTTGGTGGTGCGCTCGACCCGTCCAACACGGCTCATGAGCTCTGCTCCTTCTTCAGTGCGCGTACCGCGTCCAGGAACGCGTCGTTCTCCTGCGGTGTTCCGGCCGTGACCCGCAGCCGGCCCGGCACGCCGTTGTCGCGGACCAGCACGCCCTTGTCGAGGATGGCGCGCCAGACGGCGTGGGCGTCCTCGAAGCGTCCGAACTGCACGAAGTTGGCGTCGGACTCGGTGACCTCGTAGCCGGCGGCGCGCAGCTCGGTGACGAGGCGGTCGCGCTCGGCCTTGAGCGCCTCGACGTACCCCAGCAGCGTATCGGTGTGCTCCAGCGCGGCGAGCGCGGTGGCCTGGGTGACGGCGGAGAGGTGGTACGGCAGGCGGACCAGCTGCACGGCGTCCACCACGGCCGGGTGGGCGGCGAGGTAGCCCAGGCGCAGCCCGGCGGCCCCGAACGCCTTGGACATGGTGCGGGAGACGACCAGGTGGGGACGGCCCTCGATGAGCGGCAGCAGCGAGGGGCGGTGGCTGAACTCGACGTACGCCTCGTCGACGACGACCAGGGACGGCTTGGCGGCCTGGGCGGCGTCGTACAGCGCCAGGACGGTCTCGGCGTCCACGGCGGTGCCGGTGGGGTTGTTCGGGGAGGTGACGAAGACGACGTCGGGCCGGTGCTCGGCGATGGCCGCCGCGGCGGCCTCGGTGTCGATGGTGAAGTCCTCGCGGCGCGGGCCGGAGATCCAGCCGGTGCCGGTGCCGCGGGCGATCAGCCCGTGCATGGAGTACGACGGTTCGAAGCCGATGGCGAGCCGGCCCGGTCCGGCGAAGGTCTGGAGCAGCTGCTGGAGGACCTCGTTGGAGCCGTTGGCGGCCCACACCTGCTCCCGGCCGACCTGGTGCCCGGCGGTGCGGGTGAGGTAGGCGGCGAGCGCGGTGCGCAGCTCGACGGCGTCCCGGTCGGGGTAGCGGTTGAGCGTGCGGGCGGCCTCGCGGACCCGCTCGGCGATCCGCTCGACCAGCGGCTCGGGCAGCGGGTACGGGTTCTCGTTGGTGTTGAGGCGTACGGCCACGTCGAGCTGCGGCGCGCCGTACGGGGACTTGCCGCGCAGCTCGTCGCGGATGGGCAGGTCGTCGATGCCGGTGTTCTCGCTGGTCACGCGGTGGGCACCTTCCAGCCGAACCTCGCCTTGACCGCGGCGCCGTGCGCGGGGAGGTCCTCGGCCTCGGCGAGGGCGACCACGTGGTGGGCGACGTCGGCGAGGGCGTCGCGGGTGTAGTCGACGATGTGGATGCCGCGCAGGAAGGACTGCACGGACAGGCCCGAGGAGTGGCAGGCGCAGCCGCCGGTGGGCAGGACGTGGTTGGAGCCGGCGCAGTAGTCGCCGAGGGAGACCGGGGCGTAGGGGCCGACGAAGATCGCGCCGGCGTTGCGGACCCGGCGGGCGAGCGCTGCGGCGTCGGCGGTCTGGATCTCCAGGTGCTCGGCGCCGTACGCGTCGACCACCCGCAGGCCCTCCGCCATGCCGTCGACCAGCACGATCGCGGACTGCCGTCCGCGCAGCGCGGGTTCGATGCGGTCCTCGACGTGCTTGGTGGCGGCGATCTGCGGGGCCAGCTCCTTCTCCACGGCCTCGGCGAGGTCGAGGGAGTCGGTGACCAGCACGGCGGCGGCCAGCGGGTCGTGCTCGGCCTGGCTGATCAGGTCGGCGGCGACGTGCACCGGGTCGGCGGTGCGGTCGGCGAGGACGGCGATCTCGGTGGGGCCGGCCTCGGCGTCGATGCCGATGCGGCCGGTGAAGTAGCGCTTGGCGGCGGCGACCCAGACGTTGCCGGGGCCGGTGACCATGTCGGCGGGGGCGCAGGACTCGGTGCCGTAGGCGAACATCGCCACGGCCTGGGCGCCGCCGGCCGCGTACACCTCGTCCACGCCGAGCAGCGCGCAGGCGGCGAGGATGGTGGGGTGCGGCAGGCCGTCGAAGTCGGCCTGCGGCGGGGAGGCGAGCGCGATGGACTCGACGCCGGCCTCCTGGGCCGGGACGACGTTCATGACCACGGAGGACGGGTAGACCGAGCGGCCGCCGGGGGCGTAGAGGCCGACCCGCTCGACCGGGACCCACTTCTCGGTGACGGCGCCGCCGGGGACGACCTGGGTGGTGTGCTCGGTGCGGCGCTGGGCGCGGTGGACCGTGCGGGCCCGGGAGATCGACTCCTCCAGGGCGGCGCGGACGGCCGGGTCCAGCTCCTCCAGGGCGCGGGTGAGCGCGGCCTCGGGCACCCGGATCCGCTCCAGGGTGACCTGGTCGAACCGCTGGGCGTAGTCGATCAGCGCCGCGTCCCCGCGATGGTGCACGTCCTCGCAGATGGGCCGGACCTTGTCCAGGGCGGCTTCCACGTCGAGCTCGGCACGGGGCAGCAGGTCACGCAGTGCGGCGCCCTCGGGGAGGGCGTCGCCGCGCAGATCGATTCGTGAGATCACAGGTCAATTCTCGCAGACGGCCTCCCGGGGCCGGTCGTCCGTATCACTGGCTGATACACGCCCCGCTGGCGTCTGGTCGCCACTCCTGACCGTTAGCGTTCGGTCCGTCACGGACGGGGAAGAACGCGTGTACGAGGCGGGGTGCGGGTTCCCGGCGGGCGGACGCGGGCGGGTGCGGCGCGTCGGGGTCCGGGAGGCTCCGGCCGCCGCGGGGAGGCGAGGGGGCGCGGTGACGGAGCCGCACGAGGACGACGTACCGGAGGGTCTGACGCCGGCCGAGGTCGGCATGTGGCAGGCGTTCCGGATCGGCGCGGCGTACGACCTGAGCGTGGGCAACGCGGTGCTGGACGACCCGTTCTCGGCGCGGGTCTGGCCGCCGGAGCGGACGGTGCGGGCGGAGAAGGTGGCGCTGCTGCTGCTGGACGGGCCGCCGGCGCTGGCCGGGCGGGTGTCGGCGCTGAAGCTGCGCGGTGTGCACATCAGCGGGATGCTCGATCTGGCCGGCGGCACGGTCGGGCCGTACGTGGAGCTGCACGGCTGCCGGTTCGAGCGGGAGGTGCTGCTGCCGGAGACGCGGTTCACCACGCTGCGGATGGTGGCGTGCGCGATGCCGAGGCTGGAGGCGGCGCGGCTCCAGACCGAGGGCGACCTGCACCTGCCGCGCTGCCGGGTGGAGCGCGGGATCCGGCTGACCGACGCGCAGATCGGCACCGACCTGCTGATCAGCCAGATCCACGTGGGCCCGGACCGGCGCGGCCGGGCGGTGGTCGCGGACGGCATGTCGGTGGCCCAGGACCTCCAGGCGGACCTGATCGAGACGGACGGGGAGCTGAGCCTGCGCGGGGCGAAGGTCGGCGTGTCGATGAGCCTGCGCGGGGCCCGGCTGCGCGCACTGGAGGGCCGCCGGGCGCTGAACGCCCCGCAGCTCACCGTGGAGCGCACGCTGAACATGACGGACGCCTGGGTCAGCGACCGGACGGCGGTGGTGCAGGAGGGCGCGACCCCGCCGAACGGCCTGGCCTCCTTCGACACGCCGATGCGCGGCACCCGGACCCGGCCGTTCGAGTGCCGGGGCGGGCTGCGGCTGGACGACGGCCGCTTCGGGGACGCGGTCGACTTCCACCACGCGCGGTTCGTGCTGTCCTCGGAGCGCCGGGAGGAGGTGTCGCTGCGCCGGATCGTCACCCCGGAGCTGCGGTTCACCTGCGAGCGGCCCGATGAGGGGCGGGTGGTGCTGCGCGGCGCGAAGGTGGTCACGCTGGTGGACCAGTCGACGAGCTGGCCGGGGCCGGGCGGGCTGGCGATGGGCGGTTTCGTCTACGAGAACCTCGTCCCCTACGGGCACTTCCCGCTCACCCGGCGGCTGGAGTGGCTGGCGGCGGCCACCCCGGAGTTCAACCCGGAGCCATACGAGCGGTTGGCGGCGGTGCTGCGGGCGGGCGGCGAGGACTCCGAGGCGCGGGAGGTGCTGCTGGCCAAGCAGCGCCGGCGGCGCGAGACGCTGCCGCTCGCCGCGAAGACCTGGGGGTACATCCAGGACTGGACGGTCGCCTACGGCTACCGCCCGGGGCGGGCGGCGCTGTGGATGGCGGTGCTGTGGGCGGCCGGCACGATCGCCTTCGCGCGCGCCGACCCGCCGCCGATGAAGGCGGGCGAGCATCCGCAGTGGAGCGCGGCGCTGTTCGCGCTGGACCTGCTGCTGCCGGTGATCGACCTCGGCCAGGTCGGCCAGTGGCGGG
>NZ_PVLV01000285.1 GCF_002982015.1 Streptomyces solincola
CTCTGGTGCGGAGGGTGACGCGGTTGGTGCCGTCCGGCGGTGCGAGGCTGGCGCGACAGGACGTTCGCGCCGCCGGACGGGGTCGAAGGGGCCCCTCGGAGAGGGGCGTTGGGACCGCGGCGGCGGCGACGGAGGGTCCCGGCCTGGCCTTCCTTCAGGTCAAGAAGGGGGCCGGGGCTCCTTGCCACCGCACTGGCACGCTCGCCGCCGCGGTCCTCACGTTGTCCGTACCGTCGGCCACCCCTCATCCGGGCCGCGGTGCGGACGTGCGTACGGCTGCCGACCTCCCGTCAGAAGCCGTACGCGGTCTGGTGAAGCAGTGGAGCTGCGGAGCGGTGAGGCTCCGTGGAGCTGAGGGGCGGGGAGGTCAGTCCTCGCGCAGGGCGCGGACGGCCTCGGCGACGCGCTTGCCGTAGTCCGGGTCGGCGGCGGCGAAGTGGGAGACCATCTTGTCGATGACGTCCTCGCGCGAGACCTGGGACAGGCCGCCGGCGAGGTTGGCGACGAGGCGCTTCTTCTCGTCCTCCGACATCAGCCGGTACAGCTCGCCGGCCTGGAAGAAGTGGTCGTCCTTGACGTGCAGCGGCGCCTCGTGGGTGCCGGTGTGGCCGTTGACGGGGAGCGGGGCGGACAGCGGCACGTCGGTCTGTGCGGGGCCGGCGTACGAGTTGGGCTCGTAGTTCTTGTCGTGGCGCGAGCCGTAGCGGGTGGCCATCAGGCCGTCCCGGCCGTAGTTGTCGACCACCGCGTGCTTCGGCGCGTTGACCGGGAGCTGGGTGTGGTTGACGCCCAGGCGGTAGCGGTGCGCGTCGGCGTAGGCGAACAGCCGGCCCTGGAGCATCTTGTCCGGGGACGGGCCGATGCCGGGCACGAAGTTGTTCGGCGAGAACGCGGCCTGCTCGACCTCGGCGAAGATGTTGTCCGGGTTGCGGTCCAGCACCAGCCGGCCGACCCGCTGGACCGGGTAGTCGGCGTGCGGCCACACCTTGGTCAGGTCGAACGGGTTGAAGCGGTAGTCGGCCGCCTCGGCCGCCGGCATGATCTGCACGTACAGGGTCCAGGACGGGTTGACCCCGCGCTCGATGGCCTGAAGCAGGTCGGTCTGGTGCGAGGTGGCGTCGGCGCCCACGGTCTCGGCGGCCTGCTCGGCGGAGAGGCAGCGGATGCCCTGGTTCGTCTTGAAGTGGTACTTGACGAAGAAGGCCTCGCCCGCCTCGTTGGTCCACTGGTAGGTGTGCGAGCCGAAGCCGTCCATGTGGCGGTACGAGGCGGGGATGCCGCGGTCGCCGAACAGCCAGGTGATCTGGTGGGTGGCCTCGGGGGAGTGCGCCCAGAAGTCGAAGACGTTGTCCGGCTCCTGGCGGCCGGTGAACGGGTCGCGCTTCTGCGAGTGGATGAAGTCGGGGAACTTCACCGGGTCCTTGATGAAGAAGACCGGGGTGTTGTTGCCGACGAGGTCGTAGTTGCCCTCTTCGGTGTAGAACTTCACCGCGAAGCCCCGCGGGTCGCGCACCGCGTCGGAGCCGCCGAGCGAGTCGGCGACGGTGGAGAAGCGCAGGAACAGGTCGGTGCGCTTGCCCACCTCGGACAGGAAGCCGGCCTTGGTGAAGGCGGTGACGTCGTCGGTGACCTCGAAGTAGCCGTACGCACCGGAACCGCGGGCGTGCACCACGCGCTCCGGGATGCGCTCACGGTTGAAGCGGGCGAGCTTCTCCAGCAGGTGCTGGTCCTGGAGGAGGAGCGGGCCACCGACGCCGGCGGTGGCGGAGTTCTGGTTGTCGGCGACGGGGGCGCCGGACTCGGTCGTAAGCACGCGCTTCGACATCGTGACCTTCCGATACGTACGGGGCTGCTGGCGGTGCGAGGAGCGTATGGACGCGCCTCAGCTCACGTCAACAGTTTGTTGAATTCGCTTCAACAGTTTGTTGATATCGCACGGGCCAAGGAGGGCGGTCGTGCGAACCGCTGAAGGGAGGTGGTGGTCCGGGCGGCGCCGACGCCTGGGCGCGACAGGACAGGTGTCGGCGCCGGCGCCGCCCGGAGTCTGGGGGGCGACCCGCGTCAGGCGGGGGTCAGACCTGCGAGCCGGAGAGGCGCTCGACGGCGCGCAGCAGGGCCGAGTGGTCCAGGCCGCCGTCACCCTGGGCGCGCAGCGAGGCCACGAGCTGGGCGACCACGGCGCCGACCGGCAGCGCGGCGCCCACGTTGCGGGCGGCGTCGGTGACGATGCCCATGTCCTTGTGGTGCAGGTCGATGCGGAAGCCGGGGGCGAAGTCCCGCTTCAGGAAGTTGTCCTTCTTGCGGGTCAGCACCGTGGAGCCGGCCAGCCCGCCGTTGAGGACGTCGAGCGCGGCGGTGAGGTCCACGCCGGACTTCTCCAGGAAGACCACGGCCTCGGCGCACGCCTGGATGTTGACCGCCACGATGAGCTGGTTGGCGGCCTTGACCGTCTGGCCGGAGCCGTGCGGCCCGCACAGCACGATGGTCTTGCCGAGCGCGTCGAACAGCGGCTTGGCGGTGTCGAAGTCCGCCTTTTCGCCACCGACCATGATCGAGAGCACCGCCTCGATGGCGCCGGCCTCGCCGCCGGACACCGGGGCGTCCAGCACCCGCACGCCCTTGTCGGCCGCGGCCTTGGCCAGGTCGACGGAGGTCTGCGGGGTGATCGAGGACATGTCGATCAGCAGCGCGCCCTGCTTGGCGTTCTCCAGGATGCCGTCCGGGCCGTAGGCGATCGCCTCGACCTGCGGGGAGGCGGGGACCATGGTGACGATGACGTCCGCGTCGGCGACCGCCTCGGCGATGGAGGCCGCGGCGGTGCCGCCGGCCTTGGCGAGCCGGTCCAGCTTGTCCTGCTCCAGGGTGAAGCCGGTGACCTGGTAGCCGGCCTTCAGCAGGTTCTCCGACATGGGCGAACCCATGATGCCGAGACCGATCCACGCGACCTTGGGCAGCGTGCTCATGCGGGTACCTCTTTCAAGCTGTGGTGCGGGGAATGCGGTACAGGTGCTGGGGTCAGCGGGCCGCGCGGTCGGCGGCGGGCAGCCAGTCGAAGGCCTCGGCGCTCGGGCGGTCGCCGGGCTTGTACTCCAGGCCGACGTAGCCGTCGTAGCCGGCCTTGCGCAGGCGCTCGAGGAGGCCGGCCAGGTCGAGGTCGCCGGTGCCCGGCGCGCCGCGGCCCGGGTTGTCGGCGATCTGCACGTGGCCCGTCTTGGCGGTGTACGCGTCGACGACCTGCTCAAGGTCCTCGCCGTTCATGGACAGGTGGTAGAGGTCCATGAGGAACTTGGCGTTGCCCAGGCCGGTGGCCTCGTTGACCTTGTCCACGACCTCGATCGCGGCCGGGGCGCTGACCAGCGGGTACAGCGGAGACTCCGGCTTGTTCAGGGCCTCGACCAGGAGGATCGCGCCGATGCGGTCGGCCGCGCGGGCGGCGAGCACCAGGTTCTCCAGGGCGAGCGCGTCCTGCTCGGCCGGGTCCACGCCCTCGACGCGGTTGCCGTACAGGGCGTTGAGCGCCTTGCAGCCGACCGAGGCGGCGAAGTCGGCGGCCACGTCGATGTTGGCGCGGAAGCGGTCCGACTCCTCGCCGGGCACCGAGAGGGCGCCGCGGTCCGGGCCGGGCAGCTTGCCGGCGTAAAAGTTCAGTCCGGTGAGCTGCGTGCCGGCGTCCTCGAGGGCCTTCTTCAGCGCGTCGAGCTCACTCTGGTCGGGGGTGGGCGTCTCGATCCAGGGCCACCACAGCTCGACCGCCGTGAAGCCCGCCGCCGCGGCGGCGGCGGGGCGCTCCAGGAGCGGGAGCTCGGTGAAGAGGATCGACAGGTTCACATTGAAGCGCTGGTCCGTGTATCCCATGAGGGGTTCGGCGCTCCTTCCGTATTGCGGAAGTTCGTTTCTGCTTAACGGAAGATTGCCCGGGGCGGTCGAGGGCTGTCAACCCCGGAACGGGAAAAACCGGCCGTCGGACCTTGTAGGGACCTCCAACAGCCGCCGGCCCCCGCTGCCCGCCCGGCGGCCGGAAAGCGCCGCCCCCGCCGTACTGTGACCCCATGCAGCGACTGAGAGTGGAGTTCACGACCGAGCCGTTTGACCTGGACGAGGCCCCCGCGCACGCGCTGGTGGCCCGCCAGGTCATCGAAGGCGCCAGCCTCGACGCCGTCGACGTGGGGCCGTTCGGCAACACCGCCGAGGGCGGCGCCGACGCCGTGCTCACCGCCGTGGACGCACTGCTGCGCCGGACCCTGGACGCCGGCGCGACCCGCGTCTCGCTCCAGGTCAACGTGATCGGGGAGGGCGAGAAGTGACCGAGCCGGCCGACCATCCGCTGGTCACCGCGGTGAAGCCGCTGGTCGACGCGATGGGTGCGCGGATCCTCGCACCCGACGAGGCCGCCGGCGACGACGTGGTGCTCGCCTGGGAGGGCGAGGACGTCCTCGCCGTACGGCTTCCGCAGCTCGCGGACAGCCTCGACCACATCCTGGCCGCGATGGAGCGCCGGCACGGGATGCCGCTGGCCGAGCTGGACCGCAAGACCAAGCAGGCGGTGGTCCGGGCCCTGGAGGCGCGCGGCGCCTTCTCGGTGCGGCACGGGGTGGAGACGGTGGCCGGTGCCCTGGGCGTCAGCCGCTTCACCGTCTACAACTACCTGAACAGGGACAACACGGCGAGGGCGGCCGAGTAGCGCCGCCACCCCGGGCCTCGCGCCCCGCTCCGCGCACGCCGCCGTCCGCATGCCGGGACGGCGGCGTGTTTCGCGCCAGGGCCGGGCGGTCCCGGGGCGGCCGCGAGACGCCGGCCGCCGGGCCGCGCGGGGCGGCCCGGCGGCCGGGGCGCGTCACCGGGCCGACGCGCACAATTGACAGCGAAGTTTCAACAAAGTGTTGACGGGGCGTTCATCGAGAGCGTTAGCTATCCGCAGCCCGACCACAGCACAGCGAAAAGCAGCCACGGAGGCTCCCGTGACTTCGAGTACGACACCGGGCCTCGCCCGGTTCAACACCTCCGCGGACAGTGACGCGCGCGTCGCCCTGCACGAGGTGTGCGCCAGTTCGGCGTGGGGAAGCCGCCTGCTCACCCAGCGCCCCTACGCCACCGTCGAGGACCTCTTCGCCGCCAGCGACGCCGCCATGGCCGAGCTGACCGCCGACGACCTCGCCGAGGCGATGGCGGGGCACCCGCCGATCGGCCGGCCGAAGCCCGGGGACCCGACCTCCTCCCGCGAGCAGAGCGGGATGGCCGGCGCCTCCGAGGACCTCAAGGCGGAGATGCTGGAACTCAACCTGGCCTACCAGGACAAGTTCGGCCATGTCTTCCTGATCTGCGCCACCGGCCGGACCGGTGAGCAGATGCGCGACGCGGTCAAGGAACGGATCGGCAACTCGCCCGAGCAGGAGCGGGAGATCGTCCGCACCGAGCTGGGCAAGATCAACCGCATCCGACTGAACCGCCTCGTGGAGGAAGCGACCGCATGAGCACCGCCACCACAGCATCCGTGTCCACGCACATCCTGGACACCAGCGTGGGCCGCCCCGCCGAGGGCGTACCCGTCGCCCTCGCCGCCCGCTCGGGCGCCGAGGGAGAGTGGACCGCGCTCGGCGATTCCGCCACCGACGCGGACGGCCGCTGCAAGGACCTGCCGGCGCTGCCGGAGGGCACCACCCACGTACGCCTCGACTTCGACACCGAGGCGTACTTCTCCAAGAAGCAAGCCGAGGCGCAGCAGGACGCCCCCCGCGTAAGGGACAGCGGTGCGTTCTTCCCGGAGGTGGCGATCACGTTCGCCGTCGCACCGGGCGAGCACTACCACGTACCGCTGCTGCTCAACCCGTTCGGCTACTCCGTTTACCGAGGGAGCTAGCAGACACCATGCCCACGATTCTCGGCCAGAACCAGTACGGCAAAGCAGAGAACCGCGTCGTCAAGATCACGCGGGACGGCGACACCCACCACATCAAGGACCTCAACGTCTCGGTCGCCCTCTCCGGCGACATGAGCGACGTCCACCTCTCCGGCTCCAACGCCAACTGCCTGCCGACCGACACCACCAAGAACACGGTGTACGCGTTCGCCAAGGAGTACGGCATCGAGTCCGCCGAGCAGTTCGGCATCCACCTCGCCCGCCACTTCGTGACCACCCAGGAGCCCATCCACCGGGCCCGCATCCGCATCGAGGAGTACTCCTGGGAGCGGATCGAGACCTCGGACGCCAACTCGAAGTTCATCGGCTCCGACGAGGTCAAGCACTCCTTCGTCCGCAAGGGCCAGGAGACCCGCGTCTCCGAGATCACCTACGACGGTGAGAACTGGCAGGTCATCTCCGGCCTGAAGGACCTCGTCGTCATGAACTCCACCAACTCGGAGTTCTGGGGCTACGTGAAGGACAAGTACACCACCCTGCAAGAGGCGTACGACCGGATCCTCGCCACCCAGGTCTCGGGCCGCTGGCGCTTCAACTGGTCCGACGACGACCAGAAGATGCCCAACTGGGAGCGGTCCTACGAGCAGGTCAAGAAGCACATGCTCCAGGCCTTCGCGGAGACCTACTCGCTCTCCCTCCAGCAGACCCTGTACCAGATGGGCTCGCGGATCATCAACAACCGCTCGGAGATCGACGAGGTGCGCTTCTCCCTGCCCAACAAGCACCACTTCCTCGTCGACCTGGAGCCGTTCGGCCTCAAGAACGACAACGAGGTCTACTTCGCCGCCGACCGTCCCTACGGCCTGATCGAGGCCACCATCCTGCGGGACGGCGTCGAGCCGAAGATCCCGGTCGACATGACCAACCTCTGACACCGGCCTCAGAGCCAGGTCCCGCCGTCCGCCCGCCCGCAGCCGGGCGGCGGCCGGCGGACCGGAGGGAACAGCAATGGCACAGCCTGCAATGGGGCCGGCTCCCGACGGCCCGTGTTCCACCCCACCGGCATCACCCGCCTCCGCCGCCCCGGCGGACTGCCACCCGGTGGACGAGAAGCTCCCCCTCACCAAGCTGGTCCCCGCCGCACTCCAGCACATCGCCGCCATGTACGCGGGGGTCGTCACCCCACCGCTGATCATCGGGCAGGCCGCCGGCCTCGACACCGCCGGCATGACCCGCCTGATCGCCGCGAGCCTGCTCATCGCCGGACTCGCCACCATCCTCCAGACCCTGGGCCTGGCGGGGTTCGCCGGCAACCGGCTGCCGTTCGTCAACGCCGCCTCCTCCGCCGGCATCGCGCCGATGCTCGCCATCGCCGAGACCAGCGCCCCCGGCCACGCCCTGCCCGCCATCTACGGCGCGGTGATGGTCGCCGGCCTCTTCTGCCTCGCCGTCGGCCCCTTCTTCGGCAGGCTGCTCCGCTTCTTCCCGCCGCTGGTCACCGGCGTCGTCATCACCCTCATCGGGGTGACCCTGATGCCCGTGCCCGTCACCTGGGCGCAGGGCGGCGACAAGACCGCCGCCGACTTCGGCGCCATGAAGTACCTGGCGCTGGCCGCCTTCACCCTCGTGGTCATCCTGCTCTTCCAGCGCTTCGGTCGCGGCTTCCTGCGCCAAGTGGCCCTGCTGCTCGGGCTGTTCTTCGGCACGCTGGCCGCCATCCCGTTCGGCATGGCCGACTTCGCCGCCCTGCGCGAGGCGCCGCTCGCCGCGCTGCCCGCCCCCTTCGCCTTCGGCGCACCCGAGTTCCAGCCCGCCGCGATCCTCTCCCTGTGCATCGTGATGCTGGTGCTGATGACGGAGTCCAGCGCCGGGATGCTCGCCCTCGGCGAGATCTGCGAACGCCGCACCGACGGCCGCACCATCACCCGCGGACTGCGCACCGACGGCCTCGCCACCCTCGCCGGACCCGTCTTCGGCGGCTTCCCGACCTCGGCCTTCGCCCAGAACGTCGGCGTCGTCTCGCTCACCCGGGTCCGCAGCCGCTACGTCGTCGCCGTCGCCGGCGGTGCGCTGATCGTCCTCGGCGTCTTCCCCGTGCTGGGCGCCGTCGTCTCCCTGGTGCCGATGCCGGTCCTCGGCGGCGCCGGGATCGTGCTCTTCGGCTCGATCGCCGTCAGCGGCATCCGCACCCTGTCCGAGGCCGGCCTCGACGACAGCTCCAACATCATCCTGGTCGCCGTCGCGCTGGGCGCCGGCATCATCCCGCTCGCCGCCCCCGCCTTCTACGCCGGCTTCCCCGCCTGGGCGCAGACCGTGCTGGGCTCGGGCATCAGCGCCGGGGCGCTCGCCGCGGTCCTGCTGAACCTCTTCTTCCATCATCTCGGCACCCGGAGCAGCACCACCGCTTCGGCACTCAAATCCTCCTAGGGCCCTGCCGTGCCCGCACTGCCACCGCTTGACGAAGGAAGCACCATGGCACCTCCGGCAGACCCCCGCGCCGTCGAGCGCACCGTCATAGAGAACTGCGCCGTCGCCACCGTCGACGCCGCCGGCACCGAATACGCCGACGGGCACCTCGTGCTGGCCGGCAACCGCATCGAGTCGCTCGGCGCTGGCAAGGCCCCCGAGAACCTCCGGAACGTGGTCCGGCGGATCGACGCCACCGGCCACCTGGCCACCCCCGGCCTGGTCAACACCCACCACCACTTCTACCAGTGGATCACCCGCGGCCTGGCCACCGACCACAACCTCTTCGACTGGCTGGTCGCCCTCTACCCGACCTGGTCGCGGATCGACGAGCAGATGGCGCACGCCGCCGCGGGCCATCATCGCCAGCGAACCCTGGGCGGCGGCGTGCGCCATCTGCTCGTCGATCCGCGACCAGGTCG
>NZ_PVLV01000286.1 GCF_002982015.1 Streptomyces solincola
CCTGCTGGGCGCGGCCCGGCCTCCCGCTCCACCACCGTCACCTGCCGGTCCGCGCCCAGCAGGTGCAGCGCGGCCGCGAGCCCGCTCAGCCCGGCGCCCACCACCACCACATGGCCCGTGGGCCCCGGAACCGTCCTCACACGTCCTCCGTCCGCGACCCGGCCGGGGTGCCGGCCGCCCGTCCCACCAGCGCGGCGAACTCCCGCCGCACCGGCTCCGCAGCGCCCGAGTCGGCGAAGTGGCCCAGGCTCTCCCGCGCCAGTCGCGCGATCCTCGTCTCCACCGCCGCCCGGGCCCCGGTCCGCTCGATCGCGGCCCGCATCGCCGCCACGTCCCGCCCGCCGGGGCGGGACCCGCCGGCCGCGAGCGCCCGGACCGCCTCGGCGTCCCCGGTGCGCTCCGCGCTCTCCGCGGCCACTGCCAGCAGATACGTCAGCTTCCGGGCGCGCAGGTCCTCGTCGGCCGGCTTCCCGGTGTCCGCCGGGTCGCCGAACGCGCCCAGCAGGTCGTCGCGCAACTGGAAGGCCAGCCCCGCGCTGTGCCCGGCCGCCCGCAGCGCCCGGATGGCGGCCGGGGACGCCCCGGCGGCCGCCGCGCCCAGGGCCAGCGGCCGCTCCACCGTGTACAGGGCGCTCTTCAGGCAGGCGATGCGCACCGCGTCCGCCACCGACGAGGAGCCCGCGGCCTGGGCGCGCACGTCCAGGTACTGACCGGCCACCATCTCGCCGCGCATCGCGGCCCATTCGCGCTGGAGCGCGGCCCCGTGCGGGGAGGCCAGCGCGGTCTCGGCCAGCAGGTCGTCCGCCCAGGCCAGCACCAGGTCCCCGGCGAGGATGGCGGCGGACGCGGCGAACGCCTCCGGCTCGCCCAGCAGTCCGCCCGCGCGGTGCATCGCGTCGAACTCGGTGTGCATCGCGGGCGCTCCGCGCCGCCGGGGGGAGCCGTCCATGACGTCGTCGTGGATGAGCGCGCAGGCCTGGAGCAGTTCCAGCGCCGCCCCGACCCGCACCACGGCGGCGGCGCCGCCGGCCGCCCCGCCGCCCGCCTGCCAGCCGCACCACGCGAACGCGCAGCGCAGCCGCTTGCCGCCGCGCCCGACGAAGGCGACGAGGCGGGCGACCACGTCCTCGGCGAACACCGGGTCCACCGCCCGGGCCTCGTGGAGCTTTCCGGCGAGATGGCCGGCGAGCAGGTGCTCGACCGCCGCCACGGCCCGAGCGGTCGGGTCACCGGCCGTCAGCTCGGGCGCGTCGGCGCCCGGACGGGGGGAGGCGGTGGCGGGGCCCGGTTCCGCGGGTCCCGGCCGGGCGTGTGCGGCACCGGCGGCGGGCGTCGTCCGCGCACCAAGCATGCGGGCCCCTTTCACGAGCGGCCCCGAGGGGCGGGCATGACCACAGCCGCGTTCCCTGACCCGGCTCTGGTCATGCCTGCCCTTTCGGAGAAGGTTCCGAAGCCGGGTCACCCGGTCGGCCCAGGCGGCGCGGACGGGCGTGCGCCGGTCCCGGCCCCGCCCCGGCCGGGCCGGTGTCCGGCCCGGCCACCCGGCCGCCGCCGACCGGGAAGGGGCCGCGCGGGCCCCTCACCCGGCCCGCTCCCGCCGCTCAGCCCGCCCGGCCGGCCTCGCCGCCGGTGCGCGACAGCCTGCTGGGCCACCAGGCCTTCGGGCCGATGTCCAGCACCAGCGCGGGCACCAGCAGCGAGCGGACCACCAGCGTGTCGAGCAGCACGCCGAAGGCGACGATGAACGCGATCTGCGCCAGGAACGCCAGCGGGATCACGAGCAGCGCGGCGAACGTCGCCGCCAGCACCACGCCCGCCGAGGTGATCACCCCGCCGGTGGTGGTCAGTCCGCGCAGCACCCCCTGGCGCACCCCGTGCGTCAGGCTCTCCTCCCGCACCCGGGACATCAGGAAGATGTTGTAGTCCACGCCCAGCGCCACCAGGAAGACGAAGCCGTACAGCGGGACCGAGGCGTCGGTGCCGCTGAAGCCCAGCAGGTGCTGGAAGACCAGCGACGAGACGCCCAGCGTGGCCAGGAAGTTGAGCGCCACGGTGGCCACCAGCAGCACCGGGGTGAGCAGCGAGCGCAGCAGCAGGACCAGGATCAGCAGGATGATCGCGAGGACGATCGGCACGATGACGGTACGGTCCCGGGCGGCCGTCTCCTGGGTGTCGTACTGCTGCGCGGTGTAGCCGCCCACCAGCGCCTCGCCGCCCGGCACCGGGTGCACCGCGTCCCGCAGCCGCTGCACCGTCTGCTTGGCCGCCTCGCTGTCCGCCGCGTCCTCCAGGGTGGCGTCGATCCGCACCCGGCCGTCCACCACCAGCGGCGCCCCCTGGCCGGGCTGCCCCGACCCGGTGCGCGGCGCCGCGGCCGACACGCCCTCGACGCCGGCCGCCGCGGCGGTCACCTGCTCGGCGCGGTCCGCCCTGGCGATGATCACCGCCGGGTTGCCGGAGCCGGCCGGGAAGTGCCGGGCCAGCGTCTCCTGCGCCGCCACCGAGGGCGCGTCGTTGACGAAGATCTCGTCCAGCGGCACGCCCTTGGAGGACAGCGAGGGCGCGAACGCCGCGAACACCGCGAGCACCACCACGGTCACCGCCCACACCCGGCGCGGCGCCCGGCCCACCAGTGAGGCGACCCGGCGCCACACCGCGTGGCCCTCGGCGGTCGCGTCCGACGCCTTGGGCCTCGCCGGCCAGTACGCCGCCCGGCCCAGCAGCACCAGCACCGCGGGAAGGAAGGTCAGCGCGCTCAGCACCGAGCAGACGATGCCGATCGCGCCCACCGGGCCGAGCGCCCGGTTGTTCGTCAGATCGCTGGCCAGCAGCGCCAGCAGGCCCAGCGCCACGGTGGCCGCGCTCGCGGTGATCGCACCGGCCGACCGGCGCACCGCGGCGACCACGGCCGCCATCCGGTCCGCGCCCGAGGCCAGCTCCTCCCGGTAGCGGGCCGCCAGCAGCAGCGCGTAGTCCGTGGCCGCGCCGATCACCAGGATGGACAGGATGCCCTGCACCTGGCCGTCCACCCGCACCACGTCCCGGTCGGCCAGCGCGTAGACCACCGCGCAGGCCAGCCCCAGGGCGAACACCGCGCCCAGAATGATCACGAAGGGCAGCAGCACGCTGCGGTACACCAGCAGCAGGATCACCAGCACAGCGATCAGCGCCACGCCCAGCAGCAGCCCGTCGATGCCGGCGAACGCGTCCGACAGGTCGGCCTGGCTGGCGGCCGGACCGGCCAGCTCGGCACGCGCCCCCGGCACGTCGGACACCGCCTCGCGTACGCCGTCCAGCGCGGTCGGCAGCTCCTCGCCCAGCCCGGACTCCAGCGGGACCACCGCCTGGAGCGCCTCGCCGTCCTTCGAGGGCAGCACCGGCGACGCCTGGCCGGCCGCGCCCGGCACCTCGGCGGCCCTGCGCACCGCCTCGGCGGCGGCCGCCCGCTGCTCGTCGCCGACCTTGCCGCCGCCGTCCGCGGTCCACACCACGATCACCGGCAGCGTCTGCTCGCGTTCGAACGCCTTCTGCTCGTCCAGCACCCGGGTCGACTCCGCGCTCTGCGGCAGGAACGCGGCCTGGTCGTTGGTCGACACCTCGCCGAGCTTCCCGGCGTAGGGCCCGAGTGTGCCGCCGACGCCCAGCCACACCAGCAGCAGCACCACCGGCACCAGCCACCGGGCCCACCGCCCGGCGGCCGTCTTCCCCGAAGCCGAAGCCATCACGTCCTCCTCCGTCCGGCTCAGTCCGCTCGCAGGAACCCTGAAACCGGAGTGTGCCACTCATCGAGTATCTCAATCATCGAGAGATCGTGCACCGGATCTTATGCTGGGAGGATGCGCAGTCCTGACACGCCCCCGACCTCCTTCCCGCCGGACGGCCCCGCCGACCCGGTCGGCCTCCAGAACTTCGCCGTGCTGCTGCGCCGGATGAACGGCGAGTTCAACCGGATCGCGCATGAGTTCGCCCAGGCGCACGGGCTGCACCTGACCGACGTCCAGGCCCTGATCGCCATCCTCGACGCGGGCGCCGGCCCCGGCGGCCCGGGCAGCGGCACGGCCGAACCGATGACCCCGGGCAGGCTGCGCCGGCAGCTCAACCTCACCTCCGGCGCCATGACCGCCTGCCTGGACCGGCTGGAGCGCCTGGGGCACGTCCGCCGGGTCCGGGCCGCCGACGACCGGCGGGTGGTCCACCTGCACTACGCCGAGTCCGCACGTGAACTGGCCCGGGACTACTTCCAGCCGCTGGCCCGCTCCACCGACGCCGCCCGCGCCCGCTTCACCCGCGCCGAGCTGCTCACCGTGGTCCGCTTCCTGGGCGAGATGAACACCCAGCTCGACGCCTTGCGGTCGTGACCCGTTCGAGGTGCGCCGCCGCGCCGCCGCCATGACAGTGGCGGAGCCGGGAACGCGCACGGCGGCCCGGCCCGGCAGCGGCCGGAGAGCGAAAAGGACGACCGTGATGGCGAAGAAGGACCAGGGCGGCAAGGGCAAGAAGCTGTCCCAGGGCGACGACGTCTCCTGGAAGAGCCACGGCCAGGAGGTCGAGGGCACCGTGAAGAAGAAGGTGGACAAGCGCACCAAGGCCGCCGGCCGGACGGTCGACGCCTCCAAGGACGAGCCGCAGTACGAGGTGGAGAGCGACAAGACCGGCCGCACGGCGGTGCACAAGCCGGAGTCGCTGCGCAAGAAGGGCGGCGGCTCGTGAGCGGCGCCGAGCGCGGGGACCGGGAGCGCCGGGAGACGCTCGACCGGTTCGGCGAGGCCGTCAACATGACCGCCGGCGAGCTGGAGAAGTGGCTGGAGACCGACGAGTCCCAGGCCGTCGGCCAGAAGAACGGCGGCGGCGAGTCCACCGGCCACGCCTCCGGCCGCCGGATCGTGGAGCTGCTGCGGGCGAAGAAGGGCGACCTGGGCGACGACGACCTCGCCCATATGCGCAAGGTCACCGGCTACGTCCACCGCCACCTGGGGCAGCGCCCCGGCGGCGACGTCACCGACACCGCCTGGCGCTACTCGCTGATGAACTGGGGCCACGACCCGAAGAAGTGAGCCCGCCGGCGTGCGGCGGTGCGGGGCCCGGCCGGGGAAGGCCGGCGGGTCCCGCGCCCGCTGCCACCGGAGACCGGCCCGGTCGGCGCTCCGCCCGCCCGGGGCCCCGCACCCCGCCGCCTCAGACGGCCGGTTCCGCCGCCGGTCCCGTCGCGGCCCCCTCCACGTGGGCCGCGACCGGCTCGGCACCGGCGGCCGCACGGCGGGCCCGGGTCCGCGCCTCCTGGGCGAGGGCGAGCCTGCGGCGGCGCACGTAGTCGCGCACCGTGGAGTAGGACGCGGCGGTGAAGTCCTCCTCCACCCGCAGCCGTTCGACGATCCCGCGGATGGTGTGGCCGCGCCGGGCGGCCGCCTCCCGCTCCTGGAGCAGCATCAGCTCGATGGCCGG
>NZ_PVLV01000287.1 GCF_002982015.1 Streptomyces solincola
GAGCGCCCAGCCCGAAGCGCCCTCACCCCCGCTCCCGGGCGCGCCCAGGTGGCGGCGTTCAACGCCTGGGTCGAGGACCGGGAGCGCGCCCGGGAGCGGGGGTGAGGGCGCTTCGGGCTGGGCGCTCGGAGCTCTGGTGACGGCCTGCGGGCGCTCCCCATATATGGGGACGGCCCCCGGGTGGTGTCCCGGGGGCCGGCGCAGGCGGGGGCGGTCAGTGGTTGACGGCCAGGTTGCCGAAGGCGGGGTTGAGCAGGCCGATGACGTTGACGCTGTTGCCGCTGACGTTGACCGGGACGTGGACCGGGGCCTGAACGAGGTTGCCGGAGCCGACGCCCGGGGAGTTCACGGCCTTGCCGTGGGCGTGGGCGCCGCCGTCGGTGGCGGACGCGGCGCCGGTGGCGGCGGCGACCAGGCCGCCCGCGAGCAGGGTGACGGCGGCGGCCTTCTTCAGGTTCTTCACTGCGGTTCCTCCGTGGGTACCGCCGCGGCGGATCACCGCGGCTGCACGGGACAACGGAGAAGCAGCCCCCTGGTTGCGCCGTGTGGGTGACATACACCCGACGGTATGAATTTCGGGCCGGGTCGGTTCAGCCGGCCAGGTCGTGGCGTACGGCCCACAGCGCGGCCTGGGTGCGGTCGGCGAGGTCCAGCTTCATCAGGATGTTGGAGACGTGCGTCTTGACCGTCTTCTCGGAGAGGACCAGGGCGCGGGCGATCTCCCGGTTGGAGCGGCCGTCGGCGATCAGGCCGAGCACCTCCCGCTCACGCTCGGTGAGGGTGGAGCCGCGCCCGGTGCCGCCGCCGCCCGCCTCGTCGTGGGAGAGGAGGGCTCCGGCCACCTCCGGCTGGAGCAGCACGTGCCCGGCGTGCACCGAGCGGATGGCGCCGGCCAGCGCGTCGGGGTCCACGTCCTTGTAGACGTACCCGGAGGCGCCGGCGCGCAGGGCGGGCACGACGGTGCGCTGCTCGGTGAAGCTGGTGACGATGAGGACGCGGGCCGGGTTGTCCCGCTCGCGCAGGGCGCGCAGGGCCTCCACACCGTCCATGCCGGGCATCTTCACGTCCATCAGCACGACGTCGGGCCGCAGCTCCTCGGTGAGGGCGACGCCCTCGGCGCCGTCCCCGGCCTCGCCGACGACCTCGATGTCGTCCTGGACCTCCAGGAAGGTGCGCAGGCCGCGACGGACTACCTGGTGGTCGTCGACCAGCAGGACGCGGATCGTCTTGTCAGCCACCGGGGACCTCCATCTCGATCGTGGTGCCCTTGCCGGGCCTGGACTGCACGGTGAGCCGGCCGCCGACGCCGCCGGCCCGGTCCCGCATGGAGACCAGCCCGAGGTGGCGGCCGGCCCGCCGGACCGTTCGGGGGTCGAAACCGCTGCCGTCGTCGGTGACGCTGAGCACCGCGCCCTGGCCGCGGCGGGCCAGTGAGACGGCGACCCGGCCGGCCCCGGAGTGGCGCAGGGCGTTGTGCAGGGCCTCCTGGGCGACCCGCAGCAGGGCTTCTTCCTGGGCGGCGGGCAGGGCCCGGATGCCGCAGCTGTCGAAGGTGACCCGCGCGGTGTGGGCGCGGTCGAGGACCTGTATCTGGGTGCGCAGGGTGTGCACCAGGCCGTCCTCGTCCAGGGCGGCCGGGCGCAGCTCTACGACGGCGGCGCGCAGCTCGTCGGCGGCTTCGGCGGCGAGGACGGCGACCTGCTGGAGCTCGTCCTTGGCGCGCACCGGGTCGCGGTCGACCAGTGCGGCGGCGGCCTGGGCGGTGAGCCGGAGCGAGAAGAGCTTCTGGCTGACGGCGTCGTGCAGCTCGTGGGCGAGGCGGGAGCGCTCCTCGGCGATGGTCAGCTCGCGGCTGCGCTCGTGCAGGCGGGCGTTGGCCAGGGCGATGGCGGCGTGCTGGGCGAGGATGCCGAGCAGCTCCTCGTCCTCGGCGGTGAAGCCGCAGCCGCTGCGCTCGGGGGCGGTGCAGCGCTTGTTGGCGAGGAAGAGGGCGCCGATGGTCTCGTCGCCGTCCCGGATCGGCATGCCGAGGAAGTCCGACAGCTCGGGATGGGCGGCGGGCCAGCCCCCGAAGCGGGGGTCGGTGCGGACGTCGGCCAGCCGCTGGGGGCGGGCGTCCTGGAGCATCGCGGCGAGGACGCCGTGCTGGCGCGGCAGGGGGCCGATCGCCTTCCACTGGTCCTCGCCGACGCCGTCCACCACGAACTGGGCGAAGCCGCCGTGGTCGTCGGGGACGCCCAGGGCCGCGTACTCGGCGTCCAGCAGCTCGCGCGCGGAGGCGGTGATGGTCTTGAGGACGTCGCGGACCTCCAGGTGCCGGCTCATCGCGAGCAGGGCGGTGCTGACGGCGGCGAGGCCGGAGCGGGGCGGTCGGTCGGTCATGCGTTCACCGTACCCGGGGGTGGTGACCGTGCGTATCGGACCGCGGACGGCCCCGGCGTACGCCCGAGGGCCTAGGCCGTCCGGGGGCGGGGCGGTCGGTCGCTCGGAGGAGGACGGCGACGTGCGCCTCGTCCGCAGGGAGGAAATACCTTACACAGAGCATTGCTGGTGCAACAATCGGTGAAATCGGAATGCGCCCGATGTGAGCCCGCACATAGGGCGCAGATCACTTACGAAAGGGAGTAGTGGACGGATAAGTCCGAAATGAGCGCTGGTCGAACGAGCATATTGCGGGTTCTGGGGCACTTCTCCTCCCCCACTGATCCACTACGCGGCTTCGTACGTCACACCTTTGCCATGCGTTTTTGCGGCCGCTAACAATTGCAGCCGTCGCCCGCCGAGCAGGCGTAGCGCCGCTCCCGGCCGAAGCGACATTCCGCGAACTCGAAGAGGTACGACTGCATGTCCGCCAGCACCCGCAACGGCTTCAGCCGTCTCAAGAAGAACCACAAGATCTCCCTCGCCGGCGTCGCCACGCTCAGCGCCGCCGCGATCGGCTTCACCGTCATCCCCGGCACCGCCGCCTCCGCGCAGACCGAGCCGCAGAGCGCCGCCGCCGCCGCGCCCGCCCCCGCTTCGGTGGCCTCCCTGAGCAACAAGACCGAGGGCACCCCCCTCCACCTGGGCCTGTCCCAGCAGCAGACCGCCATCGAGCTGAAGGCCCAGGCGGACGCCGCCGCGGCCAAGGCCAAGGCACAGGCCGCCGCCAAGGTGAAGGCCGCCGCCGCCGCGAAGGCCAAGGCCGAGGCCGCCGCCAAGGAGCGCGCCGCCGTGAAGGCCGCCGCCAGCCGCGCCGCCGCCCGCAAGCCGGTCTTCGCGAACAACCTGGACGGCTGGATCAAGGAGTCGCTCTCCATCATGAAGAAGGAGGGCATCCCGGGCACCTACGAGGGCATCCACCGCAACATCATGCGGGAGTCCAGCGGTAACCCGAAGGCGATCAACAACTGGGACATCAACGCCCAGAACGGCGTGCCGTCCATCGGCCTGCTGCAGATCATCAAGCCGACCTTCGACGCCTACCACGTCGACGGCACCAAGAAGAGCCAGTGGGACCCGGTGGCCAACATCGTGGCGTCCTGCAACTACGCGGCCGACCGCTACGGCTCCATGGACAACGTCGACAGCGCGTACTGATCCGCGTACGCGACGTCCAGGTGACGCGCGCCGCGTGACCGACGTCCGGTGTGGGACCGCCGGAACGGTGAAGGGCGGCACCCTCGTGGGTGCCGCCCTTCCCGTGTCCCGCCGCCGTCAGCGCCTCACTTGCGCATGACCTCCGGCTCGTGGCGGCGCAGCAGGCGCGCCACGACCAGTCCGCACAGCACGCCGAGGGCGAGCAGGATGCCCATGTCGAACACCCACACCCCCAGCTCGTGGTCCCACAGCGGGTCGGTGTCGGTGGGGTCGTCCTGGTTGGGGAAGAGGACGTTGAGCTGCGCGGTGGCCCCGGCGGCGGCGACCGCCCAGCGGGACGGCATCAGGTAGGACAGCTCGTTGACGCCGGTCTGGCCGTGCAGGAAGAACAGGCAGCCGGTGAAGACGACCTGGATGATCGCGAACATCACCAGCAGCGGCATGGTCTTCTCGGCGGTCTTCACCAGCGAGGAGATGATCAGGCCGAACATCATGGCGGTGAAGCCCAGGCCCATGATCGGCAGGGTCAGCTCCAGCAGGACCAGCGAGGAGCCGAAGACCAGGCCCTCCTCCGGGAGGTCCCGCATCCCGAAGCCGATCCCGCCGATGATCGCGCCCTGGAGCACGGTGATCAGTCCGAGGACGATCACCTTGGACATCAGATAGGCCGAACGCGACAGGCCGGTGGCCCGCTCCCGCTCGTAGATGACCCGTTCCTTGATCAGTTCTCGTACGGAGTTGGCCGCGCCGGCGAAGCAGGCGCCCACCGCCAGGATCAGCAGGATCACCGCCGCGCTGCCGTTGGGGCCGCGCGTCCCCGGGCGCAGCCCGAAGTCGGAGCTGACCAGGGTGGAGACCACGCCGAGCACGGCCGGCAGGATCACCATCAGGGCCATGAAGCCCTTGTCGGAGGCGATCACCGACAGATAGCGCCGGATCAGCGTGAGGAGCTGCGCGCCCCAGCCCTGCGGCTTGGGCTGGCGGACCGGCTGGACCGGCGCGGCCTGGGCCGGCTGAGGGGCCTGGGCGTCGAGGTCGGCGGCGTACATCTGGTAGTGCTGCGAGCCCTTCCAGCGGCCCGCCCAGTCGTAGTCGCGGTAGTTCTCGAACGCCGAGAAGACGTCCGCCCAGGACTCGTAGCCGAAGAAGTTGAGCGCCTCCTCCGGCGGGCCGAAGTAGGCCACCGCGCCGCCGGGCGCCATCACCAGCAGCTTGTCGCAGAGCGCCAGCTCGGCGACGGAGTGGGTGACCACCAGGACCGTGCGGCCGTCGTCGGCGAGGCCGCGCAGCAACTGCATGACGTCGCGGTCCATGCCCGGGTCCAGACCCGAGGTCGGCTCGTCCAGGAAGATCAGCGACGGCTTGGTCAGCAGCTCCAGCGCGACCGAGACGCGCTTGCGCTGGCCGCCGGAGAGCGCGGTGATCTTCTTGTCCTTGTGGATGTCGAGCTTCAGCTCGCGCAGCACCTCGTCGATCCGCGCCTCGCGCTCCTGCGCGGTGGTGTCGGCGGGGAAGCGCAGCTTGGCCGCGTACTTCAGCGCCGTGCGGACCGTCAGCTCCTTGTGCAGGATGTCGTCCTGCGGCACCAGGCCGATGCGCTGGCGCAGCTCGGCGAACTGCTTGTAGAGGTTGCGGTTGTCGTAGAGGACGTCGCCCTGGTTGGCCGGGCGGTAGCCGGTGAGCGCCTTCAGCAGGGTGGACTTGCCCGAGCCGGACGGGCCGATGACCGCGACCAGGGACTTCTCCGGGACGCCGAAGGAGACGTCCCGCAGGATCTGCTTGCCGCCGTCGACCGTGACGGTCAGGTGGCGGGCGGAGAAGGACACCTCGCCGGTGTCGACGAACTCCTCCAGCCGGTCGCCGACCAGCCGGAACGTCGAGTGGCCGACGCCGACGATGTCGCCCGCGCCGATCAGCGCGGTGCCGGACTTGGCGAGCGGCTGGCCGTTGACGTAGGTGCCGTTGTGCGAGCCGAGGTCGCGGATCTCGAAGCGGCCGTCGGGGGTGGCGTGGAACTCGGCGTGGTGCCGCGAGACCTGGAGGTCGGAGACGACCAGCTCGTTCTCCAGGGCACGGCCGATCCGCATCACCCGGCCGAGGGCCACCTGGTGGAACGTGGTGGGGCTGCGATCGCCGTACGCGGGGCCCGGTGCGCCGCCGCCCGGGGACCCGGGTCCGTGCCCCGGGCCCTGCGGACCACCGGATCCGCCCGGGCCGGGCTGCTCGCCGTACGGCGCGGCCTGCGCCGGAGGCTGCTGGTGCGGGACCCGGCCCTGCGGCGCGGCGGGCTGCTGCCACTGGCCCGACTGCCGGTCGGACGGGGCGGGCGGCTGCGCCGGTACGGGCTGGGCGGCCGGCGCCGCGGCGGGGGCGGCCTGGGCCGGGGCGGCGGACTGCGCCGCGCCCTGCTGCCAGGCGCCCTGCGCGCCGTGGGCGGGCGGCTGCGGCTGGGGGGCGGCGGTCCCGGCGTAGGCCCCGGTGTCCGCCGCGGTCGCGCCCGCGGCCACGGTGAGCCGGGGGCCGTCGGTGGCGTTGCCCAGGTGCACGGGCTCGCCCGGCGCGAGGTCGGCTTGCTGGACCCGCAGGCCGCGCGCGTAGGTGCCGTTGGTGGAGCCGTGGTCGGTGACGACCCAACTCCGTCCGTTCCAGGTGAGGGTGGCGTGCCGCCACGAGACCCGGGCGTCGTCGATCACCACGTCGCCCTGCGGGTCGCGGCCCAGGGTGTACGACCTGGACGGATCGAGGGCCCAGGTCCTTCCGTTCAGTTCCAGTACGAGTTCCGGCACACCTTGCCCCACTAGTCGTCCCCCGAGTGCCTCCTCTCCCGGGAGGCTGGGGATGGTGAACATCCGGGGGAACTATTTCAGGCCGGGTCCCCTCTTCGAAAGTCGGGCCGCCCCTTCGAATGCCGGGCTGTCCGGGAAGCGGGACGCGGACTCGCCCGGGCGCGGGGGGCGGATACGGTGGGAGGACCATGAGCGCTTCGCAGACCCCCGAGGTCACCGCCGACATCCCCACCCTTCTCGTCAAGATCTTCGGGAAGGACCGGCCCGGCATCACCGCCGGCCTCTTCGACACCCTGGCCGCCTACGCCCTCGACGTGGTCGACATCGAGCAGGTCGTCACGCGGGGCCGCATCGTGCTCTGCGCGCTGGTCACGGCCCCGGCCGTGAGCACCGAGGGCGAGCTGCGGGCCACCGTGCACAGTTGGGCCGAGTCGCTGAAGCTCCAGGCCGAGATCATCTCCGGCACCGGCGACAACCGGCCCCGGGGCGTGGGCCGGTCGCATGTGACGGTCCTCGGCAACCCGCTGACGTCGGAGGAGACCGCGGCCATAGCGTCCGCGATCACCTCCACCGGCGGCAACATCGACCGGATCTTCCGGCTCGCGAAGTACCCGGTGACCGCGGTGGAGTTCGCGGTGTCGGGGGCGGAGCCGGCTGCGCTGCGGACGGTGCTCGCCACCCAGGCGCACGAGATCGGGGTGGACGTGGCCGTGGTGGCGGCCGGGCTGCACCGCCGGGCGCAGCGGCTGGTGGTGATGGACGTGGACTCGACCCTCATCCAGGACGAGGTGATCGAGCTGTTCGCGGCGCACGCGGGCTGTGAGGCGGAGGTCGCGGAGGTGACCGCGCGGGCGATGCGCGGGGAGCTGGACTTCGAGCAGTCGCTGCACGCGCGGGTGGCGCTGCTGGCGGGCCTGGACGCGTCGGTGGTGGAGAAGGTGCGGGCCGAGGTCCGGCTCACGCCGGGCGCGCGGACGCTGATCCGCACCCTGAAGCGGCTGGGCTACCAGGTGGGGGTGGTCTCCGGTGGGTTCACCCAGGTCACCGACGATCTGAAGGGGCGGCTGGGGCTGGACTTCGCCTCGGCCAACACGCTGGAGATCGTGGACGGGAAGCTGACCGGGCGGGTGGTCGGCGAGGTGGTGGACCGGGCGGGCAAGGCCCGGCTGCTGCGGAGGTTCGCCGCCGAGGCGGGGGTGCCGCTGGCGCAGACCGTGGCGATCGGGGACGGCGCCAACGACCTGGACATGCTCAACACGGCGGGCCTGGGGGTGGCGTTCAACGCCAAGCCGGTGGTCCGCCGCGCCGCGCACACCGCGGTCAACGTGCCGTTCCTCGACACCGTCCTGTACCTGCTGGGCGTCACCCGCGAGGAGGTCGAGGCCGCGGACGAGGAGACCGGGTACGTCGAGGACGAGGACGGGGAGTAGGACCCGGGGCGAGGAGTAGGACCCGGCGGGACGGAAGCAAGGCCCGGGGGGACGGAAGCAAGGCCCGGGGGACGGAAGCAAGGCCCGGCGGCGGCATGGCGCGGGCCGGGGGCGACCCGGGAGCGGCCTGGGGGCGGCCCGGGGGCGACCCGGCCGCCTTGGGAGCGGCCCAAGGCGCCTTGGGAGCGGCCCGGCGGCGGCATGGCGCGAGCCGGGGGCGACCCGGGGCGCCTTGCTAGCGGCCCGGCGCCTTGCGGGCCGCCCGGGGGCTTCGGCCCAGCCCGCCGGGGCCGCCCTCCGGCCGCTTGGGGCTGGGCCTCGGGCCGCCCGGGCGGGCGGACGAGAGGTAGGCCCAGGGTCGGTCGGCCGGGTCAGTCGCGGGGGGTCCAGTAGTCGGTGAGGGTGCCGACGCCGATCTCCACGGACTTCCAGGGGCCGGTGAAGGTGATGACGGCGAAGGCCGAGGTGGGGAAGCCGCCGCGGTTCATCCTGGCGCGGGCGTCACCCTCCGCCGTGCCGGAGAGCGCCTCGGCGACCGCGTGCATGCCGGGGTTGTGGCCGATGACCAGCAGGTCGTCGACGTCCTCGGGGGTCTGGTCGATCAGCGCGATGATCTCGCCGGGGGACGCCTCGTAGAGCCGCTCCTCGTAGACGGTCCGGGGGCGGTCGGTCAGCTCCTGGACGGCCAGCTTCCAGGTCTCGCGGGTCCTGGTGGCGGTGGAGCACAGGACCAGGCCGAAGGGGATGCCGGTCTCGGCGAGCCGGCGGCCGGCGACCGGGGCGTCCTTGCGGCCGCGCTCGGCGAGCGGCCGCTCGTGGTCGGACACCTGGGGCCAGTCGGCTTTGGCATGCCGGAGGAGCACGATCCTGCGGGGTGTGTCGGCGCTCATGTCTCCCAGCTTCGCACGGAAAGGACCACCGACGAGGGGAGTCGGCGGCGACGGGCAGCCGCTATCCGGCGAGGGTCTGCCGCAGGTGCTGGAGCACCTGGCCCACCTCGGGCCGGCCGTCCGCGGCGGAGCCGCCGCCGGTGGTCGCCAGGGTGAGCAGGACCCCGAAGACCAGCACCGGGAGCAGGGCGGCCCACCAGGGCAGCCGGACGGTGGGAGCCGCGGCGGCTCGGGGCGCGGGGGCGGTGGGTATGCCGTGGTGGGTACGGGCCGTCATGGCCGCCTCCGTCGTCCGGTCCGGGTGGGCGCGCCGGGCGGATCCCACCCGGTGATCACCACGCTACGGAGCCCGCGGCGCGGTTCCCATCCGGGGAACCCCCTACTTCACCCTGAGGTCCGCCCCAGGGTGGGGGGTGGGGACAGCCCCACCCCGGAGGGCGTCACGGGGAGATGATGGTGGCGATGACGCCGATGACGGCGCCGATCGCGAGCATCGTGCCGAAGACGAGGAGGAGCTTCTTCTGGCCGTTCTGCGGGTTCGGGTCGAGTACAGGCTGCATGGGCCCCAGTCTCGCACCCCGGCCCTCGCCCTCGACCGTCACCCCTTCGTCCTCGACCGGCAGCCCGCGCCCTCGGCGGTCGGCCCGCGCCCTCGGTGGTCAGCCCTCGTCCTCGATCGTGCGGTCCCGTCCGGCCAGCACGCCCGCGATCATCTGCGGTACCATCAGCGCGCCCATCAGCGTCAGCGGCATGTCCCAGCCGCCGCTGTGCTCGTAGAGCGTGCCGACCAGGATCGGCCCGGGGATGGAGATGAGGTAGCCGACGCTCTGCGCGAAGGCGGACAGCCGCACCACGCCCGCGCCGGTCCGCGACCGCATCCCGATCATGGTCAGGGCCAGCGGGAAGGCGCAGTTGGAGACGCCCAGCAGCAGCGCCCAGGCCCAAGCGCCGCCGGCCGGGGCCAGGTACAGCCCGGCGTAACCGATCAGTCCGCATGCGCCCAGCGCCAGTGCGATGGGGCCCTGGGTGCGCATCCGGGTGGCCAGCCGGGGGATGACGAAGGCCAGCGGCACACCCATGACCATGGTGACGGCCAGCAGCACCCCGGCGGTGCCCGCGGAGACGCCGGCGTCCCGGAAGATCTGCGGCATCCAGCCCATGGTGATGTACGCGCCGGTGGCCTGGAGGCCGAAGAAGCAGGCCAGCGCCCAGGCGGTGCGGCTGCGGGTGATCGGGAGGGCGGGCGCGGCCGGAGCGGTCCTACCGGCGTCCGCGTCCGCGGCCGGGTCCGCGGTCGACGCGGCCGAGCCGCCGCCGCGGGCCAGGGGCAGCCAGACGGCGACGGCCAGGACGCCGAGGGCGGCCCACACGGCCAGTCCGTAGCGCCAGTCGCCGCCGAGCGCGTCGGTCACCGGGACGGTGGCGGCGGCCGCGAGGGAGGTGCCGAGGGCCAGCGCCATGGAGTACAGCCCGGTCATGGTGCCGACGCGGTCGGGGAAGTAGCGCTTGACGATCACCGGCATCAGCACGTTGCTGAGGGCGATGCCCATCAGGGCCAGCGCGCTGGCGGCGAGGAAGGCGGCCGTCCCGCCGGCGAACGGGCGCAGCAGCAGTCCGGCGGTGATGGCGGCCATACCGGCCAGGACCACCGCGCCGGGGCCGAGCCGGCGGGAGAGCCGGGGGGCGGCCGAGCCGAAGACGGCGAAGCAGAGTGGGGGCACCGAGGTGAGCAGGCCGGCCAGTCCGCCGCTCATGTGCAGCCCGTCGCGGACCTCCTCCAGGAGGGCGCCCAGACTGGTGATGGCGGGGCGCAGGTTGAGGGCGGCGAGGACGATGCCGACCATGAGCAGCCGGGTCAGCCATACGGAGCGCGCCGAGGGCGCGGCCGGGCCGGGTTCCGGGCGGGCCGGAGTCGGTTCGGCGGCGGGGCGGCTCGGTCCGGGGATGGTGGCCGTTTCGGTCTGGGTGCGGTCGGACATGAGTCCATCATAGAATCATGGGATGATTGGTCGTCCAGCTCGTCCCATCCGCCTTGATCACAGGACCCTGACCACAGGAGCACCATGGCTCTGAGTTCGCCCCGCCGGTCGGCCCTCTCCGGCCAGGTGATCGCCGAGCTGCGCAACCAGATCACCTCCGGTGAGTGGCCGGTGGGCTCGCGCATCCCGACCGAGCCCGAGCTGGTGGAGCAGCTCGGGGTGGCCCGCAACACGGTCCGCGAGGCGGTCCGGGCGCTGGCCCACAACGGGCTGCTGGACATCCGGCAGGGCTCGGGCACCTATGTGGTCGCCACCAGCGAGCTGGCCGGGGTGATGCACCGGCGGTTCGCGGGCGCCGATCCGTGCCACATCGCCGAGCTGCGCTCCACGCTGGAGTCCTCGGCGGCCAGGCTGGCGGCCGAGCGGCGCACCGAGCGGGACCTGCGCCTGCTGGACGCGCTGCTGGAGCGCCGGGAGGACGCCTGGCGGACCGGGTACGCGGAGGTGTTCGTGCAGGTCGACGCGGCCTTCCACCTGGCCGTGGTGGCGGCATCGCACAACGAGGTGATGTCGGAGGTCTACGCCGACCTCGGGCATCTGCTGCGCGACTGGCTGCGGGACGACGTGGGCGAGGAACTGCGCCCGGAGTACCACATGGACCACGCGCGGCTGGTGGAGGCGATCCGGGCCGGGGACGCGGACACGGCCGGCGCCGAGGCGGCCGGCTATCCGTTCCTGTGCCTGCGGGCGTCCGCGCCGTCCGCTCCCCCGGCTCCGTCGGCTACCTGACCAGTCAGCCGGTGGCCGGCTGGTGGCTGAGCCAGGCGCTGCCGACTTCCTTCCAGCAGCGTCCGCCGAGCGCGGCGTAGCCGGCCGGGTCGATGTCGACGGGGGCGCTGTCGGAGTCGACGTCCCACCAGCGCGCGCACTCCACATGGAGCCGGACGCGGTCGGTGCGCGGGTAGGGGTTGTGGCAGTGGGCGGTGACCGTGGAGCCCTGGACGTCGGTGCGGCAGACCGACTCCTGGGCGGCGCGCTCGCCGCCGTACGCCGTGGTGCCGAGCGCCCAGCCCGCAAGGACGGCCGCGAGCGCCGACAGCGCCGCCGCCCGGCGTCCCCGGTGGTGCCGTACCCGGCGGCGGACGGCCGGGTGGTGCCTCGTACGCACAGCCACACCTCCCCACGCGACGGACCGGTGCATTCCGTTCCGCCCATTGTGGCCCGGGAGCGGGGACTCTACGACTCGGAGGCGTCACGCCCCGTGCACGCGCCGAAGGCCGCGCGCCGTCCGGGGACGGTGCGCGGCCTTCGCTTGCGGCCGTCGGCGGGGGGCGGTCAGGCGCCCATGATGTGCACGCCGCCGTCGACGTGCACGATCTCGCCGGTGGTCTTGGGGAAAAAGTCCGACAGCAGGGCGACGACGCCGCGGCCGGCCGGCTCCGGGTCGCTCATGTCCCAGGCCAGCGGGGAGCGCTCGTCCCAGACCTTGGCCAGGTCGCCGAAGCCGGGGATGGACTTGGCGGCCATCGAGCCCAGCGGGCCGGCGGAGATGAGGTTGCAGCGGATGTCGCGCTCGCCCAGGTCGCGGGCGAGGTAGCGGCTGGTGGCCTCCAGCGCGGCCTTGGCCGGGCCCATCCAGTCGTACTGCGGCCAGGCGAACTGCGCGTCGAAGGTGAGGCCGACGACCGAGCCGCCGTTGCCCATCAGCGGCAGGCAGGCCATGGTGAGCGACTTCAGCGAGAACGCCGAGACGTGCATCGCGGTGGACACCGACTCGAAGGGCGTGTGCAGGAAGTTGCCGCCGAGGGCGTCCTGCGGGGCGAAGCCGATGGAGTGCACGACGCCGTCCAGGCCGCCGAGCTCCTCCCGGACGATCCCCTCGACGCGGGCCAGGTGCTCGTCGTCGGTGACGTCGAGCTCGATGACCTTGGCGGGCTTGGGGAGCTTCTTGGCGATGCGCTCGGTCAGGGTCGGGCGGGGGAAGGCGGTGAGGATGACCTCCGCGCCCTGCTCCTGGGCGACCTTCGCGGTGTGGAAGGCGATGGAGGACTCCATCAGCACACCGGTGATCAGGACGCGCTTGCCGTCGAGGATTCCGCTCATGTGACTCAGTGACCCATGCCCAATCCGCCGTCAACGGGGATGACGGCTCCAGTGATGTACGAGGCGTCCTCGGAGGCGAGGAAGCGGACCGCGGCGGCGACCTCGTCCGGCTGCGCGTAGCGGCCGAGCGGGACCTGCGCGACGATGCCGGCGCGGTGCTCGTCGCTGAGCGACTTGGTCATGTCGGTGTCGACGAAACCGGGCGCGACGACGTTGAACGTGATGTTGCGCGAGCCGAGTTCGCGGGCCAGCGAGCGGGCGAAGCCGACCAGCGCGGCCTTGGAGGCGGCGTAGTTGGCCTGGCCGGCCGAGCCGAGGAGCCCGACCACCGAGGAGATGAGGACGACGCGGCCCTTCTTGGCGCGCAGCATGCCGCGGTTGGCGCGCTTGACGACGCGGAAGGTGCCGGTGAGGTTGGTGTCGAGGACGGAGGTGAAGTCCTCCTCCGTCATGCGCATCAGCAACTGGTCCTTGGTGACGCCGGCGTTGGCCACCAGCACCTCCACCGGACCGTGCTTCTCCTCGATCTCCTTGTAGGCCTGCTCCACCTGCTCGGTGTCGGTGATGTCGCACCGCACGGCCAGGCAGCCGGCCTCGGTCAGCTCGGCCGGCGGCTCGCCGGACCGGTAGGTGATCGCGACCTTGTCGCCTGCGTCGGCGAAGACCCGGGCGATGGCGAGGCCGATCCCCCGGTTACCTCCGGTGATGAGAACCGAGCGGCTCAACGGATCACCCTTTCGTTCTGCGGTCTGGTACGCCTGCAAACTATCGGTCGCCGGTGCCGGACGGGGAATCGGGCCCTGACAGTGGCGTACCGGGCTGGCTGTCGGGTCCCTACAGAAGCGGGGCCCCGGCCGCCCGCGCCCTGTCCGGGCGGCCGGATATCCCGTGTGGGCGTGCGGGCCCGCGTGCTTGACTTCGCCTGCTTGACTTCGCGTGGTGATCCACCGACAGCACAGCGAGCCTCTCGGGAAGGAAGGGCTGCCCGTGCCCCACGACATCGATCAGACGTTCCTGGCGCTGCCCCTGCGGGCGTTGGCGGACGCCGCGCTCGCGCGGGCCCGCGCGCTGGGCGCCGAGCACGCCGACTTCCGGCTGGAGCGGGTGCGCGGCGCCTCCTGGCGGCTGCGGGACGGCCGGCCGGCGGGATCGTCCGACTCCACCGACCTCGGGTACGCGGTGCGGGTGGTGCACGGCGGGGCATGGGGCTTCGCCTCGGGCGTCGACCTGACCATGGGCGCGGCGGCCAAGGTGGCCTCGCAGGCGGTGGAGATGGCCAAGCTGTCGGCGCGGGTGATCGCGGCGGCCGGGTCGGACGAGAGGGTGGAGCTGGCCGAGGAGCCGGTGCACGCGGACCGGACCTGGGTCTCGTCGTACGAGATCGACCCCTTCGACGTACCGGACGCGGAGAAGGGCGCGCTGCTCGCGGAGTGGAGCGCGCGGCTGCTGCGAGCGGACGGGGTGGCGCATGTGGACGCCTCGCTGATGGCCGTGCACGAGAACAAGTTCTACGCGGACACCGCGGGCACGGTCACCACCCAGCAGCGGGTGCGGGTGCATCCGCAGCTCACCGCGGTGGCGGTGGACGCGAGCACCGGCGAGTTCGACTCGATGCGGACCATCGCGCCGCCGGTGGGGCGCGGCTGGGAGTACCTGACCGGCACCGGCTGGGACTGGGACGCCGAGCTGGAGCGGATGCCGGAGCTGCTGGCGGAGAAGATGCGCGCGCCCAGCGTGCGGCCGGGCAGCTACGACCTGGTGGTCGACCCCTCCAATCTGTGGCTGACCATCCACGAGTCGATCGGGCACGCCACCGAGCTGGACCGGGCGCTGGGTTACGAGGCGGCGTACGCGGGCACCTCGTTCGCCACCTTCGACCAGCTGGGCAAGCTCGCCTACGGCTCGCCGATCATGAACGTGACCGGTGACCGCACCGCCGAGCACGGGCTGGCGACGATCGGCTACGACGACGAGGGCGTGGCGGCGCAGAGCTGGGACCTGGTGAAGGACGGGAGGCTGGTCGGCTACCAACTGGACCGGCGGATCGCCAGGCTGACCGGGCTCGGCCGCTCCAACGGCTGCGCGTTCGCCGACTCCCCCGGGCACGTGCCGGTGCAGCGGATGGCGAACGTCTCGCTGGCGCCGGAGCCGGGCGGGTTGTCCACGGAGGACCTGATCGGCGGGGTGGAGCGCGGGATCTACGTGGTCGGCGACCGCTCCTGGTCGATCGACATGCAGCGCTACAACTTCCAGTTCACCGGGCAGCGGTTCTTCCGGATCGAGAACGGCCGGCTGACCGGGCAGCTCCGGGACGTCGCCTACCAGGCGACCACCACCGACTTCTGGGGCTCGATGGAGAAGGTCGGCGGCCCGCAGACGTACGTCCTGGGCGGCGCGTTCAACTGCGGCAAGGCCCAGCCGGGGCAGGTCGCGGCGGTGTCGCACGGCTGCCCGTCCGCGCTGTTCCACGGCGTCAACATCTTGAACACCACCCAGGAGGCCGGCCGATGAGCCCCGCTGCCAAGCCGTACGAGATCGTCGAGCGCGCGCTGGAGCTGTCCCGGGCGGACGGCTGTGTGGTGATCGCGGACGAGCAGTCCTCCGCCAACCTGCGCTGGGCGGGCAACGCGCTGACCACCAACGGCGTCACCCGGGGCCGCACCCTGACGGTGATCGCCACCGTGGACGGCTCGGAGGGCAGCGCCTCCGGGGTGGTGTCCCGGGCCGCGGTGACCGCCGAGGAGCTGGAGCCGCTGGTACGGGCCGCGGAGGCGGCGGCCCGGGCGGCCGGGCCGGCCGAGGACGCCCAGCCGCTGGTCGCGGACGTGGAGGCGTCGGCGGGCTTCACCGACGCGCCGGCCGAGACGGGCTCGGAGGTGTTCGCCGCGTTCGCGCCGGCGCTCGGCGAGGCGTTCGGCCGGGCCCGGGCCGGCGGCCGGGAGCTGTACGGTTTCGCCAACCACGAGCTGACCTCGACCTATCTGGGCAGCTCCACCGGGCTGCGGCTGCGGCACGACCAGCCGTCCGGGACGCTGGAGCTGAACGCCAAGTCCCCCGACCGCACCCGCTCGGCCTGGGCCGGGCGGGCCACCCGGGACTTCCGGGACGTCGACCCGCTGGCCATGGACGCGGACCTGGCGGTCCGGCTGGGCTGGGCCGAGCGCAAGGTGGAGCTGCCGGCCGGGCGGTACGAGACGCTGCTGCCGCCCACCGCGGTCGCCGACCTGCTGATCTACCTGATGTGGTCGGCCGCGGCCCGGGACGCGGCGGAGGGCCGCACGGTCTTCTCCCGCCCCGGCGGCGGTACGCGGGTGGGCGAGACGCTCTCGCCGCTGCCGCTGACGCTGCGCAGCGACCCGGCCGCGGCCGGGCTCCAGTCGGCGCCGTTCGTCATCGCGCACGCCTCCGGCGACGACTCCTCCGTCTTCGACAACGGGCTGCCGGTCGCGCCGGTGGAGTGGCTGAGCGCCGGGAAGCTGGAGCGGCTGGTCACCACCCGGCACAGCGCCGGGCTGACCGGGCTGCCGGTCTCCCCGGGGGCGGGCAACCTCATCCTGGACGGCGGCGGCGAGCAGTCCGTCGAGGAGATGACCGCCTCCACCGGGCGCGGGCTGCTGCTGACCTGCCTGTGGTACATCCGCGAGGTCGATCCGGCGACGCTGCTGCTGACCGGGCTGACCCGGGACGGGGTCTACCTGGTCGAGGACGGCGAGGTGGTCGGCGAGGTGAACAACTTCCGGTTCAACGAGTCGCCGGTGGACCTGCTGTCGCGGGCCGTGGAGGCGGGCCGCACCGAGCGGACCCTGCCGCGCGAGTGGAGCGACTGGTTCACCCGGGCCGCGATGCCGCCGCTGCGGGTGCCGGACTTCAACATGAGCTCGGTCAGCAAGGGGGTGTGACCCGCCTAGACTGACCCGGACATCCACCGACACGACGGACCAAGGAGACGCGACACCGTGACGGACATCGTCGACGAACTGACGTGGCGCGGGCTGATCGCCCAGTCCACTGACGAGGACGCACTGCGCAAGGCGTTCGCGGACGGTCCCGTCACGTTCTATTGCGGCTTCGACCCGACCGCGCCCAGCCTGCACCTGGGGAACCTCGTCCAGATCCTGACCATGCGCCGCATCCAGCTCGCGGGCAACCGCCCGCTGGGCCTGGTCGGCGGGGCGACGGGCCTGATCGGCGACCCCAAGCCGAACTCCGAGCGCACCCTGAACGCGCCGGAGACCGTCGCGGGCTGGGTGGAGCGGCTGCGGGCGCAGATCGAGCGGTTCCTGGACTTCGATGGCCCGTACGCGGCGACCATGGTCAACAACCTGGACTGGACGTCGGGTCTCTCGGCGATCAGCTTCCTTCGGGACGTCGGCAAGTACTTCCGGGTCAACAAGATGATCGCCAAGGAGGCCGTCGCCCGGCGGCTGAACTCCGACGCGGGCATCAGCTACACCGAGTTCAGCTACCAGATCCTCCAGGGCATGGACTACCTGGAGCTGTACCGCCGGCACCACTGCGTGCTACAGACCGGCGGCAGCGACCAGTGGGGCAACCTCACGGCCGGCACCGACCTGATCCACCGGGTCGAGCCGGAGGCCGTGGTGCACGCCCTGGCCACCCCGCTGATCACCAAGGCGGACGGCACCAAGTTCGGCAAGACCGAGTCGGGCACCGTCTGGCTGGACGCCGAGCGGACCACCCCGTACGCCTTCTACCAGTTCTGGCTGAACGCGGACGACCGGGACGTCTCGAAGTTCCTGCGGATCTTCAGCTTCCGTTCCCGCGAGGAGATCGAGGAGCTGGAGCGGCAGACCGAGGAGAGGCCGCAGGCGCGCGCCGCCCAGCGGGCGCTGGCCGAGGAGCTGACCACCCTGGTGCACGGCGGCGACCAGTGCGCGGCCGTGGTCGCCGCCTCGAAGGCGCTGTTCGGCCAGGGTGAGCTGGCGGAGCTGGACGAGGCGACGCTGGCCGCCGCGCTCGCCGAACTGCCGCACGCGCGGGTGACCGGGCCGGGGGCCGTGGTGGACCTGTTCGCCGAGGTGGGTCTCGCGCCGAGCAAGTCCGCGGCCCGCCGTACGGTCAAGGAGGGCGGCGCCTACGTGAACAACGTGAAGGTCACCGCCGAGGACGCCGAGGTGTCCGCGGACGACCTGCTGCACGGCCGCTGGCTGGTGCTGCGGCGCGGCAAGCGGAACCTGGCCGCGATCGAGGTGGCGGCCGCGGGCTGAGCCCGGCGGCCCGGACGTGGCGGGCGGCGGCCCGGACGCCTCACGGCGTCCGGGCCGCCGCCTTTCGTCGCTTCCCCCCTCCACGCGCTGCTGCCGTCTACACGCGCTGCTGCCGTTTGCCGCGGCCGCGGGTGGAGACGTACAGCATGTCGCCGAGGCCGACGATGACGACGGCGGCGACCACCTGGAGGATGTGGCGGCCCCAGTCGATGCCCGGGGTCGCCTCGATGCCGAACGCCCGGGCGAGGGCGTTGCCGACGATGCCACCGATGATGCCGAAGATGGTGATCAGCCACAGGGGGCTGTGCTGCTTGCCTGGCAGGATCGCCTTGGCCAGCAGGCCCAGCACGAAACCGACGATGATCGCCCACAACCAGCCCATGGCTGCCTCCTCTGACGGATCGACGTGAGCAGTCCCGAACAGTCTGGGGCCGTTTCCCGGACCCCGCATGTCGGCCCGGACCCGCTCTCGTGACCGGCCGGGGGCGGGCGTACCGTGGAGGCAGGTCCGGTCCCGGGAAGCGGCCGGGCGCGGACGCGGGCGGTGGGACATGAAGCGCAGGCACGGCAGTGGCGAGGTCATCCGGATCACCGGGGCCCGGCAGAGCCTGGCCGACGACGTACGGGGCCGGCAGCGGCGCTATGTGATCTCCATGTCCATCCGTACGCTGTCGGTGATCGCCGCCGCCTCGCTGTGGAACGTCGAGCGCCATGTGGCGATCGTCGCGCTGGTGCTGGGCGCGGTGCTGCCGTACATCGCCGTGGTGATCGCCAACGCGGGCCGGGAGAGCGCCCCTTCGCTGCCGTCCAGCTTCCTGGGCGTGGCGCCGCAGGAGCGGCCGATGCTGGGGCCGGGCCCGTCGGTCGCACAGCCCGGTGACCGGCCGGGGGACCACCGGACCCCGGGCGGCGAGGAGCCGCCCGGTGGGGCCCGGCGGCCGGCGGCCTGACCGCCGCACGGGGCCTGCCGCGGCCCGGAGCGGAGGGTTCCCGGCGGACTGCTCCGTTCCGCAGGGAAGCTCAAGAAAAGCTCAGATCTGTTGGGCGTTTGCCTGCCCCGCGGAGCGGTCCCCGTGACATACTTCCTACGCGCTCCGCATCCCCCGTCGGAGCGACGGACCGACGCCGGGCAGCTCCCCCCGTGGCTGCCCGGCGTCGCCATGTTCCCCGCCGACCCCCGTCGGCTTCCCCGTGATCGTTGGACGTGTACGCGTGTTCCCCAGTGCCGGACCTGAGCCCGTCTCCCCCATCTGCTCCGCGAAGGGCTGCCGGGCGGCGGCGGTCTGGGTGCTGGCGTGGAACAACCCGAAGCTGCACACCCCGGAGCGGCGCAAGACCTGGCTGGCGTGCGAGGAGCACCGGGAGCACCTGTCGCAGTTCCTCGGGGTGCGCGGCTTCCTCAAGGACGTGGTGACGCTGGGTGAGTGGGAGCGGCGCGCGCAGGACGGTGCCGGCCCCGGCGCCTGAGCGGCGCCGGGGCCGCCGGAGCGGTCAGCCGCCGATGGCGGACATCGGGCGGTCCGGCTGGAGGAAGGTGGGGTCGTCCAGGCCGGAACCGGCCTTCTTGCCCCACATCGCGGTGCGCCACAGCGCGGCGACCTCCGCGTCGGGCGCGCCGGAGCGCAGGGCGGCCCGCAGGTCGGTCTCCTCGCGGGCGAACAGGCAGGTGCGGACCTGGCCGTCGGCGGTGAGCCGGGTGCGGTCGCAGGCCCGGCAGAAGGGCCTGGTCACCGAGGCGATGACGCCGACCCGGTGCGGGCCGCCGTCCACCAGCCAGCGCTCGGCGGGAGCCGATCCGCGCTCCTCGTCGCCCTCGGGGGTGAGGGTGAAGCGGGTGCGGAGCGAGGCGAGGATGTCGCCGGCGGTGATCATGCCGTCGCGCTTCCAGCCGTGCTGGGCGTCCAGCGGCATCTGCTCGATGAAGCGCAGCTCGTAGTCGTGCTCGACGGCCCAGGCGAGCAGGTCGGGGGCCTCGTCCTCGTTGAGGCCGGGCATCAGCACGGAGTTGACCTTGACCGGGGTGAGGCCGGCGTCCCGGGCGGCGTGCAGGCCCTCGACGACGTCGCGGTGGCGGTCCCGGCGGGTGAGGGTCTTGAAGACGTCCGGCCGCAGGGTGTCCAGCGAGACGTTGACCCGGTCCAGGCCGGCGGCCTTCAGGGCGGGGGCGGTGCGCCTGAGCCCGATGCCGTTGGTGGTCAGGGAGATGGTGGGGCGGGGCTCCAGGGCGGCACACCGCTCGACGATGCCGACGAGCCCGGGGCGCAGCAGCGGCTCGCCGCCGGTGAAGCGGACCTCGGTGACGCCCAGTTCGCGCACGGCCAGGGTGATCAGCCGGACGATCTCGTCGTCGGTGAGGAGGTCGGGCTTGGCCAGCCACTGCAAACCCTCCTCGGGCATGCAGTAGGTGCAGCGCAGGTTGCACTTGTCGGTGAGTGACACGCGCAGGTCGGTGGCCACGCGGCCGAAGGTGTCGATGAGCACCGTTGGGCCCCCTTCCCAGGCTCGTCCGGTTCACGTCTCCCTCCTGAGCGTACGTGAGGGGTAGGGCGGCGACACGGGCCATTGCCCACAACATGCGGCGCGGCCGTGTCGTAGGGATCTACGAGATCGCCACGACACGGCCGCGGCCGGTCACCCGGGGTGGCCGGAACGGGTCGGCCCGGGGTCAGTGGGCGCCGACGCCGGTGAGGGACTTGACCTCAAGTTCGGCGTACTTGCCGGCGTCCGGCTCCTCCTTGGAGAGCAGCGAGCCGAGCCAGCCGAGGAGGAAGCCGAGCGGGATGGAGATCAGGCCCGGGTTCTCCAGCGGGAACCAGGCGAAGTCGGCGCTCGGGAACATCGAGGTCGGCTTGGATGAGACCACCGGTGAGAACAGCACCAGCAGCACCGAGGAGGCCAGACCGCCGTAGATGGACCAGAGCGCGCCCCGGGTGGTGAACCGCTTCCAGAACAGGCTGTAGAGGATGGTGGGCAGGTTGGCGGAGGCGGCGACCGCGAAGGCGAGCGCGACCAGGCCGGCCACGTTGAGGTCGCGGGCCATGGCGCCCAGGCCGATGGAGACGACGCCGATCAGCACGGTGGCGTAGCGGGCGGCGCGGACCTCCTCCTTCTCGGTGGCCTGGCCCTTGCGGATGACGTTGGCGTAGATGTCGTGGGCGAAGGACGAGGAGGACGCCAGGGTCAGGCCGGCGACGACGGCGAGGATGGTGGCGAAGGCGACGGCGGAGATGACCGCGAGCAGGATGGCGCCGCCGGCCGAGTCCTGGCCGCCGATGTAGAGGGCGAGCAGCGGGGCGGCGGTGTTGCCGGCCTTGTTGGAGGCGGTGATCTCCTCGGGGCCGACGATGGCGGCGGCGCCGAAGCCGAGCGCGATGGTCATCAGGTAGAAGGCGCCGATGATGCCGATGGCCCAGTTGACGGACTTCCGGGCGGCCCGGGCGGTGGGCACGGTGTAGAAGCGGATCAGGATGTGCGGCAGTCCGGCGGTGCCGAGGACCAGGGCGATGCCGAGGGAGAGGAAGTCCAGCTTGGAGGTGGCGGTCGCGCCGTACTTCAGGCCGGGCTCCAGGAAGGCGGCGCCCTTGCCGCTGTTCTCGGCGGCCTTGCCGAGCAGTTCGGAGACGTTGAAGCCGTACTTGAGCAGGACCAGGAAGGTGATGAGGAGGGTGCCGGCGATGAGCAGCACGGCCTTGACCATCTGCACCCAGGTGGTGCCCTTCATGCCGCCGATGGTGACGTAGAGGATCATCAGCACGCCGACCAGGGCGACGATGCCGATCTTGCCGCCGTCGGAGGTGATGCCGAGCAGCAGCGAGACCAGCACGCCGGCGCCGGCCATCTGGGCCAGCAGGTAGAAGATCGACACCACGATGGTGGAGGCGCCGGCGGCGGTGCGGACCGGGCGCTGGCGCATCCGGTAGGCGAGGACGTCGCCCATGGTGAAGCGGCCGGAGTTGCGCAGCGGTTCGGCGACCAGCAGCAGGGCGACCAGCCAGGCGACCAGGAATCCGATGGAGTAGAGGAAGCCGTCGTAGCCGAAGAGGGCGATGGCGCCGGCGATGCCGAGGAAGGACGCGGCGGACATGTAGTCGCCGGAGATGGCGAGGCCGTTCTGGAATCCGGTGAACTGCCGCCCGCCGGCGTAGAAGTCGGCCGCGGACTTGGTCTGGCGGCCGGCCCAGATGGTGATGGCGAGGGTGGCGACCACGAAGACCGCGAAGAGCGTGATGATCAGCGGCCGGTGCTCGGAGGCGCTGTTGGCGGCGATCAGCGAGACGGGGCTGCTCATGATCCGGCCTCCATGCGGGACTTGATGGCGTCGGCCTTGGGGTCGAGCTTCGCCGCGGCGTGGCGCGAGTAGAACCAGGCGATGAGGAAGGTGGTGAGGAACTGCGCGAGGCCCAGGACCAGGGCCACGTTGACGTTGCCGAACAGCCGGGTGCCCATGAGGCCGCCGGCGTAGTTGGAGAGCAGGACGTACAGCAGGTACCAGGCGATGAAGGCGATCGTCAGCGGGAAGGCGAAGGAGCGGTAGGTGCGGCGCAGTTCGCCGAACTCCGCGCTGTGCTGTACCTCGACGAACTCCTCGGTCGTGGGCTGGTCGGGACGGCGGTCCGGTCCGCCCTCGGGCGGCGGGCTGGCGGTGGCCACGGAAGGTCTCCTCGCGACGCGGGTGCGCTGGGCAACGGGCAGGGCGGCCGTCGGGCCCGGTCCGGATCCCGCCCGGAGGGGCCTGCGGCCGCCGGGAGCGGGCACGGCGGCGGGCCGTGTCCGCTCCCCTGACACAACAACGGCACGGACGCCGCGGCGACGCGGTTCACCTGCGCCGATTTTCCGCCGAGCCGAGCGCCTCCAGTGGCGGCGGCAGGCGGCAGGCGGATGGGGAGGATTGCCTTCCGGTCCCAACTGCCTTCCAGCCATTGAAGGTCGGGGATGATCGGGATAGCTTCGCTCGTCATGTACCCGTCCACACGCAGCCGTGTGCGGACGGACGTCACGGATGATGTGGAGAACCCATGGCTCATCTGGGAACCGGACGCGGGCGTGTACTCGCGCTGCCCGCAGGTCTGGCCCTCACGGCCTCGCTCGGCCTGATGCCGGCCGCCGCCGCCGCGGCGCCGCAGCAGCAGGAGGCGGCCGCGGTCGCGACCGTGCGCACCGACGGTCCGAAGCTGTCGTACGTGGTGAACGTCGCGGGCTCGGGCAGCAGCGCGACCGCGAAGGCGGTGAAGAAGGCGATATCCCGGGCGGGCGGGGAGATCGTCACGTCGTACGACAAGATAGGCGTGATCGTCGTCCACTCGACGAACCCGGACTTCGGCACGACGATCCGGACCGTGCGGGGCGTGAAGTCCGCGGGCGCGACCCGGACCGCGCCGCTGGCCGCCGCCACGACCACCGACGTGCGCGCCGCCGAGCAGCCGCTGACCGCCAAGGAGGCACGCGCCGCCGCGGCGAAGGCGGAGGACGACCAGGACCCGTTCGAGCCGCTCCAGTGGGACCTGCCGGCCATCAAGGCCGACAAGGCGCACGAGAAGACCCTCGGCAGCAAGAAGGTGACGGTCGCCGTCATCGACACCGGCGTGGACGACACCCACCCGGACCTGGCGCCGAACTTCGACACCGCCGCCTCCGCGAACTGCGTGAGCGGCAAGGCGGACACCACGCCCGGCTCCTGGCGGCCGGCCGCCGGCGAGAGCGACCACGGCACCCACGTGGCCGGCACCATCGCCGCCGCCAAGAACGGCGTCGGCGTCACCGGCGTCGCCCCCGGCGTGAAGGTCTCCGGCATCAAGGTCTCCACCCCGGACGGCTTCTTCTACACCGAGGCCGTGGTCTGCGGCTTCATGTGGGCGGCCGAGCGCGGCGTCGAGATCACCAACAACAGCTACTACGTGGACCCGTGGCAGTTCACCTGCAAGAACGACCTGGACCAGGGCGCCCTGGTGGAGGCGCTGCAGCGGGCCACCCGGTACGCCTGGGACAAGGGCACCGTGAACGTGGCGGCGGCCGGCAACTCCCGTACCGACCTGGCGGCGGACGAGATCACCGACACGACCAGCCCCAACGACACCACCCCGGTGGAGCGCAAGGTCGACCCGTCGGTCTGCCCGGACATCCCCACCATGCTGGACGGTGTGATCACCGTGTCGGCGACCGGAGCGAAGGGCCTGAAGTCCTCGTACTCCAACTACGGCCTGGGCGTCATCGACATCGCCGCCCCGGGCGGTGACTCCACCGCCTACCAGCCGCCGCAGGCCCCGGCCGTCAACGGCCTGATCCTGTCCACCACGGTGAACGGCGGCTACAACTACAAGGCCGGCACCTCGATGGCCTCCCCGCACGTGGCGGGCGTGGCCGCGCTGATCAAGTCCACCCACCCGAACGCCTCGGCGAACCAGGTGGAGCGGCTGCTGACCAGCCAGGCCGAGAGCACCGCGTGCCCCGAGCCCTACGACATCAACGGCGACGGCACCGTCGACGCGGTGTGCACGGGCGACGAGGACGACAACAGCTTCTACGGCGCGGGCATCATCAACGCGCTGCGGGCGGTCCGCAAGTAAGGCGGCCGGACCGAGTCGGAGCGGGGGGCTTCCCGGGTGCGACGCACCGGGGAGGCCCCCTTCCCGTCGGGGGAGCCGACGAGCCGTCAGGCACCCCGTATCCCTACCAAACGGACATTCCTCCCGGTCAACGCGCCCCTGCCGGGCGGCCGTCGGGACCGCCCGGGGCGGCGTTGTCGGTGGCGGCCTCTATTCTCGGGAACCATGCTCGACGATCCGACGACAGCAGGCACCTGGCCGGCCGCCTACCCGCAGGGGTACGCGGTCGTCGACGTGGAGACCACCGGGCTCGCCCGGGACGACCGGATAGTCTCCGCCGCCGTCTACCGGCTGGACGCGCGCGGCGAGGTGGAGGACCACTGGTACACGCTGGTGAACCCGGAGCGCGATCCGGGCCCGGTGTGGATCCACGGACTGACCAGCGACGTGCTGGCGGGCGCCCCCCTGTTCGCGGACATCGCCGCCGAGTTCTCCGCGCGCCTGGACGGCCGGGTGCTGGTCGCGCACAACGCGGTCTTCGACTGGTCGATGATCGCCCGCGAGTACGCCCGCGCCGAGCGGACCGCGCCGGTGCGCCAGCGGCTGTGCACCATCGCGCTCTCCAAGGAGCTGGGCCTGCCGCTGCCGAACTTCAAGCTGGAGGCGCTGGCCGGCCACTACGGCGTGGTCCAGCAGCGGGCGCACCACGCGCTGGACGACGCCCGGGTGCTGGCCGAGGCGTTCCGGCCGAGCCTGCACGCGGCCGCCGCGGGGAACATACGGCTGCCGCTGCTGGAGTGCCTGCCGCTGACCGAGTGGGCGGCGGCCCCCTCCCCCGGGCCGCGGATCGGCCGGCAGGCCTCGTACCGTCCGGGCGGGGGCGGTTGGCGACCGTCGAGGAAGCGGCCGGCCTGCCCGTATCCGAACCCGGGGCGCTACCAGGTGGGCGGGGCGCTGGTGCAGGGGATGCGGGTGGCGTTCTCCGGCGACACCTCGGTGGAGCGGGAGCTGCTGGAGGACCGGGCGGCGGAGGCCGGGCTGCACGTGGCCACCAGCGTCTCCCGGCTGACCAGCGTGCTGGTCACCAACGACCCGGACTCGGCCACCTCCAAGACGGTCAAGGCGAAGGCGTACGGCACGCCGGTGATCGACGAGGCGGCCTTCACCCAGTTGCTGCGGGACGTCGCCCCGGCGCCCGCAGGGGGCTCGGCGGCAGACGGGTGATCGGCCGGGCGTTGCTCCCCGGGCCCGGCCGCGCCGCGCCGCACCCTGTGGCGCATGGCACGTTGTGAGGTCTGCGGAAACGACTACGGGATGTCCTTCGAGGTGCACGCGCAGGGCGCGGTGCACGTCTTCGACTGCTTCGCCTGCGCGATCCACCGCATGGCGCCGATCTGCGAGCACTGCCGGGTGCAGATCATCGGGCAGGGCGTCGAAGTGGAGGGGCACTGGTTCTGCGGGGCGCACTGCGCCCGCGCGGAGAGGGGGGCGGTCGGCATCGTCGACGCGGTCTGAGAGGCGCCCCGGGCGGCAGGCGGGCGCGGGGCCGCCGTCCGGCACCCCCGCGCCCGGCGGCCCGCGGCCCGAGTTGTACGGTCATGGGGTGTACCGCTTCCTGTTGTCCCGGCAGTGGGTGATCCTCACCCTGCTGGCCCTCGTGCTGATGCCCGTGATGGTCGAGCTGGGCTTCTGGCAGTACCACCGCCACGAGCACCGGGTGGCGCAGAACGGGCTGATCGAGGAGAACCTGCGGGCCGAGCCGGTCGAGGTGACCGAGCTGACCTCGCCCGGTCACACCGTGCCCCGCTCGGACTACTGGCGGCGCACGACGGCGACCGGGACCTTCGACGCCGCGCACGAGGTGGTGGTGCGCCGGCGCACCTCCGCCGACGAGCGGATCGGCGTGCTGGTGCTCACCCCCCTCGTCCTGGCCGACGGGCGCGCGGTGCTGGTCAACCGCGGCTGGGCGCCGGCCGCCGCCGACCAGATGACCTACCCGGACGTGCCGCCCGCGCCGAAGGGGCGGGTGACGATCACCGGCCGGCTGAAGGCCGACGAGACGACCGGGGCCAGCGGCATCAAGGACCTGAAGGGCCTGCCGCCGCGCCAGGTGATGCTGATCGACAGCCGCCAGGCGGCGAAGACCCTGGGCCGCGAGGTGCTCGGCGGCTATGTGGAGCAGACCGCGCCGGCGCCCGCCGGCGGCTCGCCCGAGCAGATCCCCGAGCCGGACCACGACTCGATCGGCCCCCACATGGCGTACGCCGTGCAGTGGTGGCTGTTCGTCGCCGCGGTGCCGGTGGGCTGGGGGGTGCTGGTGCGGCGCGAGCGCCGCGACCGGCTGGCCGCCCGGACGGCGGCCGGGGCGGAGACGGAGGCGGGGGCGGCCGGGGACGGCGAGCGCCCGCAGGCGGTCGCGGCCCCGTAGCGCGCGGCCCTCCTGGGTGGAGGTACGGCGGGCTTAGCGGCCGTACCAGGTGGGAAGACGCCAGAGCGTGACACAACGTATCGAGGACTACGCCCTCATCGGCGACCTTCAGACCGCCGCTCTGGTGGGCATGGACGGCTCCATCGACTGGCTGTGCCTGCCCCGCTTCGACTCCGCGGCCTGCTTCGCCGCGCTGCTGGGCACCGAGGACAACGGGCACTGGCGGCTCGCGCCCAAGGGCGCCGGCCGGTGCTCGTCCCGCGGCTACCTGGGCGCCTCGCTGGTCCTGGAGACGGTGTGGGAGACCCGCACCGGCACCGTCAGGGTGCTCGACTTCATGCCCCAGCGCGACGAGGCGCCCGACGTGGTGCGGATCGTGGAGGGCGTCAGCGGCACGGTGGAGATGTCCTCGGTGCTGCGGCTGCGCTTCGACTACGGGCACATCGTGCCGTGGGTGCGCCGGGTGGACGGGCACCGGGTGGCGGTCGCGGGCCCGGACTCGATATGGCTGCGCAGCGAGCCGGAGGTGCGCACCTGGGGCCAGCAGTTCTCCACCGCCTCCGCGTTCGACGTCGCCGAGGGCGAGAAGGTGGCCTTCGTGATGACCTGGCACCCCTCGCACGAGGAGCGGCCCGGCCAGATCGACCCGCACGAGGCGCTGCGGCACACCCTGGAGGACTGGGAGGAGTGGGCCTCGCGCTGCACCTACCAGGGCCCCTACCGGGACGCGGTGCTCCGCTCGCTGATCACCCTCAAGGCGATGACCTACGCCCCCACCGGCGGGATCGTCGCCGCGGTGACCACCTCGCTGCCGGAGGAGCTGGGCGGGGTGCGGAACTGGGACTACCGCTTCTGCTGGCTGCGGGACTCCACCCTCACCCTGGGCGCGCTGCTCTCGGCCGGCTATGTCGACGAGGCGGCCGAGTGGCGCGACTGGCTGCTGCGGGCGGTGGCCGGCGACCCGGCGGACCTCCAGATCATGTACGGGCTGGCGGGCGAGCGGCGGCTGCCGGAGGCGGAGCTGCCGTGGCTGCGCGGGTACGCCGGCTCAGCGCCGGTGCGCACCGGCAACGCCGCCGTGGACCAGCTCCAGATCGACGTGTACGGGGAGGTCATAGACTCCCTCTACCTGGCCCGCGAGGCCGGGCTGCCCGCCCAGCGGCACGCCTGGAACCTCCAGCTGAGCCTGCTGGGCTTCCTGGAGTCGACCTGGCGGCAGCCGGACGAGGGGCTGTGGGAGGTGCGCGGGCCGCGCCGGCACTTCACCCACTCCAAGGTGATGGCGTGGGTGGCCGCCGACCGGGCGGTGCGCACCATGGAGGACGACCCCTCGCTGCCGGGGGACGTCAACCGGTGGCGGCGGATGCGCGACGAGGTGCACCGGGACGTGTGCGAGAAGGGCTACGACCCGGTCCGCAACACCTTCACCCAGTCCTACGGCTCCAAGGAGCTGGACGCGGCGGTGCTGCTGATGCTGCGGTTCGGCTTCCTGCCGCCGGACGACCCGCGGGCGATCGGCACCGTGGACGCGATCCGCGAGGAGCTGTCGCACAACGGCTTCATCCGCCGCTACTCCACCGAGGGCGTCTCGGTGGACGGGCTGCCCGGCGACGAGGGCACCTTCCTGGTGTGCTCGTTCTGGATGGCGGACGCGCTGCTGATGACCGGCCGGGTGAAGGAGGCGCGGGAGCTGTTCGAGCGGCTGCTGACGCTCACCAACGACGTCGGCCTGCTGGCCGAGGAGTACGAGGCGAGCTCGGGCCGCCAGCTCGGCAACTACCCGCAGGCGTTCAGCCACATCGGCCTGGTCAACACCGCGATGCTGCTGGAACGCGAGCTGGAGCACGAGCAGGTGACCACGGCAGGATAGGGCCATGGACCTGGGACTGAAGGATCGGGTGTACGTGGTGACCGGCGCGTCGCGCGGGCTGGGCAACGCCTCCGCGCGGGCGCTGGTGGCCGACGGCGCGAGGGTCGTCGTCTCCTCGCGGGACGAGAAGGGCATCGAGGCGGCGGCCGGTGAGCTGGGCCCGGACGCGCTGGGGGTGGCCGCCGACAACGCCGACCCGGGCGCGGCCGAGCGGCTCGTCCAGGCGGCCCGGGAGCGCTTCGGCCGCTTCGACGGCATGCTGGTCAGCGTCGGCGGCCCGGCGCCCGGCTCGGCGCTGGAGAACACCGACGAGCAGTGGCGGGCCGCCTTCGACTCGGTCTTCCTGGGCGCGGTGCGTCTGGCGAGGACGGCGGCGGCCGCGCTGGCCGAGTCGGGGGACGGCGGGGTGGTGGGCCTGGTGCTCTCCGGCTCGGTGCACGAGCCGATCCCCGGGCTGACCATCTCCAACGGGCTGCGCCCGGGGCTGGCCGGCTTCGCCAAGTCGCTGGCCGACGAGGTGGGTCCGCGCGGGGTGCGGGTGGTGGGGCTGCTGCCGGGCCGGATCGACACCGACCGGGTGCGCGAGCTGGACGCGCTCTCCGGCGACCCGGCGGCCTCCCGCGCCGCCGCCGAGGCCCGGGTGCCGCTGCGCCGCTACGGCACGCCGGAGGAGTTCGGCCGGGCGGCGGCGTTCCTGCTGTCGCCGGCGGCCTCGTACGTCACCGGGGTGATGGTGCCGGTCGACGGCGGCGGCCGCCGCGGATTCTGACGCCCCGCCCGTGCCGGTGACGCGTCAGGTGACGCGGCGGCCGGGGTGGCGTACGGCGCGCAGCCGGGCCTCGGCGGGCAGGGCGGCGAGGCCGGCCGACTCGCGGGCGTGCCGCACCGCGCCGCCGCCGAGCCGGGCCAGGGTCTCGCGGGGCGCGGCGTAGGGCTCCAGGAGCAGGGCGAGGTGGGCCGCCGGGGCGGTGCGGCGGCCGGTCAGCCGGACCCGGGCCCGGGACACCCCGTCCAGCGCCTCGGCCTCGGCGGCCATCGCACCCTCCAGGGCCCGGCCGCGCAGCACCGCTGCGTCGCCGTCGCCGGTGTCGAGCAGCACCTCGGCCAGCCGCGGCCGCCGCAGCTGCGCGAAGAGCCAGATCAGGGCGAGCACCAACAGGGCCGCGGGCACCGCGACGGCCGCCGCCCAGGGGATCCGCTCGCGGGTCCGGTCGGTCAGCAGCACCGCATCGGGGTCGTGCCAGGGCCACCAGGACGGCACGTCCAGCCCGATGACGACGGCGAGCACCGCTCCGCCGAGGCAGAGCAGCACCAGCCCGGCCAGGCCCAGCAGCGCCCGGTTCACTCCTCGTAGCATGCGATCTCCTGTGGGGCTCCGGTTGGGGCCTCAGCCCTTGCGGGGCGGGCGGACGACGTGCACCGAGACGGCCGGGGGGCGGGCCAGGCCCAGCTCCCGTACCCCGGCGGCCATCGCGGCCTCCACGTCGGCCCGGACCTCGGGCACTTCGCGGAAGTGGGCGACGGCGCGGACCGCGGCCTTGCCGCGCCCGGCGCGCACCCGGGCCGAGGCCACCCCGGCGACGCCCACGGCCCGGTCGTGCAGCACCCGTTCGACCGCGTCCCGGCCGAGTCCGGCACGCAGTCCGTGCGGGCCGGGCCGCATGGTCAGCACCGACCGCAGCCCCGGGGTGAGGGCGAGGGCCAGCAGCCACAGTCCGAGGGCCACGGCGACGCCCGCGCCGGCGACCGTCCACACGTCGTCCAGGGACCGGGTCGCCAGGTCCCCGGTGAGCACCTTGCGCCAGCTCATGCCGGGCCGCCCGGCGCGCACCGACACCAGGTCGTACAGGAGCAGTCCGGCCGCGCCGAGCACGACCAGGGCGAGCAGGGCGGCGGGCGCCCGCCGGACCGACCAGAAGCGGCCGGCGCGCCGGGCGCCGGACCGCCCGCGGGGCTCCGCGGGGTCGGCGCCGGTCGCCGCGTCCGGCGGGCCGTGGGCCGGCTCCGGCTCGGCCGGCCCGGGCTCGGCTCGGTTCATCGGACCCTCCCGCGGTCCTCGTCGGACGTGTACGGCGAGTGCAGCTTCTCCACGTGCACCGCGACCTCCCGGACGGCGAGCCCGGCCAGCGTCTCCACCCGCCGGGTCACCTGGCGGCGGACCGCGCCGCACTGGGCGGCCAGGTCCGCGGGGTAGCCGAGCTCCAGGCTGACGTGCACCCGGGCCGTGTCCCGGTGGACGACGACCGTCGTCCGGGGCGGCTTGGCCGCGGCCGGCAGGACGCCCGGGGCGGGGCCGGGAGGGGCCTCGCCCAGTGCCTCCCGGGCGGCCCGGGCGGCGATCTTCGCCACCACCCGGTCGGCGACGCTGGTCGCGCCGCGCTCGGCCGCCCGCACCCGCCGGGCCGCCGGCCGTCCGCCGGGAGCGGTGTCCGCGGCCTCGTCCGGGCCGCCGTGCCCGTGCTCGGCGTCGGCCGCCGTCGCCCCCGCCATCACGTCACCGCCGCCGGTCGTCGCGGTCGCGGCTCCGGAAGAACTCGCCGGGCTCCAGGTCGCCCTCCAGGAACCGGCCCGCCACGAAACCGATCGCGCCCAGGGCGGCGACCAGCACGAACGCGCCGAATCCGCCGAAGTAGCCGGCGAAGCCCAGCGCCATACCGGCCAGCAGGCCGACCACCGCCATGTTCATCGTGCGTTCCTCTCCCACGCTGCCGGGCCCTGGCGGGTCACCGGATCCGGGTCTCCTGCTCGTCCTCGTCCTCGTCCTCCTCGTCCGGCAGCTTCACGTCGCTGACGGCGATGTTGACCTCGACGACCTCCAGGCCCGTCATCCGCTCCACGGCGGAGACGACGTTCTCCCTGACGGCCCCGGCGACGTCCGCGATGGAGACGCCGTAGTCGATCACGATCTCCAGGTCGAGCGCGGTCTGCACCTCGCCGACCTCGGCCTTGACGCCCCGGGACACGTTGGACTTGCCACTGCCGGGGACCCGGTCGCGCACGGCGCCGAAGGTGCGGGAGAGCCCGCCGCCCATGGCGTGCACGCCCACGACGTCGCGGGCGGCCATTCCGGCGATCTTCTCCACCACGCCGTCCGCGATGGTGGTGCGGCCCCGGGACGCGGGATCGCCGCTCCTGCGTGTGCCGGACCCGGCCGGCTCCTTGACCCGTGAGGCCCTGTCGGCCTGGGCCGCCTGTGCGGACTGCGACGTGTCGGTCATCAGCGTCCATCCCTTCCACGTCTCACCGGGAGCCTCTCCCGGCGGAGCGGTGTGACCCTTTTCGCCCACATTACGGCTGGTTCGCGTGTTGCGCGCCGGGGATGCGGCAGGGTGGAGGAATGAGCACCGGAGAGGGCAGGGCCGATCAGGGCGGCGGGACGGGGCACACCTGGGCGGCGGCGGTGCGCGGTGCGCTGGCGCCGGGCCTGCTGCTGCCGCTCGGCGGCCCGGACGACGGCGTCTGGATCACCGAGCGGGCCGCCGCCGGCGTGCTGGGCGGCGCGATGGAGCGGGCGGCGCCGGACGCCGTGCCGGGCCGGGTGCGGGTGCGGTCCGCCGCCGGCGGGGCGGCCGGGGCGGCCTCCGGGACGCCCGCGCCGCCCGGGGCACTGCCGGCCGGACCGCTGCGGGTGGAGGCGGAGTTCGCCGCCCTGGCGGGGTCGGTGCTGCCCGAGGTGGCGGACCGGCTGCGCGCCGCGGTGCTGGCCGCGTCCGACGAACTGCTGGGCCTGCGGGTGGCGGCGGTGGACCTGCGGGTGACCGCGCTGCTGGACGCCCTGCCGGAGCGCCCGCCCGGCGACGACGGCCCGCCGGCGGCGGACACGCCGCCGGGCAGCCCCCCGGAACCGGGCTCACCCGAGGCGGTGGCCGCCGCCGTGCCCGGGGTGGCGCGGCTGACCGGCGCACTGGGCCGTCCGGCGCACCGGACCGCCGGCCGGCTGCGGGTGGAGCTGGCCACCGCCCCCGGCCGGCGGGCCCGGGACGTGGCCGCCGCGGCCCGCGCGGCGCTCGCCGCGGACGACCCGCACACCGCGGTGACCGTGGTGGTCACCGAGACGGGCTGACCCTCGGGCGCGGGCCGCGCGGCCCGCGGGTCAGTCGGCCAGGCCGGCCAGGTCGCGCAGCCTGCGGGCCTGGGCGGCGCGCTCGGCGGCGCGCTGCTCCTCGTACGTGCGGTCGCCCGCCCCCCGCAGCAGCGCCTTGGTCTCCACCACCGCGTCGCGCGGGGCGGCCAGCAGCGCGGCGGCGAGGTCCTGCACCGCGCCGTCGAGTTCGTCGGCGGGCACCACGATGTTGGCCAGGCCGATGCGCTCGGCCTCGTCGGCGTGGACGAAGCGGCCGGTGGCGCAGATCTCCAGGGCGCGGGCGTAGCCGACCGCGCCGACCAGCGGGTGGGTGCCGGTCAGGTCGGGTACGAGGCCGAGGCTGGTCTCGCGCATGGCGAACTGCACGTCCTGCGCGGCGACGCGCAGGTCGCAGGCGAGCGCGAGTTGGAAGCCGGCCCCGATGGCGTGGCCCTGCACGGCGGCGATGGAGACGACGTCGTTCCGCCGCCACCAGGTGAACGCCTCCTGGTACTCGGCGATGACCGCGTCCAGTTCGGCGTCGGAGCCGCGGGCCAGGTCGAGGAAGGAGGGCTCGCCGTCGAAGCCCTCGGGGGTGAACGCCTGCCGGTCGAGGCCGGCGGAGAAGGACTTGCCCTCACCGCGCAGCACCACCACCCGCACGCTGCCGGGCAGCGCGCGCCCGGCCTCGGCCAGCGCCCGCCACAGGGCGGGCGACTGGGCGTTGCGCTTGGCCGGGTTGTCGAGCGTCACGGTGGCGATCGCGTCCCGCACGGTGAGCCGTACGCCGTCCTGGTCGAGCAGGTCGTGCGCGGCGGACGCGTCGGGGGCGGGGTCGGGCGAGGTCATGGGCTGCTCCGGTCCGGTGCGGCGGCCGCGGCACGGCCGCGTGTCACGGTGGCCCGGCGGCCGGCCGCGCACGGCCGACCGCCGGGTAGGTGACTGCACAGTAACCACCCGCTCGGCGGTGCGGCGAGACCGGGTGGACCGGAGAAGCTCACGGCGGCGCCGCCCGGCGGGACGGACCGAAGGCCGCACTCCGCGGGCACCAGGGCCCGAGGAGTACGGCGGTCACGCCGGGGGTGTCAGTCCGACGGCGTGGCCTTCTTGCCCCGGGTCGCGCCGCCGCGTCCCCGCAGTGTCACTCCGGATTCGCTGAGCATCCGGTGCACGAACCCGTACGACCGGCCGGTTTCCTCGGCCAGCGCACGGATGCTCGCACCGGAGTCGTACTTCTTCTTCAGGTCTGCCGCGAGCTTGTCGCGCGCGGGGCCGGTCACCCGGCTGCCCTTCTTCAGAGTCTCGGCCACCCGTGCCTCCTCGTGGGAAGTGCGCTCTGGTCTTCTCATGATCACCCCTCCCGGCGCGTCTGGCCACCCATTCGACGAGGTCGGTACGGCCGGAACGGGACCCCAGCCGGCCGACGGGCGGCGGCCGCCCCGCCCGGGCAGGGCGAAACAGCAGGTCAGAGAGGTGTGGCGGAGGCCACACGGCGGCGGGAGCGGAATCCTCGATTCACCCCGCCGCCACGCCGGAGTACGAGACGCTCTCACTCAGATGATGGATCACGCCTAGGCCGAATGATCCAGAGCGGGACGCCCCCGGCGGGTGTCAGGCGAGCGCGACCAGGTCGGCGTAGTCGGCGCCCCACAGGTCCTCGACCCCGTCGGGCAGGAGGATGATCCGCTCGGGCTGGAGCGCGTCCACCGCGCCCTCGTCGTGGGTGACCAGCACGACGGCGCCCTTGTAGGTGCGCAGCGCGCCGAGGATCTCCTCGCGGCTGGCCGGGTCGAGGTTGTTGGTGGGCTCGTCGAGCAGCAGCACGTTGGCCGAGGAGACGACCAGGGTGGCGAGCGCCAGGCGGGTCTTCTCGCCGCCGGAGAGCACGCCGGCCGGCTTGTCGACGTCGTCACCGGAGAACAGGAACGAGCCCAGCGTCTTGCGGACCTCGACCAGGTCGAGGTCGGGCGCGGCGGAGCGCATGTTCTCCAGGACGGTGCGGTCCGGGTCGAGGGTCTCGTGCTCCTGGGCGTAGTAGCCCATCTTGAGGCCGTGGCCGGGCGTGACCTGGCCGGTGTCGGCCTTCTCGACCCCGGCCAGCAGGCGCAGCAGGGTGGTCTTGCCGGCGCCGTTGAGACCGAGGATCACGACCCGGGAGCCCTTGTCGATGGCCAGGTCGACGTCGGTGAAGATCTCCAGCGAGCCGTAGGACTTGGACAGGCCCTCGGCGGTCAGCGGGGTCTTGCCGCAGGGCGCCGGCTCGGGGAAGCGGAGCTTGGCGACCTTGTCCGACTGACGGACCTCCTCCAGGCCGGACAGCAGCTTCTCGGCGCGGCGGGCCATGTTCTGCGCGGCGACGGTCTTGGTGGCCTTGGCGCGCATCTTGTCGGCCTGGGAGTTGAGGGCCGCGGCCTTCTTCTCGGCGTTGGCGCGCTCGCGCTTGCGGCGCTTCTCGTCGGCCTCGCGCTGCTGCTGGTAGAGCTTCCAGCCCATGTTGTAGACGTCGATCTGGGAGCGGTTGGCGTCCAGGTAGAAGACCTTGTTGACGACCGTCTCGACCAGGTCGACGTCGTGGGAGATGACGATGAAGCCGCCGCGGTAGGTCTTGAGGTAGTCGCGCAGCCAGACGATGGAGTCGGCGTCGAGGTGGTTGGTCGGCTCGTCCAGGAGCAGGGTGTCGGCGTCCGAGAAGAGGATGCGGGCCAGCTCGACGCGGCGGCGCTGACCGCCGGAGAGGGTGTGCAGCGGCTGGCCGAGCACCCGGTCGGGCAGCCCGAGGGCGGCGGCGATGGTGGCGGCCTCGGCCTCGGCGGCGTACCCGCCCTTGGTGAGGAACTCGGTCTCCTGGCGCTCGTACTGGCGCAGCGCCTTGTCGCGGGTGGCGCCCGTGCCGGTGGCGATGCGGTCCTCGTTGGCGCGCATCTTCTTCAGCAGCACGTCCAGGCCGCGGGCGGACAGGACGCGGTCACGGGCGAGCACGTCGAGGTCGCCGGTGCGCGGGTCCTGCGGGAGGTAGCCGACCTCGCCGGAGCGGGTGATGACGCCGCCGGCGGGCTGGCCCTCGCCGGCCAGGCACTTGGTGAGGGTGGTCTTGCCCGCCCCGTTGCGGCCGACCAGGCCGATGCGGTCGCCCTTGGCCACGCGGAAGGAGGCGGACTCGATGAGGACGCGGGCGCCGGCGCGCAGCTCGATACCGGAAGCGGTGATCACGGACAGACTCCAGGGCAGCGGTGGGGCGGAAGGACGGCGGGGCGGGGCTTAGGGCTTCGACGCCTGCCGCTCTAATGCGCGAGGAGAATGGCCATACGGGCCAGTCTAACGGGCGCTTGCAACTGCTTTTCGGCCATGCTCGCGGGGAGAGATCGCCGGTCCCGGCGGCAGGGACCGGCGATCTCTCCCCGCGAGCATGGCCGAAAAGCAGTTG
>NZ_PVLV01000288.1 GCF_002982015.1 Streptomyces solincola
CCCTCCGCCCCCGCCACCGCGGTCCGCCGCAGCAGCGCCCGCAGCCGGGCCGCCAGCTCGTCCAGCGCGAACGGCTTCACCAGATAGTCGTCCGCTCCCGCGTCCAGCCCGTCCACCCGCTCGCTCACCGCGTCCAGCGCGGTCAGCACGATCACCGGCGTACGGTCGCCCAGCGCCCGCAGCCGCCGGCACACCGCCAGACCGTCCAGCACCGGCATCAGCACGTCCAGCACGATCGCGTCCGGCTGCCAGGCCGCCACCGCCGACAGCGCCGCCAGCCCGTCGGCCGCGCCGAGCACCTCGTACCCCTCCACGGTCAGCCCGTCCTCGACGGCCGCCCGCACCTCCGGCTCGTCGTCGACGACCAGCACCCTGCCCGCGCTCGTACTCATGGGCCCCAGCCTGCCAAAACGTGCTCTTAAAACCCTCTTAGGACGCCTCGGCACCGTTCCGTGCCATGCGCACACCACTGTCCGTGGTCATCGGTGCCGGCGGCACCGGCGGCCACATCTATCCCGGGCTCGCCCTCGCCGACGCCCTGCGCCGCGCCGCGCCGGACGCCGCCGTCTCCTTCGTCGGCACCACCCGCGGACTGGAGAGCGAGCTGATACCCGCCGCCGGCTACCGACTGCACACCGTCGACATGATCCCCTTCGACCCCGCCCTCGGCGCGCGCCGCTACCTGCTGCCCGCCGCCCTGCTGAAGTCCGGCGCGCAGGCCCGCGCCGTGCTGCGCGACCAGCGGGCGCAGATCGCCGTCGGCATGGGCGGCTACCCGAGCGCCCCGGTGATCGTCGGAGCCCGGATGGCCGGACTGCCCAGCCTGATCCACGAGTCCAACGCCGTGCCCGGCCGGGCCAACCGGTTCGCCGCCCGGCTCACCCCGCACATCGCGGTCGCCTTCGACACCGGCCACCTGCCCGGCGCGATCACCACCGGCATGCCGATCGCCGCCGCGCTGGCCGGCCTCGACCGCGCCGCGCTGCGCCCGGCCGCCCGTGCCGCCCTCGGGGTGCCCGGGGGCGCGAAGCTGGTCGTGGTCAACGGCGGCAGCCTCGGCGCGGCCCGGCTCACCGAGGCCGCCCTGGGCCTGGCCGACCGCTGGCGCGACCGGGGCGGCCTGCACCTGCTGGTGAAGACCGGCCCGGCCGCGCTGCCCGCCGCCCGCGCCGCCCTCCACGGCCACCCCACCGCCCGCGCGGTGCCCTATCTGGACCGGATGGACCTCGTCTACGCCGCCGCCGACCTGGTGGTCTGCCGGGCCGGCTCGGCCACCGTCGCCGAGCTCGCCAGCACCGGCGTACCGGCCGTCCTCGTCCCGTACCCGCACGCCCCCGGCGACCACCAGACGCACAACGCCCGGGTGCTCACCGACGCCGGCGCGGGAGTGCTGCTGCCCGACCACGAGACCACCGCCGGCCGGCTCGCCGCCCTGGTCGAGCCGCTGCTCGCCGACCCGGCCCGGCTCGCCGCGATGAGCGGCGCCGCCGAACCCGGCCCGCACGCCCACGCCGCCGACCTGCTCGCCGAGCACGTCATCCGGCTCGCCGCACCCTCCGTACCGCTGCTCAAGGAGTTCTCATGGCACTGACGTCCCACCTCTCCGGTCTGGACTGGACCGGCCGCACCGTGCTGGTCACCGGCGCGGAGGGCTTCATCGGCTCCACCCTGGTCGACCAGCTCCTCGAACGAGGGGCGCGGGTACGGGCGTTCGCCCACTACAAACCGTACGGGGAGAAGGGCAACCTGGCCCATCTGCTCGGCGACGTCGAACTGATCGCCGGCGACGTGCGCGACGCCGGCCGGGTGATGGACGCGGTCGCCGGCTGCGACACCGTCTTCCACCTGGCCGCGCTGATCGGCATCCCGTACAGCTACGACTCGCCCGGCGCGTACGTCCAGACCAACGTCACCGGCACCGAGAACGTCGCCGAGGCGTGCCGCCGGCACGGCGTGCGGCGGCTGGTGCACACCTCCACCAGCGAGGTCTACGGCACCGCCCGCACCGCCCCCATCGCCGAGGACCACCCGCTCCAGCCGCAGTCCCCGTACTCCGCCTCCAAGATCGGCGCGGACATGATGGCGCTGTCCCACTGGCACGCCTTCGAGCTCCCGGTGACCGTCGTCCGCCCGTTCAACACCTACGGCCCCCGCCAGTCCGCCCGCGCGGTCATCCCCGCGATCCTCGCCCAACTCCACTCCGGCGTACGGGAACTGCGCCTGGGTTCCCTCGCTCCCACCCGGGACTTCACCTACGCCGCCGACACCGCCCGCGGCTTCCTCGCCCTGGCCGGCTGCGACCGGGCGCTGGGCGAGGTGGTCAACCTCGGCAGCGGCCAGGAGATCTCCATCGGCGACCTGGCCCGCCGGCTGATCGCCGCCTCCGGCCGGGACGGCGTGGAGATCGTGACCGACCGGGACCGGCTGCGCCCCTCCGGCAGCGAGGTCGAACGGCTCCTGTCGGACAACCGCCGGGCCCGCGCGTGGGCGGGCTGGCGGCCCGAAGTCCCGCTGGAGGAGGGCCTGAAGCACACCAGCGAATGGGTCGCCGAGCACCTCCACCTCTTCGCCCCGCACCGCTACCAGGTCTGACCTCGTACTGCCCGGCCCGGCGCCCTGGGGCGCCGGGCCCGCCACCGTCCGCTGCACGGCGTCGGCTACAGGGCGTCCGCCGCGGCCGCCGCCAGGCCGCCCAGCAGCAGCGCGGTCAGCCGCCGGACCCACTGCGCGTCCACCGGCTCGGCGCTCACCAGGGCGCGGTGCACCACCGCCCCGGCGATCACGTCGAAGATCAGGTCGTCGGTGCCGGTGGCCGGACCGGCGCTCGCCGGCAGCTCCCCGCGCGCCTGCGCCCGCCGCCGGCCCTCCAGCACCAGCCGCTTCTGCCGGGCCACGATCGACTCCCGGATGCGCTCGCGCAGCGGCTCGTCCCGGGTGGACTCGGCGATCACCGCCATCAGGGCCGTCTTCGTCTCCGGCCGCTCCAGCAGCGCGGCGAACTGCCGCACCACGCCCTCGATGTCGTCCGCCAGGCTGCCCCGGTCGGGCAGCTCCAGCTCGTCGAAGAGCACCGCGACCGCGTCCACCACCAGCTCGTTCTTGCCGGCCCAGCGCCGGTACAGGGTGGTCTTGGCGACCCCGGCGCGGGTGGCCACGTCGCCCATCGTCAGCTTGGACCAGCCCAGCTCGACCAGCGCCGCCCGGGTCGCCTCCAGGATGGCCGCGTCGGCCCGCGCGCTGCGGGGGCGGCCGCCGGTACGGGGGGTCCGGGCGCCGCGGGGGAGGGTGCTGCACATGACGCCCGACCATACCGGTCAGTACGTCCGGTGTTACCGGGGCGTAGCTGTGAGCCAGTTCACGGGATCCCGCTTCCCGTGCCGCCACCGCGGCAGTTACGCTACGACCCGTAGCGAAAGGCTGTACGAGACCACGTGCGGGACCTGCGCGACAACCACGAAAGTCCGGGGTGGGGACCCCGGTGCACGACCCGGGGTGGGGACTCCGGGTCACGGAGAAGACGGCGGCGAGGGCCCGGATCCGTCCGGGCGCTCCCGCGAGTGCGTTGGCTTACCGGTTACGCGCGCGGAGGGGGGAGGATGTACCCATGCAGCCTAGGAACATGTCCATGAGCGGTGTCGTCGACCTCGCCGCGGTGAAGGCGGCCGGAGAGGCCAAGGCCAAGGCCGAGCAGGCCCGCGCCGAGTCCGCCCGGCAGGGCGGTACGCCGGCGGTGCCGCCCTCCGCCCTGGTGATCGACGTCGACGAGGCCGGCTTCGAGAGCGACGTCCTCCAGCGCTCCACCGAGGTGCCCGTCGTCATCGACTTCTGGGCCGAGTGGTGCCAGCCGTGCAAGCAGCTCAGCCCGGTGCTGGAGCGGCTCGCCGCCGAGTACGCCGGCCGGTTCGTGCTGGCCAAGATCGATGTCGACGCCAACCAGATGCTGATGCAGCAGTTCGGCGTCCAGGGCATCCCCGCGGTCTTCGCGGTGGTCGCCGGGCAGGCGCTGCCGCTCTTCCAGGGCGCGGCGCCGGAGGCCCAGATCCGGCAGACCCTCGACCAGTTGGTGCAGGTGGCCGAGGAGCGCTTCGGGCTCACCGGCATCGCGGTGGACGCGGACGCGGCCCCCGGCGCGGCCCCCGAGGCGGCGGCGGTCCCGGTGGGGCCCTACGACGCCCTGCTGGAGGCGGCCGTGCAGGCGCTGGACGCGGGCGACTTCGCCGGCGCCGTCCAGGCGTACCGCAATGTGCTGGTCGACGACCCGGAGAACCCGGAGGCCAAGCTGGGCCTGGCGCAGGCCGAGCTGCTCGGCCGGGTCGGCAAGCTGGACCCGCAGGTGGTGCGCAAGGCCGCCGCCGACGCCCCGGCCGATGTGCGCGCCCAGATCGACGCCGCCGACCTGGACCTGGTCGGCGGGCACGTCGAGGACGCCTTCGGCCGCCTGGTGGAGACGGTGCGCCGCACCGCGGGCGCGGACCGGGACGCCGCCCGGCTCCACCTGCTGGGCCTCTTCGAGGTGATCGGCTCCGATGACCCGCGGGTCGTCAAGGCCCGCGGCGCCCTCGCCCGGGTGCTGTTCTGATCCCCGGCCGGAACCTCTTCCGCGGGTGCGCGTCCGGCGTCTGACCGGAGCCGGTCCGCTGGGCGTTTTGGCGACACAGTGACAAAGTGCGGCCGCGCTTTACCAAAACTTGGTAAACGCGGCCGCTGTTACTTCCAGTAAGTCGACGCCCTCCTTATGTCTGGCTTTCTCCCTCCATATCCGGCTTCGCCGAACCAGCCGGTAACACCCTGTGTGCCCAGGTGGCGCCCCTGTGTCGCGGCGTGGTCATCTCCCCGTTACTAGCCAGTAATGAACCCCTTGTGCCCCGGCGGTGAATGGACCACGATCGGCCACGCTCGGTCCGATTCCGCACCAGCCCGGCAAACCAGCCGCGCCGGCGGATGAGGGTCCCCACCGAGCCGGCCGGCGCACCAGCAGTCCGGCCGCGGACAGGGGGGTTCCTGCCCAGCCGGCAGGGCCTGTCCACCCCAGGGCCGCGTCGACGCGCGGCAGTGGTTGTCGCTCGGGGGTGATCGCCGGTGGTTCGGACGCACCTCGCGCCTGCCCGTACGGCGCTCTCCTTCCCGAGGACGTAGCACTTCTCCCATCTGAAGGACGGGGCCCACGCCCTTTCCGGAGATGTACGTCCGAGAAGGAGGAATCCTATGAAGTCCCAGGTTCGCGGTGGGACCAGATGGAAGCGGTTCGCCGTCGTGATGGTGCCGAGCGTGGCCGCCACGGCCGCGATAGGCATCGGCATGGCGCAGGGGGCACTGGCGGCGTCGTTCGCCGTCTCCGGCCAGGAGTTCAAGGTCAAGGCCGGCTACCTGGAGGGCACCGGCTTCGCTCAGTACGGCGGCGTGGACATGGGCTACGCCAACGTCAAGGAAGGTGACGAGAAGGTCGCCCGTCCGGTGGCGATCTCGACCTTCAAGCGGGCCGAGATCACCAACATGTGCCAGTCCGTGGTCACCGACGTGCCGTTCGTCGGCAAGATCACGCTGAAGCTCAAGGCGGGCGAGGGCAAGGGCAAGCCGGTCGTCGCCGAGCGCCTCTACCTGGACGTCACCGAGCTGAAGGCCGACGCCGAGTTCACGAACATCGACATCGGCATGGCGGCCAAGGACACGGACAACCCGAAGATCGGCAAGGGTCCCGCGGTCAAGGACGGCAGCATCCTGCCGAACGGCTTCGCCCAGCAGGCCGAGGTCGCGAAGCTGTCCGGCGTCGAGCAGAAGGCGTGGGCCACCACGGCCGGCAACTTCAAGCTCCAGGGGCTGAACATGGAGCTCCTGAAGGGCTCCGGCGCCGGCGTCGAGTGCTACTGACCGGTGCACGCGCGGGCGGGCCGGGGCCCATGGCACCGAGCCCGCCCGTCTCCCTAATCTCCACCAGCAACACCAGTACCAGGGAGCTTTCCATGAGCGCCGAGTCACCGGGCCAGAACGAGCACTACCTCCGCGTCTTCCGGAGGCGCTTCCGCGAGTGGCGGGGCCACCGCCCCTTCTGGGCGGGTCTGTTCACCCTGCTCGGCGGAATCCCGATCGTCTACTTCCCGTACGCGAGCTTCAAGCTCGGTGCGATGACGCTGGCGCTGTCCACCACGACCGGCGCGGGCGCGCTGATCATCGGCATCCTGCTGATGACCCTCGGCCTGACCATGTGGTTCCAGCCCCTCGTCCGGATCTTCGCCGGTATCGCCGCGATCCTGCTGGCCCTGGTCTCGATCCCCATCGCCAACTTCGGCGGCTTCGCCATCGGCTTCCTGTTCTCGCTCATCGGCGGCGCGCTGTCGATCTCCTGGGCCCCGGGCACGCCGGCCGAGGAACTGCCGGCCGAGCGCGCCCGGAACACCAAGCCGGCGTACGCGAACGACCCGACACCCACGACAGTCGATGCCAATGGCGGGAGGAACAGTGCGGGGTGAGGAATCCCAGCCGCCGCTGAAGCGGGGCCCGCGCCACGCGGCGCCGAGGAAGTCGCTGCTGAGCAAGATTCAGGCGCCGGCCGGAAAGGCCATGGCCCTGGCAGCGATGCCCACCGCCGTACTCGTCGGCTTCGGCCTGACGCCGAAGCTGGCGCTCGCCGACGACAAGGACATCCCGTTCGCCCCGGGGCCCTGCGTGACCCGCTCCGACGAGCCGGACGTGTCCGAGTCCCCCTCGGCGTCGAAGTCCCCGGAGCCCTCGAAGTCCCCGGAAGCGTCCCCCTCGCCCTCCGCGAGCGAGAGCGCCGCCGAGGAGGACTCGAAGCCGTCCCCCGCCGACAGCCCCTCCGCGGACGAGTCCGCGAAGGGCTCGGCGAAGGATTCCGGCGACGACGAGGCGCGCAGGAAGGAGACGGCTCCGGCGAGCGAGTCTCCCAAGTCCTCGAAGTCCGAGCCCACCCGGTCCTCCGAGCCGTCCGAGCCGGAGCCCTCCGAGTCGGAGTCCCGCCACCCGCTGGACCCGCTGGGCGTGGGCAACGCCATCGACGACCTGTTCGGCGGCATCACCGGCAAGGGCAGGGAGAAGGAGAAGGACCAGGAGGCCGACGAGCCGACGGCGACCCCGTCGAGCAAGGCCCCCGAGTCCTCGGAGAAGCCCTCCGCCGAGCCGGAGGCCCGCGACAAGCCGTCCGGTGACAAGCCCGCCGAGGACGAGTCCCGGGACAAGCCCTCCGAAGACGGGTCCGCGGACGAGTCTCCGGACGAGTCCCGGGACGGGCAGGACACGCCCGGCGACCGCACCGAGCAGGCGATCAAGGACGCCGCGGAGAAGGCCGGCGCCGAGGTCGAGGAGCTGCCGGAGAAGGCCAAGGGGACCGACCCGACCGAGGACGAGGACATCCCCGAGGGCGCCAAGCCGCACTTCCCGTGCCCCACCGCCGACCCCGAGGCGCTGGCCGCGGCGAAGGCCGAACCGGGCATCCCGCTGCTGGCCGACGAGCCCTGGCGGCTGGAGAGCTCCCGGCTCACCCTGTCCGGGCTGGACTACCACGGCATCGTCGAGGTGCAGACCGGCAGCGGCAAGATCAAGAAGGTCCTCAAGTTCACCTCGGAGTCGGTGGACATCAAGGACCTGCACCAGCGCACCGTGCACTCCGAGGGCCGCACCGGTCATGTGACGTCCCGCCCCGGCTCGACGTCGACCATCCGCGGCGGCACGGTGACGATGTACACCGAGGAACTGAAGGGCAAGCTCTTCGGCCTCATCCCGATCACCTTCAGCCCGGAGACCCCGCCCCCGCTGAACGTCCCGTTCGCCTTCTTCACCGACGTCCAGGTCATCCAGGCCGGCCAGTTCGGCGGCACCCTGAAGGTCCCCGGCCTCGGGAACTACATCGAGGAGTGAGCGACCGGCGTCACGCCGTGGACGAGACCCGCGCCCCGGCCCGTACCTGAGAGGTACGGGCCGGGGCGCGGGTCTGTGGCGTGCCGCGGCCGTCAGGCCGTGCCGGCGGCTTCCTTCTCGCCGCCGAGGCGGTGGACGCGGACCATGTTGGTGGTGCCGGGGACGCCGGGGGGCGAGCCGGCGGTGATGACCATGGTGTCGCCCTGGTTGTAGCGCTGGAGCTTCAGCAGCTCGGCGTCGACGAGGTCGACCATGGCGTCGGTGTTGTCCACGTGGGGGACGACGAAGGACTCCACGCCCCAGCTCAGGGCGAGCTGGTTGCGGGTGGCCTCCTCGGTGGTGAAGGCGAGGATGGGCTGGCCCGCGCGGTAGCGGGAGAGGCGGCGGGCGGTGTCGCCGGACTTGGTGAAGGCGATCAGCGCCTTGCCGTCCAGGAAGTCGGCGATCTCGGCGGCGGCGCGGGCGACCGAACCGCCCTGGGTGCGCGGCTTCTTGCCGGGGACCAGCGGCTGGAGGCCCTTGGCCAGCAGCTCCTCCTCCGCGGCGGCGACGATCTTGGACATGGTCTTGACGGTCTCGATGGGGTAGGCCCCCACCGAGGACTCGGCGGAGAGCATGACCGCGTCCGCGCCGTCCAGGATCGCGTTGGCGACGTCGGACGCCTCGGCGCGGGTCGGCCGCGAGTTGGTGATCATCGACTCCATCATCTGGGTCGCCACGATCACCGGCTTGGCGTTGCGGCGGCACAGCTCGATCAGCCGCTTCTGCACCATCGGGACCTTCTCCAGCGGGTACTCCACCGCCAGGTCGCCGCGGGCCACCATCACGCCGTCGAAGGCCATGACCACGTCGGCCATGTTGTCCACGGCCTGCGGCTTCTCCACCTTGGCGATGACCGGGACCCGGCGGCCCACCTCGTCCATCACCTTGTGCACGTCCTTGACGTCGCCGGCGTCCCGGACGAAGGAGAGCGCGACCAGGTCGCAGCCGAGGCGCAGGGCGAAGCGCAGGTCCTCGACGTCCTTCTCGGACAGCGCCGGGACGTTGACCGCCGCGCCGGGCAGGTTGATGCCCTTGTGGTCGGAGACGACGCCGCCCTCCACGACGATCGTCTTCACCCGCGGGCCCTCGACCTCGACCACCCGCAGCTCGACGTTGCCGTCGTTGATCAGGACCTGGTCGCCCTTGGAGACGTCCCCCGGCAGACCCTTGTACGTGGTGCCGCAGATCGACTTGTCCCCGGGCACGTCCTCGGTGGTGATGGTGAACTCGTCACCGCGCACCAGCTCGACCGGTCCCTCGGCGAAGGTCTCGAGGCGGATCTTCGGTCCCTGGAGGTCCACCAGCACGCCGACGGCGCGGCCGGTGTCCTCGGCGGCCTGGCGGACGCGGTGGTACCGCTCCTCGTGCTCACCGTGGGATCCGTGGCTCATGTTGAAGCGGGCCACGTTCATACCGGCCTCGATGAGCGCTTTCAACTGCTCGTACGAGTCGACGGCGGGGCCCAGTGTGCAGACGATTTTGGAACGGCGCATAAGGCGGATCCTATCGGTTTGTTTCACTGCGGAATATTCCGTCTAGCGGAATGTACAAATGGGCGTGAGGTCGCTCACTCGTGCTCGACTCCCCACGCATCCGGTCTGCTGTCCGCCGCGCGGATAACTCATTCCCCAGCGTCCGCGCCGCGGTCGCCGCGGACCAGTGCGTAGGTCTGGCGGGCGATCTCCAGCTCCTCGTCGGTGGGCACCACCGCCACCGCCACCCGCGCGTACTCCGGCGAGATCAGCCGCGCCTCGCCCGAGCGCACCGCGTTCAGCCCGGCGTCCACGGCCAGCCCCAGTTCCTCCAGGCCCGCCACCGCCGCCGCGCGCACCTCCGCCGCGTTCTCGCCGACGCCGGCGGTGAACACCACCGCGTCCACCCGCCCGAGTACCGCGTAATACGCGCCGATGTACTTCTTCAGCCGGTGGACGTAGACGTCGAAGGCGAGCCGGGCCCGCTCGTCGCCCGCGTCGATCCGCCGGCGGATCTCCCGCATGTCGTTGTCGCCGCACAGGCCGACGAGGCCGCTCTTCTTGTTGAGCAGGGCGTCGACGTCGTCGTTCGACATTCCGGCGTTGCGGCTCAGGTGGAAGACGACCGCCGGGTCCACGTCACCGGAGCGGGTGCCCATCACCAGCCCCTCCAGCGGGGTCAGCCCCATCGAGGTGTCCACGCACCTGCCGCCGGCCACCGCCGAGGCGGACGCCCCGTTGCCCAGGTGCAGCACGATCACGTTGACCTCGGACGGGTCGCGGTTCAGCAGCTTCGCCGTCCGGGCCGAGACGTACGCGTGCGAGGTGCCGTGGAAGCCGTAGCGGCGCACCCGGTGCGCGTCCGCGGTCTCGGTGTCGATCGCGTACCGCGCCGCGTACTCCGGCATCGTGGTGTGGAACGCGGTGTCGAACACCGCCACCTGCGGCAGGTCCGGGCGCAGCGCCGTCGCCGTGCGGATGCCGGTGATGTTGGCCGGGTTGTGCAGCGGCGCCACCGGCACCAGCCGCTCGATCTCGGCCAGCACCTCGTCGGTGACGACCGTCGGCTCGGAGAAGCGCAGCCCGCCGTGCACCACCCGGTGGCCGACGGCCGCCAGCTCGGGGGAGTCCAGGCCGACGCCGTCCTTCGACAGCTCCTCGGCGACCGCCTTCAGCGCCGCGTCGTGGTCGGCGACCTCCGCCGTCCGCTCCCGCTTCTCCCCGGCGTCCGGGCCGAGCGGGGTGTGCACCACCCGGGACGACTCCTCGCCGATCCGCTCCACCAGCCCGGCGGCCAGCCGGGTGCCGTCGCCCATGTCCAGCAACTGGTACTTGAGGGAGGAGGAGCCGGAGTTGAGGACGAGGACGCGGGTGGCGGAGGGAGAGGCGGTGGGGCTCACGGCGGGGCGGCTCTCTTCGGAGGGGGCGGAAGCGGCGGCGGGGGTGCTCACGAGTCCGCACCGCCCTGGGACTGGATCGCGGTGATCGCGACCGTGTTGACGATGTCGCTGACCAGCGCGCCGCGCGAAAGGTCGTTGACCGGCTTGCGCAGGCCCTGGAGCACCGGGCCCACCGCGACCGCGCCGGCCGAGCGCTGCACGGCCTTGTAGGTGTTGTTGCCGGTGTTGAGGTCCGGGAAGATCAGCACCGTCGCCCGGCCCGCCACCTCCGAGCCCGGAAGCTTGGTCGCCGCCACCGAAGGCTCCACCGCCGCGTCGTACTGGATCGGGCCCTCGATCCGCAGCTCCGGATGGGAGGCGCGGACCCGCTCGGTCGCCTCGCGGACCTTGTCCACGTCCGCCCCGGAGCCGGAGGTGCCGGTGGAGTAGGACAGCATCGCGATCCGCGGCTCCACGCCGAACCGGGCCGCGGTGGACGCCGACTGCACCGCGATGTCCGCGAGCTGGGCGGCGTCCGGGTCCGGGTTGACCGCGCAGTCGCCGTACACCAGCACCTTGTCGGCCAGGCACATGAAGAAGACCGAGGAGACGATCGAGGCTCCCCCTCGGGCTTCGCCCTGGGAGGCGCCCCCAGGCTTGGTCTTGATGATCTCGAAGGCCGGGCGGATGGTCGCCGCCGTGGAGTGCACCGAGCCGGACACCATCCCGTCGGCCAGGCCCTCCTGCACCATCAGGGTGCCGAAGTAGTTGACGTCCGCGACCACGTCGTACGCCAGCTCCACCGACACCCCCCGGTGGGCGCGCAGCTGCGCGTACCGCTCGGCGAACCGCTGGCGCAGCTCGGAGGTCGCCGGGTCGACGATCCGGCTGCCGCCCAGGTCGACGCCGAGGTCGGCGGCCTTCCTGCGGACCGCGTCCACGTTCCCCAGCAGCGTCAGGTCGCACACCCCGCGGCGTACCAGCACGTCGGCCGCGCGCAGCACCCGCTCCTCGGCGCCCTCGGGCAGCACCACCCGGCGGCGGTCGGCCCGGGCCTGCTCGAGGAGCGCGTGCTCGAACATCATCGGCGTGACGCGGCCGCTGCTGGCCACCGAGAAGCGCTTCAGCAGCGCCGCGGTGTCCACATGGCGTTCGAACAGCCCGAGCGCGGTCTCCGCCTTGCGCGGGGTGGCCGCGTTGAGCTTGCCCTCCAGGGTGAACAGCTCGGCCGCGGTGGGGAAGCTGTTGCCGCTGACCGAGAGGACCGGGGTGCCGGGCGCCAGCCGGGCGGCCAGCGTCAGCACCTCGGTGGACGGCCGCTCGTCCAGGGTGAGCAGCACCCCCGCGATGGGCGGCGTGCCGGCCGAGTGCGCGGCCAGCGCGCCCACCACCAGGTCGGCCCGGTCGCCGGGGGTCACCACCAGGCAGCCGGGGGTCAGCGCGTTGAGGAAGTTCGGCAGCATCGCGCCGCCGAAGACGAAGTCGAGCGCGTCCCGGGCCAGCCCGGAGCCGTCGCCGAGGACCACCTCCGCGCCCAGGTGGTGGGCGATCTGGGAGACGGTCGGCGCGGACAGCGCGGGCTCGTCCGGCAGGACGTAGCAGGGCGCCGGCAGCCGCCCGGACAGCCGCTCGGCGATCTCCGCCCGGTCGATCGCGGCCACCCGGTTGGCGACCATGGCGATCACGTCGCAACCCAGACTGTCGTAGGCCGCGTACGCGTTGCGGGTCTCGGCCCGCACCGACGCGGCGCTCTGCCCCTTGCCGCCGACCACCGCGATCACCGTCGCGCCGAACTCGTTGGCCAGCCGCGCGTTCAGCGCCAGTTCCTCGGGCAGCTGCGTGGCGGCGAAGTCGGTGCCGAGGACCAGCACCACCTCGTGCTCCCGGGCCACCCGGTGGAACCGCTCCACCAGCGTGGACACCAACTCGTCGACGCCCCGCTCGGCCTGGAGCGCGGACGCCTCGTGGTAGTCCATGCCGTGGACGGTGGCCGGGTCCTGGGAGAGCCGGTAGCGCGCCCGCAGCAGGTCGAACATCCGGTCCGGTCCGTCGTGCACCAGCGGACGGAACACCCCCACCCGGTCCACCTGGCGGGTCAGGAGCTCCATGACCCCCAGCTCCACGACCTGCCGGCCGTCCCCCCGGTCGATCCCGGTCACGTACACGCTGCGCGCCACGCAAGCTCTCCCGTCGCGTTCGTCGCGTTTCTCGATGCGGCTGCAAACACCCCCTTGACAGTACCCTCGCGACTGGGTAGCACGCCCGCCAGGCGGACCGGGGCGGGGCCGCCGCCCACGGGGCGGACACGGCCGACCGGCGGGCCCGGCGGGCAGCCGACCGTGGGACAATTCGGAAGGGCCCACACCCGTATCCCCACCGTTTTCCACCGACCCCTATCGAGCGGGAGAGACGCACGATGCGCATCGGAGTCCTCACGGCGGGCGGCGACTGCCCCGGCCTGAACGCGGTGATCCGGTCGGTGGTGCACCGCGCGCTGACCGGCCACGGCGACGAGGTCATCGGCTTCGAGGACGGCTTCAAGGGCCTGCTGGACGGCCACTACCGGCCGCTGGACCTCAACGCGGTCAGCGGCATCCTGGTCCGCGGCGGCACCATCCTCGGCTCCGCCCGGCTGGAGCGGGCCCGGCTGCGCGAGGCCGCCGAGAACTGCGGCGAGCTCCAGAAGCGCTACGGCATCGACGTGCTGATCCCCATCGGCGGGGAGGGCACCCTGACCGCCGCCCGGATGCTCTCGGAGGCCGGGATGCCGGTCGTCGGGGTCCCCAAGACCATCGACAACGACATCTCCGCCACCGACCGCACCTTCGGCTTCGACACGGCGGTGACGGTGGCCACCGAGGCCATAGACCGTCTGAAGACCACCGCCGAGTCCCACCAGCGGGTCATGGTCGTGGAGGTGATGGGGCGGCACGCCGGCTGGATCGCCCTGGAGTCCGGCATGGCGGGCGGCGCGCACGGCATCTGCCTGCCGGAACGGCCCTTCCAGGTGGACGACCTGGTCAAGATGGTGGAGGAGCGCTTCGCGCGCGGCAAGAAGTTCGCCGTCGTCTGCGTCGCCGAGGGCGCGCACCCGGCGGAGGGCTCCATGGAGTACGAGAAGGGCGCCATCGACCAGTACGGCCACGAGCGCTTCCTGGGCATCGGCAACCGGCTGGCCAAGGAGCTGGAGCTGCGCCTGGGCAAGGAGGCCCGGCCGGTGATCCTCGGCCACGTCCAGCGCGGCGGCACCCCCACCGCGTACGACCGGGTCCTCGCCACCCGGTTCGGCTGGCACGCGGTCGAGGCGGCGCACCGGGGCGATTTCGGGGGGATGACGGCGCTGCGCGGCACCGACGTCGTGATGGCCCCGCTCGCGCACGCGGTCACCCGGCTCAAGACGGTCCCCGAGGACCGGATGTACGAGGCCGAGTCCGTCTTCTGAGACCGCCTCGGCCGACGGGCCGTGTCCGCAGGGCGGTGAGCGGCCCGTTCCGGTGGCCGAATCGGCGGGTTCCCCTCTTGAGCCGGGCCCGGGACCGCCCGCACCCTGACCGGGACGGGAGGCCGGTCGCAGCGGCGGTGAGGGGTGGTCGGGGATGGCGGGTGGACGCGCGGACGAGCCCGCACCCCGTTCCCCCGGGCCCCTGGACGGCGCACCGCCCGGCCCTGAGGACCTCCCGGAGGACCTCCCGCAGGAGCCGCCGGGCGGCTGGAGCCTCTCCTGGACGCCGGCCGACCTGCCGCCACCGGCCGGCGGGGGACCGCCGTGCGGACCCTCGGGCGGCGGACCGGCCCCGGCGGACGCGGACGCCCGCTGGAGCGCCCTGATACCGGTGCTGGCGGTGGTGGCGCTGCTGCTCGCCGCCAGCACGGTGGTGCTCTATCTGCGCGGCGACGCCCACGGCCGCCCGGACGCGCCGCCCACCACCCCGCCGGCGACCGGCGCCTCCGACGGGCCCGGCCCCCGGCTTCAGACGCGGGCCAGCTCCCAGAAGTGGTCCACCACCCGGGCCAGGTACTCGCGCCCGGCCTCCCCGCTGCTGCCCCCGGTCACCTCCGAGCCCCAACTGCTGGTCGCCACCATCCGCGCGTGGTAGTCCGCGTGCAGCCGCTGCAACACGACCTCCAGCCTGCGGCGGGGGATCGGCAGCAGCTTGGCCACCGGCTTGACGTACGCCTGCCAGCGGGTCGTCGCGGCGCTGCGCAGCAGGTCCGACAGCTCCTCGTCGCGGCCGGTGGCCTCCACCAGGTCGCGCGGCCCCAGTGCCAGGATCTCGGAGAGCATCGCCGTCTGGCGTTCGTTGCCGCGCCAGCGGTTGCTCTCCTCCATGCGCAGGTACGCCTTGAGGTCCATGCTCAGCCTGCGCGCCAGGTCCTCGGGGGCGACGCCCCGCGCGATGCGGTGCTCCCGCAGGGTGGTCGCGGCGGCCAGCAGCTCGGCCGGCGAGCACCACAGCACCCCGGCCAGGGCGCTCAGCTCCCGCGCGTCGGGGGACGCCTGGCCGCGTTCCCAGGCGAGCACGGTCTCCGGTGCGACGCCGAGACCGTACTGGGCCCGCAGGCCGTAGGCGACGTGGGCGGGAGCCATGCCCAGGGCCTCGCGGAGTCTGCGCGCGGCGAAGGCGTTGAACGGTGGTGAGGGTGGGGAGGGGTGCACGCGCACACGGTAGAAGCGGCTGGTCACGGGTGGCTACGGTGCGTTCGCCCAAGGTGAGAAGTCGTAGGAACGTCCAGAAGGTCCCGACCTGACCCTACCTGTCGGTAATCAACCGGCTCGCGACCCCGCCTACCTGCCCGCCCGCCCGGCCGCGCCCCGCACCCAGCGGTACTCCAACTCCGGGCGGCCCACCTGGCCGTAGCGCGGACTGCGGTCGGCGCGCCCGGCCGCGACCAGGTGCTCCAGGTAGCGGCGGGCGGTGATGCGGGAGATGCCGACGGCCGCGCCGGCCTCGGCGGCGGTCATCCCGGCGGCCGCGGCGCGCAGCGCGCCGGTGACCGCGGTCAGCGTCGGGGCGCTGAGGCCCTTGGGCAGGGCGGCCGGCTGCGGAGCGCGCAGGGCGGCCAGCGCCCGGTCCACCTCCTCCTGCCCGGACGCCTCGCCCGCGGCCGCCCGGAACTCCGCGTACCGGGTCAGCCGGTCGCGCAGAGTGGCGAAGGCGAAGGGCTTCAGCACGTACTGCACCACGCCCAGCGACACGCCCTCGCGGACCACCGACAGGTCTCGCGCCGAGGTGACGGCGATGACGTCCGCGTGGTGCCCGGCCGCCCGCAGCGAGCGCAGCAGCGCCAGCCCGTGGCCGTCCGGCAGATAGAGGTCCAGCAGGATCAGGTCCACCGGGGTGCGTTCGAGGAGCCGCGCGGCCGCCGCCCGCGAGTGGGCGGTGCCCACCACGGTGAAGCCCGCCACCCGCCCCGCGTACAGCGCGTGCGCGTCGGCGGCCACCGGGTCGTCCTCCACCACCAGCACCCGGATGCCGGCCCGCGCGTGCGCCTCGGTCATGCGCGGGCCTCCGTCCCGGAGGCGGCGCCCAGCGGCAGCCGTACGGTGAAGCGTGCGCCCTCGCCCGCACCCGTGCCGGGCCCGACCTCGATGGAGCCGCCGCCACGGCGCACCGCCTGCCGGACCAGCGCCAGGCCCAGGCCGCGGCCCGGGCCGCGGGTGGACCAGCCGCGTTCGAAGACCGCGTCCCGGTCGCCGGGCCCGATGCCCGGGCCGCTGTCCGCGACGGCGAGCAGCAGCTCCCGGGCGCCGGTGCGGGCGGTCACCGTCACCCGGCCGCCGCCCCCGCCCCGCCCGGCCGCCTCCAGGGCGTTGTCGACCAGGTTGCCGAGGATGGTGACCAGGTCCCGGGGCGGCAGGGTGGACGGCAGCACCCCGTCGTCGATCAGGCTGTCCTCGGTCAGCACGAACTCCACGCCCCGCTCGCTCGCCTCCGCCGCCTTGCCCAGCAGCAGCGCGGCCAGCACCGGCTCGGCCACCGCGTCCACCACCCGGTCGGTGAGCGCCTGCGCCAGCTCCAGCTCCGCCGTCGCGAAGTCCACCGCCTCCGCCACCCGGCCCAGCTCGATCAGCGAGACGACGGTGTGCAGCCGGTTCGCCGCCTCGTGCGCCTGCGAGCGCAGCGCCTGGGTGAAGGCGCGCTCGGAGTCCAGCTCCCCGGAGAGCGCCTGAAGCTCGGTGCGGTCCCGCAGGGTCACCACCGTGCCCCGGCGCTCCCCGCCGACCACCGGGCGGGTGGACACCACCAGCACCCGCGTCTCGGTCAGGTGCAGCTCGTCCATCCGCGGGCCGCCGCTGAGCAGCGCCCCGGTGAGCGAGGCCGGCAGCCCCAGCTCGTCCACCCGGGCCCCCACCACGTCCCGGCCGGTCAGCCCCAGCAGCGCCCGCGCCCCGTCGTTGACCAGGGCGATCCGCCGCTGCCCGTCCAGCATCACCAGTCCCTCGCGCACCGCGTGCAACGCCGCCTCGTGGTAGTCGTGCAGCCGGCTCAGTTCGGCCGCGTTCATCCCGTGGGTGTGCCGCCGCAGCCGCGCGTTGATCACGTACGTCCCCGCCCCGCCGAGCGCCAGCGCCACGCCCGCCATGCCGAGCAGGGCCGTCACCTGGCCGCGTACTTGCGCGCTGATCCGCTCGATGGTGATGCCCGCGCTGACCAGCCCCACCACGCCCGGCCCGTCGTACACCGGCACGACCGTGCGCACCGAGGGTCCGAGGGTGCCGCGGTAGGTCTCCGAGTACGTCCGCCCCCGCCGCGCCTCCTCGGTGTGGCCGAGGTAGGGGCGGCCGATCTGCGCCGGGTCCGGGTGCGTCCAGCGGGTGCCGTCCGGGGCCATGATCGTCACGAAGGTGACGCCCTCCCGGCCGGTCAGCGACACCGCGTACCGCTGGAGCACGGGCGTCGGGTCGCCGGAGCGGATCGCCGCCACCACGGCCGGCGAGCGCGCCACCGCGGTCGCGGTCGCCGTCGTCTGGCGGCGCGCGGTCTCCTCGGCCTGGCCGCGGTCGGTGAGGTACGCGAAGACCGCGCAGCCCGCCACGACGGCGGCGACCAGCACCACCTGCATGGCGAAGAGCTGCCCGGCGAGGCTGCGCGGCGGACGCCGGCGGGGGAGGGGGAATGGCATGGGGAAGTCAGG
>NZ_PVLV01000289.1 GCF_002982015.1 Streptomyces solincola
GCCTGGCCGAGGGCCGCTGGTGCCACGGCCTCCACGCCGCCCCACCAGCGGTCGACACCGCCAGGATCGACCGCTGGTGGGGCGGCGTGGAAGCCGTGGCACCAGCGGCCCTCGGCCAGGCAGCGGCAGTCCCGGTGGGTGTGCCCGGGTCTGCGGCAGGAGGCGCAGTTGGCGGCCGGAACCTTGCGGCCGGCGGCGAGCGGGAAGACGGGCCAGCCGCGGCTCGCGCACCAGCGGGCGGTGGCCAGGGGGGCGGCGACCGGATGCGCGGAGTCGGACTGCCGTGAGGCGCTGCGTGAAGAGCGCAGCCCAGCAGGCATCTAGTTCCCCCATCAGCGACCAAAGCGACCCAACGACAGACACGAATTTTAGCGAAGTCGGGCGTCTGGTGGGGCAGTCGTGGCCAAACCCGAACAGCGAGTCGATGACCGAAGGTCAGAGCGGGCCCGCCGTGGCCGGACAGCTACCCAACGTTCGGGGCAGCGACCCACGGTCTTTCGGTCGCTGTTCCCCGCTCCGGGGAAAGTGGCAGCTCAGGGCTCTGGAGGCGACCGAACAGCGACTGAAGCGACTCAGCGACTCTATATATGACGCCAACGCGCACACGCGCGCACGCGCGTTACGTTTCATATACCCGGACTCTGAGTCGCTTCGGTCGCTGTTCTGTGTGGATCACCGCTCTGAGCTGGGGTTTCGTCGCAGCGACCGGAGCGACGGAAGGGGCTGCCGGTCGCTGTCCTCCAGTCGCTGCGGCGGGCGGCCGGCCTTGAGCGGGTCTTGATCCGGCCGAGACAGCGACTGAAGGCGGAGGGCCGGGGAGTGGCGAAAACGCGTCGAAGCGACCCGGGCGCCCGGGCCGGAGCCGGGGCGTGGGTCGCTTCGGTCGCTTGGGTCGCTCCCCTGGAAGGGGTCAGGACCGGGGGCCGGCGGTGCGCAGGCCGCGGCGGTTCTTGCGGCCCAGGAAGCCGGCGGCCACCAACTGGCGCAGAGCGGGCGAGGGTTCGTGCTCGGGGGTGCCGAAGTGCTCGAACAGCCGGTCCTGGATGGCCAGCGACACGTCCAGACCGATGGTGTCCAGCAGGGTGAAGGGCCCCATCGGGTAGCCGAAGCCCTGCTGGACCGCGGCGTCGGTCTCCTCCGCCCCGGCGCCCCGGCGCTCCAGCAGGGTCATCGCCGCCCCCAGATAGGGGAAGAGCAGGCTGTTGACGATGAACCCGGTGCGGTCCGGGCAGGTCACCGGGGTCTTGCCGAGGGAGCGGCAGAAACCCTCCGCGGTGGCCAGGGCCTGCGGGCGCACGGTGTCGGTGCGCACCAGCTCCACCAGCCTCATCAGCGGGGCCGGGTTGAAGAAGTGGATGCCGACCACGTCGCCGGGCCGGCCCGCGGCCCGCTCGCAGGCGGCGACGGACAGGCTGGAGGTGGTGGTGGCCAGCAGGGCGCCAGGGGCGCAGCGCGCGCCCAGTTCGGCGAACACCCGGCGCTTGACGTCCAGGTCCTCGGCGACCGCCTCGATCACCAGGTCGCAGTCGGCCAGCCGCCCGGCGTCGTCGGTGCTCTCCAGCAGCGCCAGGGCGGCGTCCCGCTGCTCCTCGGTGCGCCGGCCGCGGTGTACCGCGCGGGCCAGCGACGCGTCGACGGACTGCCGGGCCCGCTCGGCCTTCCCGGCGGTGCGGGCCACCAGGACGACCGGGCGGCCGGCGGTGGCGACGGATTCGGCGATGCCGCAGGCCATGGTGCCGGAGCCGACCACGCCGACCAGACGCACCGGCCGGGCCTCGGCGGCCGCGGACGGCTCGTCGGCGGGGGCGAGCCGGGCGCCGGTCTCGTCGTAGGCGTAGAAGCCCTCACCGCTCTTGCGGCCCAGGCGTTCGGCGGCCACCATCCGGGTCAGCAGCCCGGCCGGGGCGAACAGCGGGTCGCCGGTGGTGCGCCGCAGCTCGCTCAGCGCGGCGTGCGCGGTGTCCAGGCCGATGTGGTCCAGCATCTCGAGCGGCCCCAGGGCCAGCCCGCAGCCCAGGCGCATCGCGGTGTCGATCTCGTGGTGCGCGGCATAGCCCTCGTCGTACAGCGCCACCGCGCCGTTGAGCAGGCCCAGCACCAGCGCGGTGGCGTCGGCGGCCGGGCCCGCGCCGACCGCGACGGGCCGCAGCCCGGCGGCGGCCACCAGGCGGTCGGCGGCCTCGGCGGCCGCCTCGGAGGTGAGGGGGGTGCGCACCGGCTCGACCGGGCCGTCGGCGGCGGGCGGGGTGAACAGCCGCAGCCCCGCCAGGTCCTCGGGCCGGCCCGAGGCAAGCGCCAGGGACAGCAGGGGCAGCCCGGCCGTGGTGGTCAGCAGCGGGGTGCCGGGCGGGACGGCCTCGGCGACCTGGCGCAGCGCCCGGGCCTTGGCGGTGGCGTCCTCGGGCACCGCCTCGACGACGGCCTGGGCGGGGCGCAGCAGGCTGTGGTCGGCGGTGAGGACGACCTCGGGGGCGTCGGCGCGGCCGTCGTCCAGAGCCTTGAGCCGCCGGCCCACCCGGGCCAGCACGTCCAGGTCGGTGTCGACGGCGACGATCCGGTGCCCGGCGGCGTACAGCAGCGTGAGCAGCTCCTCGCCCACCGAGCCGAGGCCGACGATGCCCGTCAGCGGGGCCGGGGCGTGTTCCTGATCGGTCATGGCGGCTATCCCTCGCTCTCACGGAAGCGGTTGATGGCGTCGATGTGCCGGGCGCGCAGCTCGTGGTCGCGCACGCCCAGGCCCTCCTCGGGCGCGAGCGCGAGCACGCCGACCTTGCCCTGGTGCAGGTTGCGGTGCACGTCGTGGGCGGCCTGGCCGGTGTCCTCCAGCGAGTACACCCGCGACAGGGTGGGGTGGATCCTGCCCTTGGCGACGAGGCGGTTGGCCTCCCACGCCTCGCGGTAGTTGGCGAAGTGCGAGCCGATGATCCGCTTGAGCGACATCCACAGGTAGCGGTTGTCGTACTCGTGCCGGAAGCCCGAGGTGGAGGCGCAGGTGACGATCGCGCCGCCCTTGCGGGTGACGTAGACCGAGGCGCCGAAGGTCTCCCGGCCGGGGTGCTCGAAGACGATGTCCACGTCCTCGCCGCCGGTCAGCTCGCGGATGCGCGCGCCGAAGCGCTTCCACTCCCTCGGGTCCTGGGTGTGCTCGTCCTTCCAGAAGCGGTAGCCCTCGGCGTTGCGGTCGATGACCGCCTCCGCGCCCATCTTCCGGCAGATCTCGGCCTTCTGCGGCGAGGAGACCACGCAGATCGGGGTGGCGCCGCCGGCCAGCGCCAACTGGGTGGCGTAGGAGCCGAGGCCGCCGCTCGCGCCCCAGATCAGCACGTTGTCGCCCTGCTTCATGCCCGCGCCGTTGCGGGAGACCAACTGCCGGTACGCGGTCGAGTTGACCAGGCCCGGCGAGGCGGCCTCCTCCCAGCTCAGATGGCCCGGCTTGGGCATGAGCTGGTTCGCCTTGACCAGGGCGAACTCGGCGAGACCGCCGTAGTTGGTCTCGAAGCCCCAGATCCGCTGCTCCGGGTCGAGCATGGTGTCGTCGTGCCCGTCGGGCGACTCCAGCTCCACGCTCAGGCAGTGCGCCACCACCTCGGCGCCCGGCTTCCAGCGGTTCACCCCGGGGCCGGTGCGCAGCACCACGCCCGCCAGGTCCGAACCGAGCACGTGGTACGGCAGGTCGTGCCGGGCGCCGGCCGGGACGCTGCGGGCGTACCGCTCCAGGAACCCGAAGGTCGGCAGCGGCTCGAAGATCGACGACCAGACGGTGTTGTAGTTCACCGCGCTGGCCATCACCGCCACCAGTGCCTCGCCGGGCCCCGGTTCGGGCACCGGCACGTCGTGCAGGTGCAGCGACTTGCGCGGGTCCTTGTCGATGGAGGCCATGCCCTCGAACATGCCGGTGTCCTCCTTGCGGACCACGGCGCCGCGGTAGCTCTCCGGCAGGCGCAGACCCGCGAAGTCCCCGGGCGTCGCGTCCTCGCAGAGAAGGGCACTGATGATCTCGTCCACGTGGGTTCCCTGGTTCTCTCGGGGCCGAGGAGTGGTGAGCTGAGCGAGCACCACGATCGAGCGTGAGGGCCGCCGCCCGGGCGGGGCACCCCAGTGGGCCCCCAGTCGTGGGCGCGGGCCGGAGTCAGGGGCCTGTCAGGGGGGCCGTCGGCGGTGCCGCTCCGCCCATGCTGGGACCCGCCCATGCCGGATTCCGCCCATGTCGGGCTCAGGGCCTTGCACCCGTTTCGCACTCAGCGAGGAGACGAGGAGACGTCATGACCGGACACCCCGGCGCCAGCGCGTGGTTCAGGACCTTCCAGCCGGCCCCCGAGGCGCCGGTGCGGCTGGTGTGCCTGCCGCACGCCGGCGGCTCCGCCAGCTTCTACCTCCCCGTGGCCCGCGCCCTCGCGCCGCGGGTCGAGGCGCTGGCCGTGCAGTACCCCGGCCGGCAGGACCGGCGCGACGAACCCCCCGTCGCCGACCTGGAACGGCTCGCCGAGCGGATCGCCGACGAGCTGCGCCCGCTCACCGACGACGACCGGCCCTACGCGCTGTTCGGGCACAGCATGGGCGCGATCCTCGGCTACGAGGTGGCCCGCAGGTTGCAGAGCGAGGGCCGCGGCCCGCTGCGGCTGTTCGTCTCCGGCCGCCGCGCCCCGCTGCTCGACCGCGGCGACGAGTGGCAGCCCGGCACCGACGAGGAGGTCGTGAACGAGATACGGGCGCTCGACGGCACCCACGGCGACCTGCTGGACGACCCGGAGATGCGGGAGATGATCCTGCCGGCGCTGCGGGCCGACTACGCCGCGGTGCGCCGCTACCGCCACCGGCCAGGACCGCCGCTGGACTGCCCGGTCACCGCCTTCACCGGCGACGCCGACCCCAAGGCCCGGGTGACGGAGGTGGCCGCCTGGTCCCGGCTCACCACCGGCGGCTTCGAGCTGAGCGTGCTGCCCGGCGGGCACTTCTTCCTCGTCGACCGGCAGGAGCAGGTGCTGCGCACCGTGCGGGACCGGCTCGACCGGGTCCCGGCGGTGGCGTCATGACCGTGCACACCCCCGCCGCGGGCGGCCTCGGAATCCTCGGCACCGGCTCCTACCTGCCCGAACGCGTCGTGCCCAACGAGGCGTTCGGTCCGCTGGCCGGGGTGAGCGCGGAGTGGATCGAACGCAAGACCGGCATTCGGCAGCGGCACTACGCGGCCGACCACGAGGCCGCCTCCGACCTGGCCGTGGAGGCCGCCGTACGGGCCCTGGACAGCGCCGGCGCCGAGGCCGCCGACCTGGCCTGGATCATCGTCGCCACCTCCACCCCCGACCACCCGCAGCCGGCCACCGCCGCCTTCGTGCAGCACCGGCTCGGGGCGCACGGCGCGGCGGCCTTCGACGTCAACGCGGTCTGCGCCGGCTTCCTGGCCGCGCTGCACACCGGCGCCGCCCTCGCCGCCGCGCCCGGCCTCGACGGCCGCCCCCGCCTGGCGCTGGTCATCGGCACCGAGGTGTACTCGCGCATCCTCGACCTCGGCGACCGCAGGACCGCGCCGCTGTTCGGCGACGGCGCGGGCGCGGCGGTGGTCGGTCCGGTGCGCGCCGACCGCGGCCTGATCGGCACCGGGCTGCGCACCGACGGCCGCCTGCACGAGCTGATCGGCGTCACCGCCGGCGGCAGCCGGGTACCGGCCTCGGAGAAGACCGTGGCCCGCGGCGACCACTTCTTCCGGATGCGCGGCCGCGACGTACGGGAGTACGTCGAGCGGGAACTGCCCGCGGCCGTCGCCGGGGCGCTGGACGCGTTCGGGGTGCGGACCGAGGAGGTCGACCACTTCGTGCCGCACCAGGCCAACGGGGCGATGCTGCGCGAGGTCGTCGGCAGCCTCGGCCTGCCCGCCGCCCGCTGCCACCTGCCGGTGGAGCTGCACGGCAACACCGGCAGCGCCTCGGTCCCGCTGGCCCTGGACGCCGCCCACCGGGCCGGGGAGCTGGCCGACGGCGACGTGGTGCTGCTGGCCGGCTTCGGCGGCGGCATGACGATGGGGACGTGCCTGCTGCGCTGGGGGACCTGACGTCGTGAGCCCGGCCCGGCGGCTGGTCGGCCGGGCGGCCGGTCAGGTGGGCGCGGGCAGGCCGGCGGGGGCCGTCAGGGCGTCGAAGCGGCGGGCCAGGGACGCCTGTTCGCGGTCCAGGGCGTCCAGCCGGCGCCGCAGCCGGGCCAGCTCGTCCGCCGCCGGGGCCCGCGCCGCGTCCGCCGTACTCGCCGTGGCCGGGGCGGACCGCGGCGGCAGGTCGGGGCAGGCGAGGGCGGGCAGGTGGTTGAGGACCGCCTCCAGCCGGGCCCGCAGCGCCGGGCCCGGCTCCACGCCCAGCGCCGTCAGCAGACTGCGCCGGGCCCGCTCGTACACGCCCAGCGCCTCCGCCTGGCGGCCGCTGCGGTACAGCGCGACCATCAGCAGGTCGTAGAACCGCTCCCGCAGCGGATGGCCCGTGGTCAGCCGCTCCAACTCCCCGACGACCTCGCCGTGCTGCGCGCACCGCAGCCGCGCCCCGTACAGCGTCTCCAGGGCGGTCAGCCGGCTCTCCTCCAGCCGGTCCGCCTCCCGCGCGCCGATCGGCCCGTACCGGCTGTCCTGGAGCGCCGGGCCGCGCCACAGCGCCAGTGCGCGCTCCAGCACGGCGACCGCCTGCCACGGGTCCGCGGCGACCGCGGCGCGCCCCTGCTCCGACAGCCGCTGGAAGCGCCGCGCGTCGGTGTCGCACGGGCCCAGGCTCAGCTTGTAGCCGGTCGGCAGCGTGCTGATCCAGCCTCCGCCCGCCGCGCCGTCCGCCGGGGGCGGCGGCAGCAGCCTGCGCAGCCGGCCCACATGGGCCTGAAGGGCGTTGCCGGCCGCAGCGGGCGGCGCGGAGCCCCACAGCTCCTCGGTCAGCTCGTCCACCGACAGCAGCCTGCCCGCGCGCACCGTGAACGCGGCCAGCAGGGCGCGCTGCTTGGCCCCGGGCGGCACGATCTCCGCGCCGGTACGCCCGTCCAGCACGGACACCGGGCCGAGCAGCCGGAACTCGGGGTGCTGCCCGCCCCGTTCCTCGGGCGTGGATCCGGCCATGGGCGCTCCGTCGGCTGCTCGCTGCTCAGGTCACGCGCACGGTAGCCCCGGCGAGACCCTCGGGCCGCCGGCCGCGAGCCGTTCTGCACACGGGGTGCACAGGACGTCGAGCCGGGCCGCGCGCACCGCGGTCCGCCGCGCGTCACGGCTGGTCGGAGGCTGCTCGAACTCCGCTGGAGAGGACGGGGAGGGCGGCGCGTTCCGGGCTAGCTTCGGTAGCCGATGGCTTTGAGCCATCGGAGTGGTAGCTCGACCAGGTACGGAGGACACCATGGAGATTCGGGTTCTAGGTCCGTTGAGCGCCGACGTCAACGGGGGATCCATTGTTCCGACGGCAAGCAAGCCGCGCCAGATTCTGGCCCTGCTCGCCTTCTATCCGGGCCGCGTCGTGCCCGTGCCCACGCTCATGGAGGAGATCTGGGGCACCGAACTGCCGCAGAGCGCCATGACCACGCTCCAGACGTACATCCTTCAGGTGCGCAGGCGGCTCGGCACGGCCATGGGGCCCGACGAACCCGGCTCGGCCAAGGACGTGCTCGCCACCCGGCACGGCGGGTACCTGCTACAGATCCCGCCGGACTGCGTGGACGTGCACCGCTACGAGCAGTGGGTGGGCACGGGGCAGAGCGCCCTGGAGGCCGGCGACGACGAGAAGGCGTCCACCGCCTTCCGCTCCGCCCTGGCCATGTGGAACGGCCCCGCCCTGGTGGACGTGCGGGTCGGCCCAGTGCTGGAGATCGAGGTGCTGCGGCTGGAGGAGAGCCGGCTGGGCACCGTCGAGCGCCGCATCGACGCCGATCTGCGGCTGGGCCGGCACACCGAGCTGATCGCCGAGCTGACCGATCTGATCGCCCGGCACCCGCAGCACGAGGGGCTGCACTCGCAGGCGATGGTGGCCCTCTACCGCTCGGGCCGGCAGGCCACCGCGCTGGACGTCTACCGCAGGCTGCGCGCCCGGCTCATCGAGGAGCTGGGGGTCGAGCCCTCGCCGCAGCTCCAGCGCCTGCACCAGGCCATGCTCGCGGTCGACCCGGCGCTGGACCTGCTCAGCGGACGGCGGCGCAGCTCGACGTTCGACCTGTACGCCGTGTGAGGCCGGGGATCGGGAACTCCGGGGCGTGCGGGCCCCGGTAGGGGCGGCCCCGGGGCGTGCGGGTCCCGGGGCGGCCGCGGTGCGGGCTGCTCAAGCGGTCCTCCAGCGGGCTCGTAGATCCTCGGCTGCGGCGAACGCGACGAGGAGGGACGGCACATGGCCGACCAGCAGCCCGTACGGCTTCACTGCTTCGCACACGCGGGAGCGGGGATCTCGTCCTTCTACGGATGGCCCCGCGACCTCGGTGCCGGGGTGCGGTCCGTGCCGCACCTCCTGCCCGGCCGCGAGTCGCGGCGGCGCGAGCCGCGGATCACCGGCCGGGACGCCCTGCTGGCCGATCTGCTCGACCGGTTCACCCCGGCCGCGGCGGCCGAGCACACCCCGGACGTCCCGTACGTCCTGTACGGGCACAGCCTCGGCGGACTGGTCGCCTACACCCTGACCCGGGCCCTGCACGAGCGCGGCCTGCCGCTGCCGGCGCTGCTCGCGGTGGGGGCCTGCCCGCCGCCGAGCGCGCCCTCCGACCTGTCGGACGCCTGCGACACCAGCGACGACGAGCTGTTCAGGCTGCTCGGCGACGTCGGCGCGCTGCCGGACAACGCGCAGCCCGGCGGCTTCTGGCACCGGGCCGTGATGCCGGTGCTCCGCGACGACCTGACGCTGGCCCACGTGCTGCGCGCGGCGGCCCGCGAGCCGCTGCCCGGCGGGGCGGCGCCGCCGGTGCCGCTGCTGGTCGTGACCGGCGCCGGCGATCCGCTGGCCCCGCCCGGGGCGGTGGCGGGCTGGCGCGACTTCACCACCGGGCCGGTGGTGTTCCGCACCGTGCCCGGCGACCACTTCTTCCTGCGCGAACCCCCACTGCCGCGGCTGCTCGGACGCGCCTGCCGGGTGGTGGCCCGCACCTCGCTCGCGCCTGCGGCGGCGTGACGGACGCGGACCCCGCGGCG
>NZ_PVLV01000028.1 GCF_002982015.1 Streptomyces solincola
GCCGGGCGGGCGATGTTTCACGTGAAACATCGCCCGCCCGGCCACGGCTGTGGGTCTCTCCGAGTGGATCAGATCTCGGTGACGTCGAGCGCGCCGTCCGCGTACTGGCGGCGGATGACCTTCTTGTCGAACTTGCCGACGCTGGTCTTGGGAACCGCGGGGACGATGGTCCAGCGCTCCGGGAGCTGCCACTTGGCGACCGACTCGGCGAGGAACGCACGCAGCTCGGCGTAGTCCGCGGTGGCGCCCTCCTTGAGCACGACGGTGGCGAGGGGCCGCTCGCCCCACTTCTCGTCCGGTACGGCGACGACCGCGGCCTCGGCCACGTCGGGGTGGGCCATCAGGGCGTTCTCCAGGTCCACACTGGAGATCCACTCCCCGCCGGACTTGATGACGTCCTTGGCCCGGTCGGTGAGGGTCAGGAAGCCGTCCGGGCTGATGGTGCCCACGTCACCGGTCTTGAGCCAGCCGTCCGCGCTGAACTTGTCCTCGGGGCGCAGCGGTTCGGCATCCGCGCCTCCGTAGTAGGCGGCGGCGATCCACGGGCCGCGTACCTCCAGCTCGCCGGCGGACTCGCCGTCCCAGGGCATGAGGTCGCCGCCGGGGCCGGTCAGCCGCGCCTCGACGCCGGCCGGGAAGCGGCCCTGGGTGAGCCGGTAGGGCCACTCCTCCTCGGCGGTGAGCCCGGCGGGCGGGTTGGCCATGGTGCCCAGCGGGGACGTCTCCGTCATGCCCCAGGCGTGGCAGAGCCGGACGCCCAGCTTGTCGTACGCCTCCATGAGGGACGGCGGGCAGGCCGAGCCGCCGATGGTGACCCGGTCCAGCGAGGTCAGGTCGCGGGGGTTGGCGAGGACCTCGGCGAGCAGCCCCTGCCAGATGGTGGGCACGGCGGCGGCGTGGGTCGGGCGCTCGGTCGCGATCATCTCGGCGAGCGGGGCGGGCTGGAGGAAGCGGTCCGGCATCAGCAGGTTGACGCCGGTCATGAAGGTGGCGTGCGGCAGACCCCAGGCGTTCACATGGAACTGCGGGACGACGACGAGGCTGGTGTCGCTGTCGGTCAGGCCCATCGACTCGGTCATGTTGACCTGCATGGAGTGCAGGTAGATCGAGCGGTGGGAGTAGACGACGCCCTTGGGGTCGCCGGTGGTGCCGGAGGTGTAGCACATGGCCGCGGGCGCGCGTTCGTCCAGCTCGGGCCAGTCGTAGCGGGTGGGCCGGCCGGCGATCAGCTCCTCGTAATCGTGGACGGCGGGCGCGGCCTCGTCCAGGACGGAGCGGTCGCCGGGCCCGGCGACGATGACGTGCTCGACCCGGGGAAGGTGCGGGAGCAGCGGAGCGAGGAGCGGCAGCAGGCTGCCGTTGACCAGGATGACGCGGTCGTCGGCGTGGTTGACGATCCAGGCGAGCTGCTCGGGCGGCAGCCGCAGGTTGAGGGTGTGCAGCACGGAGCCCATGGCGGGGATGGCGAGGTACGCCTCGACGTGCTCGGCGTTGTTCCACATCAGGGTGCCGATCGGCCGGCGCTCCTCGGCGCCCAGTTCCCGCAGGGCATGGGCGAGCTGGGCTGCGCGGGCGCCGATCTCGGCGAAGGTGCGCCGGTGCGGCTCCGCCTCGCCGGTCCAGGTGGTGACGGTGGACCGGCCGTGGATCGTCGACCCGTGGGTCAGAATCCGTGAAATCAGCAGAGGTACGTCTTGCATCGTGCTGTGCAGCACCGGGGCCTCCCGACATGCGCGCCGTTACGCGGGGATGAAGTTGCCGCGATTGTGCGCACATACCAGGCGGTATGTCACTACCCGATGGTAGGCGATGCGGGAGAACGGGCCCGGGAGGGGGCGTGGCGGGGTGGCCGGAACCCGGAGGACGGCTACCAGGAGGGAGGGCGACTACCGGGAGGGCGACCACCCGGACGGCGACTTTCTGGAGGGCGACTTCCCCGGACGGCGACTTTCTGGAGGGCGACTCCCCGGACGGCGACTCCCTGGAGGACGAATGCCCGGGAGGGCGACTCCCTGGAGGCCGGTGGCAGGTGTGCGTGCGGGTCAGGGGGCCGGGGCCAGCTCCGGGTCCTCGCGGAGTTTGCCGAGCGCCCGGGAGACGGCGCTCTTCACGGTGCCGACCGAGACGCCGAGCACCTCGGCGGTCTGCGCCTCGCTGAGGTCCTCGTAGTAGCGCAGGACGACCATGGCGCGCTGGCGTGCGGGCAGCTTCAGCACCGCCCGCCACATCGCGTCCCGCAACGCCTGCTGCTCGGCCGGGTCGGCGGCGGGCGGCAGGTGGGGCTCGGGCAGCTCCTCGCAGACGTACTCGTCGACTCGCCGCTTGCGCCACTGCGAGGTTCTGGTGTTGATCAGGGCGCGGCGGACGTAGCCGTCGAGCGCCCGGTGGTCCTCGATGCGCTCCCAGGCGACGTACGTCTTGGTGAGCGCCGTCTGGAGCAGGTCCTCGGCGTCGCTCGGGTTGGCGGTCAGCGACCGGGCGGTGCGCAGCAGCACGGGGCCTCGGGCCCGTACGTACGACGTGAACGACGGGTAGATGGAGGCGTGCGCGGCGGCGGGTGTGGAGGCGCCGGCGCAGACGAGCCCGGGAGTCGCGGTCATGGGCCCACGCTAGGCGCGGGTCCCGCACCGCCGTATCGCCCGGAGGTCCCGACCGCGGGTCCCCCTCAGGTCGTAGCGGCACGGGCGGCCCTCCCTCCTGGAGGTGAAGGGGGGCGCGGCGGGACTCGGGGTCGGGGAGCGGCCCGCGGAGTACGGCCCGTGCGGAGCGCCCCGAGGGTAGGACCCGCGGTCGCGGCGCCCTCCGTGCGCTACGGGTGCCGCTTGCCGGGCACGGCGCACGCGGACGGCCCGTGCGGGCGGTGTCGAGCAGTACCGTCCGCACGGGCCGTTGCTGTGACCACGTGTCCGCTTGTCTCGCGTCGTCTCGCGTCGTCTCGCGTCGTCTCGCGATGTTTCGCGTCGTCTCGCGATGTTTCGCGTCGTCTCGCGATGTCTCGCGTCGTCTCGCGTCTCTGTCGCCTGCCTGGTTGCGTCCTCCGATCCGTCGGCCCCCGTCCGGTCCCGGGGTGCGGTCTACCAGAGGTTGGTGAAGTACACCGCGGCGTTGTCCTGGTCGATGATGGTGAAGCCCGAGCCGTTGACGCTGGCGGTGTTGCTCTGGTTGGAGGCGCCGGCCCCGGTGGCGACCTGCTGGGTGGTGGTCGAGTTGCCCTCGTTGTCGTCGCCGACGCCGCTGCCGATGATCGACGCCACGGACGCGTTGGATCCGTCGTCCGCGAAGCTGCCGTTGTCGGCCGTGGCGACTCCCGCGAAGAGGCCCGCGGCCAGCGGCAGTGCGGCGACAGCGGCGATCACGCGGGCGGTACGGATGCTTGCCATGTGGTTCTCCTCCAAGGCACCGACACTGCTTGTGGTGTCGGTGCAAGTGCGGCTTTTTCCCGAGCAGTTGGCCGTCCGCCCGAGGCGTTGTCGACGTCGTGGTCCAAGAGTTGCCCACCGAATCCCCGGCGAACCAGACATGACCGCCCGATTCGCTCGCAAGCGTGAGGACATATCGATAAACCTCTTTCCGGGGGATGGCGGGAGAAAGGCGCCACCCGGGCGAGTGCGGGAAGGGTACGGACCTTGGCGGGCAAGAGGAGAAGCGTTACGGCAGGGGCGGGGACGGGAGGCTTTCCGGGAGCGGCGACGTACGCCGCACGCCGTCGATGGATCGCAGAAGTGTGCGACGGTCGGGTATGGGGACGGCGGCGCCGGGGGGACTCGCGAAGGGTCGGACGCCGTTCCGACGGCGCTCATGGGGGTGTCTAGGGTGCAGGGATGAACACGCGCGCGCACGACTACCTCTCCGGACTCTTCTCGCTCGACGGGCGTACCGCGCTGGTCACCGGCGGCAGCTCGGGCATCGGCCGGGCCATCGCCACCGCCCTCGCCCGGGCGGGCGCGCGGACCGTGCTGGTGGCCCGAGGCAAGCAGGAACTGGCCGCCACGGCGGACGCGCTGGCAGCCGAGGGCTGCGAGGCCGCGTGGGTGAGCGCCGACCTGGCCACCCGGCCGGGCGTGCGCGCGGCCGCCGAGGAGGCGGCGGCGGTCTACGGGGAGCCGGACATCCTGGTCAACTCGGCCGGCATCAACCTCCGCCCGCCGATGGGCGAGCTGACCGAGGACGACTGGGACCGCACGATGGCGGTGAACTTGGACGCGCCGCACCTGCTCGGGCGGCGCTTCGGCCCGGGGATGGCCGAGCGCGGGTACGGGCGGATCGTCCACGTCAGCTCCCAGCAGGCGCACCGCGCGTTCGCGGACAGCGGGGCGTACGGCGTCTCCAAGGGCGGTCTGGAGTCGCTGGCCCGTTCGCAGGCCGAGGCGTGGTCCGCCGCGGGCGTCACCGCCAACACCCTGGTGCCCGGGATCGTCATGACCCCTCTGAACGCCAGGCTGTCCGCGGACCCGGCAACGGTCGCCGCGCTCGCCGCGCGCACTCTGGTCGGCCGCAACGGCATGGCCGACGACTTCGCGACCGCCGCCGTCTTCCTGGCGTCCCCCGCCTCCGGCTACGTCACCGGTCAGTCGATCTTCGTGGACGGCGGCTTCTCGGCGCACTGAGAGCCCCCGGCCCGGCCGGGACTGCGCACAGCCCGGTCCGCTGACCGAGCCCGTACCCCCGGAGGCGCGCAAAGCCGTACCCCGTAGGCCCGTATGCCCGCAGGCGCGTGAAGCCGTACCCCGTAAGCCCGTCGGCCCGTAAGTCCGTCGGCCCGTACCCGTACGCTCGTAAGCCCGTCGGCACGTACCCGTACGCCCGTACGCCCGTCGGCCCATCGGCACGTACCCGTACGCCCGTACGCCCGTATGCCCGTCGGCCCATAGGCCCGTACCCCCGCGGGCCCGTCGGCCCGTACCCCCCGGGCCCGTAAGCCTGTGGGGCCGGCCCGTAGCACGAACCGCTCGACCGCCACCTGAACACCAGCTTGAACACCCTTGAACGGGCGGGTGGCGCCGTCGGCCCACGACCGCCCCGAACCACCCGCGGGGCCCGTCCGGCAAGGGCAACTTGGTGAGATGGGCGCGATTGCGCACGCCCGGCGGCGACGTGAGCACGATGGAAGATGTCGCCCTGCGGAGACGTGCCTACTTTCGAAAGTACGGACGGCCGGAACTTTCTTTCAAGGGGCCTCACTACCTTACGGTGTCGGCAATTCCCTTCCCCCTTTTTCCGCGCGGTCCCGCCCTGGACCGTGGAATCTGGAGGAGCAATGCGTCAATTCACCGTGCGGGCCGAAAGCGGCGTTATCGGCTTCCTTCCGGTAAGGGCCCTGCTGGGCGCGGCCGACACCGCCGTATGGCCGCGGCCGGCCCGCGCCGGGCTGCGGCTCGTCGCGCCCGAGGACCCGGTGTGCGCCGCGCTCGTGGACCTCCTGGACGAGGAGGACCACGTCGACGCCGCCCGGCGCCAGCCCCCGGACCGCCTGGTGTTAATCCACCGGGAGCGGTTGACCCGCAGCTTCCTGGAGGTGGGCCGGGCCTGGCTGGAGCAGGTGGGGCCGTGCCGTATCGACGTGATCGACCCCCACCTGCTCGACGACGGCAGCCAGGCGTTCCTGGACACGCTCGCCGACCAGGGCGAGGGGCGGGTCGACGTTTGCTGGGGCGGGTTCGCCGACGCACGGGACGCGGCGCCGGTGGAACTCACCCCGCGCGAACGGCGCATCGAACGCCTGGTCGGCTTCGGCGGCCGGCTCACCGACGAGGAGGTGGACTTCCTGCACGAGCAGGCCGTGGCGTACCTCGGCGCGGGCGACGGCTGGACCGCCGAGCGCATCCTGCGGGCGGTGCTGCGCCGGCGGGCCGCGCCGCTGCTGCTGAGCGAACTGCGGATGGTCCGCGCGATGCTGGGACGTCCGCTGGACGTCGACCTGCGCCCGCCCGGCCTGCGGCGGCAGCCGGGGCCCGGCGCGACGGACGGCGGCAGCCGCGGCAGTGGTGGCGGCAGCCGCGGCGGTGGCGGTGGCAGCCGCGGCGGTGGCGGTGGCGGTGGCCGTAGCGGTAGCGGTGGCGGTGGCGGTACCAAGCCTCTCGGACTCCGGCTCGGGTCGGGCTGGGACCTGCTGGAGCGGTGGTCCGGCGCGGCGCACCAGATCGAGCGGAACGCCGTGCACAAGGCGCTGTTCGCCGTCGTCGACAGGTCGGTGTTCACGGCGTACGAGACCCTCGAGGACGCCGCGCGGCCGCGGGAGTTCTTCGTCCGGCTGCGGGAGGACCTCGTGCTGAAGCTGCGCGTCCGCGACCTCGACGTGTTCGAGATCGTCTACGTCGGGTCCGTCGGCGAGGCACCGGGAATCGACCTGGGGACCGGCCGGGCGGTGTGACGGCGATATCCCCGGCCGGGCGCCCTGCGACCGCGGCGGTCGCACGCCCAACTGGGCTTCGCACGACCGTTCTTGACAGGGTAGGGCACCTGTGGAAATCTCGGGGCCACTCGTGACACCTGTGCTTCTCTGTTGGGCTTCTTCGTCAAGAATGCTTCTTCGTCAAGAACGTCAAGAACATCAAGAACGTCGAGAATTCGGAGAGATGCGATGCCGTCGCTGGAAGTGTCAGGGATAGACGTCTCCTCGCGGGTCAGAGCGCGCGATATCCAGATGGCCGGCGTCGCCGACGTACGGCGCCGTGTGCTGATGATTTCCGGGGCCATCGACACCGTCGACCACGACGTGTCGGTGACCGTGAACCTCCCCGAGCCGGGGCGCTGGCAGATCATCAAGTCCGAGACGAATCTGACGGACCGCACCTGGGTCGCCATGCAGGCCGCCACCGACGAGGACTCCGTCTTCGTCGACGACGAGGACACCCTCGTCATGTCCCGGCAGTTCACGAAGTCGCTCATCACGCCCGACCAGCGCCGGCTGACCTTCTACGGCGGTGAGGTCCGCCCCGGCGAGGCGGTGGTGAAGATGTACTCGCTGGAGACGACGGGCCGCAAGCCCACGTACGCGTACTCCCGCTACTCCCCCGTCGCCACCGACAGCCCGGAGGCGGCGGCCGCCACCCTGGACAAGCTCGTCGCCGAGGGGCTGCCGCAGCGCCCGGTCATCGAGATCATCGTCCCGGTGACGGTCATCGGGTGATCACCTTCGTACCAGAGCCCCACCTGCTCGACTCGCCGCGGGGCCGTCACTGGCCCGCGGCGATCGGCGTGAGCCCGGGCGCCGGTCCTGCCGTCCCGCCACCGGCCACCGCGGACGTCGTCATCGTCGGCGCCGGGCCGGCCGGGCTCGCCGTCGCCTCCGCGCTGTGGCACCTCGGCGTGCACGACGTCGTCCTGCTCGACCGCGACGGACGTCCGTGCGGCCGGTTCCTGGAGCGGGTCGACACGCTCGGGCAGCGCGTGCTGCGCTCGCCGTACGAACACCATCCCGGCGTCGAGGGCTACCGCGACTGCGAACTGCTGGACTTCGCCCGGCTGCACTGGTCACGGCTCACCCCGGTGGAGCGCCGGGAGATCCGGATGGCCCAGGCCGGTCACCGCTCCGTGGTGCCGGTCGACGTCTTCGAGGCGTACTGCCGGCACGTCGCCACCCTGCACCACGTGGACGAGCGCACCTGGCGCGCCACCGTGCGGGACGTCCGGCCCGCCGCGGAGACGGTCACCGTGCGCGGCGAGGGCGTCTCGGTCACCGCGCCGTACGCCGTGCTGTGCCTCGGCGAGGAGCGCCGCGCGGCCCCCGCCGACTGGTGGCAGGGCGAGCCGGCGCCGCGCGGCGTCAGCTACTGGGACGAGCCCGTGCCGCGGGACGCCGAGCAGCTCGTCGTCGTCGGCGCGGGACTGAGCGCGGCCCACCTGATCGCCAACGCGCTCACCGACGGCCGGCGTGTGCACTGGATCGTGCGCGCCGCCGAGGAGCGCTACCAGTGCGCCGACGTCAACGCGTCGTTCTTCCGGGCCGAGGGCCGGGCCCGCTTCGACGGGACGAGCTGGGACGACCGGCTGACGCTGATGGGTGGCCACCGCCGGGCGTCGGTGATGTTCGAGTTCCGTCCACTGCTGCGGGCCGCCGAGGCCGACGGCCGGCTGACCGTCCACCGCGGCCGCGCCGTCACCGGGGTGCAGCCCGAGCGCGCCGGACGCGTCGCGGTCCGTCTGGCCGACGGCGGGCACGTGGTCGCCGACCACGCGGTGCTGGCGCTCGGCACCACCGTCTCCAGCGGCGACCGGCTGCTGCCCGAGGGCGTGGCGGCGGTACGGGACGGCTGGCCCGACCTGGACGAGCGGACCCTCGCCTTCCGCAACGCCCCGCGCGTCTTCGCGGTCGGCGCCGCCGCCGGCATGGTGCTGGGCCCCGCCGCCCGCAACATCGACGGCCACCGCGTGGCGACGGCCCGCGTCGCCACGGCCGTCGCCCACGGCCTGGAAGCGGCCTCCGGCCTCCGCCGCGGCGACCACCGGCTGGTGGCCCATGTCTGACCTCGACCCGCGGACAGCCCGTACGCCGGAGGGCAGCGGGGAGTCAGCCCGCACGCCGGACGGGGACGGGGAACTGGCCCGCACGCCGGACGGAGGCGGGAGGTCACCCCGGACGCCGGATGGGGGCGGGAAGTCGGCCCGCACGCCGGACGGGGGCGGAGGCGAGTACGGGGCGGGTATGCCGGTTGCCGCCGACGTGTCGGGGACGGTCGGCGCGTCCCACGGCCCCCAGACGTCCTACGGTCCTCGGGCCTCCCATGGCTCTCGGGCGTCCCACGGCCCCCAGACGCCCCACGGACTCCAGACGCACCACGGCCCCCAGACGCCCCACGGACTCCAGACGCACCACGGTCCCCAGACGTCCCACGGCCCCCGGGCGACTGAAACGGCGGGCGACGACCCCCGGTTCGCGCTCACCCCGTTCGACGAGCCCGCCATGACCGAGACGGGCGTGATGCTGATGGGGCTGGAGGCGGAACGGCTCCTCGCCGGCCTCGGCCTGGCAACCCTCGCGGACGACCCGGCGCAGGTCCTGCTCACCGTGGACCGCATCCGGCACGGCGTACGGGCGACCATGACCTTCGAGGCCCTCGTCGGGGCGGGTGCGCGGCGCTGGCGCGAGGCCCGGCCGGTACTGGCCGCCACCGGCGGCGCGGCTGCCACCCCCGTCGCCCTGCGCCGAGCGTGGGACGAGACGCTGCGCCTCTTCGCCCACTGCGACCTGGGCGCACCGGGGCCCGCCACCACCGCCCACCTGGCGGCGTGCTGGCTCCGCCGGAACGAGATCGACCAGTTCACTCAGCGCACGGTCCACGGAGAGGCAACGGCACGATGACCTACCTGACGTCCCTGCCCGCCGACGCGGCGCTGCTCCAGGTCTTCGAGGCCTACCCGCGTACCGCCCGGCCGCTGCTGGAGTTCCACGAGGCGCTGCTCCGGGCGGAGTCGCCCTTCACCGTCGCCGAGCGCGAACTGATGGCCGCGTACGTCTCCGGCCTCAACGACTGCGGCTACTGCCACGGCATCCACACCGCCACCGCGGAGGCCTTCGGCGTCCCCGAGGGCCTGCTGGCCGAGGCGCTCGCCGACCTGGACGGCTCCGCGGTCGACGCGAAGCTCAAGCCCGTGCTGCGCTACCTCGGCATCCTCACCCGGACCCCGTCCCGGCTCACCCCGGGGGACGCCGAAGCGGTCTACGCGGCCGGCTGGGACGAACGCGCCCTGCACGACGCGGTGATGGTCGGCGCGCTGTTCAACTTCATGAACCGCATGGTCGAAGGACTCGGCGTCGCAGCCGACATGAGCTACTTTCCCACCTCGGCCGCCCGCCTCCACGACCACGGCTACACCGGCCTCGCGGCCCGCCTGGAGTCCTGAACCGCCCACACGAGCACGAGAAGGGGTGCGGCTCCTCAGAGCCGCACCCCTTCTCGCCAGCGTGCTGCTGACTGCGCGCGGTGGGTGTGGGATTTGAACCCACGGTGACTCGCGCCACGACGGTTTTCAAGACCGTTCCCTTAGGCCGCTCGGGCAACCCACCCTCGCCCCGGTCCACCGGGTGGACCCGGGACGAAGCGGCTACAGCCTACCGGTTGGCGGTCAGCGGTCGCCCTTGCGTGCGGCGAGGGTGACCTCGACGGTGGTGGGCTTGCCGGAGCGCTCGTAGGTAAGGGAGACCTTGTCGCCGGGCTTGTGCGTCCAGATCTCGCTGATCAGGGTGGGGCCGCTGTCGATCACGCGGTCGCCGAACTTGGTGATCACGTCGCCCGGCTTGAGGCCCGCCTTGGCGGCGGGGCCGTTCGGGGTGACGGCGGCGGAGCCGCCCTCGCCGTCGTCGGCGACCCGGGCGCCCTCGCCCTCCTGGGTCATGTTCACCGTCGCGCCGATGAGCGGGTAGACCGGCTGGCCCTCCTTGATGAGCTGCTCGGCGACCGTACGGGCCTGGTTGACCGGGATCGCGAAGCCCAGTCCGACCGAGCCGGCCTGGGACTGGCCGAGGCCGCCGCCACCCGGGGACTGGATGGCGGAGTTGATGCCGATGACCGCGCCGCGCGCGTCCAGCAGCGGACCGCCGGAGTTGCCCGGGTTGATCGAGGCGTCGGTCTGCAGGGCGCTCATGTACGAGTTGGCGCTGCCGCCGTCGCCCGAGGCGACCGGGCGGTCCTTGGCGGACACGATGCCGGTGGTGACCGTGTTGGACAGGCCGAACGGCGCGCCGATCGCGATCGTCGAGTCGCCCACCGCCGTACGGTCGGAGTCGCCCAGCGGCAGCGGGGTGAGCCCGGAGGGGGCGTTGCGCAGCTTGAGCACCGCGACGTCGTAGCCCTCGGCCCGGCCGACGACCTCGGCTTCGTAGGACTTGCCGTCGGAGAACGTCGCCCGCAGCTTGCCGCCCTCGGCCGCCGAGGCGACCACGTGGTTGTTGGTGAGGATGTGGCCTTCCTTGTCGTAGACGAAGCCGGTGCCGGTGCCGCCCTCGCCCTCGGCGCCGCCCGAGCCGCCGGACTTCGCCTCGATGGTGACCACGCTCGGCAGCGCCTTGTTCGCCACCGCCGCGACCGTGCCCGGGTCGCGCTTGAAGGAGCTGGGCGCGTCGCCGGAGGCCACCGTGGTGGAGCTGATGCCGCCGCGCTCGGCAGCCCAGTAGCCGATGCCGCCGCCGATGCCGCCCGCGACCAGGGCGGCGACCAGCACGGCGGCGACCAGGCCGCCGGAACGCTTGCGCCGGGCCGGCTGCCCTGGCCCGGGCGGCACGGGCGCGCCCCAGGCCGGGGTGCCGGGCGGCGGCGGGGGCCAGCCGCCCGCCGGGGAGCCGCCGTGCGGGGCCGCACCACCGGCGG
>NZ_PVLV01000290.1 GCF_002982015.1 Streptomyces solincola
GCGAAGAGGGTGCGGGCGGCGGGCGGTGAGGCCAGAATCGTGGAGCACACGCTGGCGGAGCTGTCGGCGGCGCGGGGTGAGCTGAAGAAGGACGCCTCGGTGCCGGGCACGTCGTGGGCGGTGGATCCGGCTGCGAACACGGTGGTGGTGACGGCGGACCGCACGGTGAAGGGTGCGGATCTGGCGAAGGTGACCGCGGCGGTGAAGGAGCTGGGCTCGAAGGCGGAGCTGCGGCGGACCGAGGGCGAGTTCCGCACGTTCCTGGCCGGTGGGGATGCGATCCACTCCGGTGGCGGGCGCTGCTCGCTGGGGTTCAACGTGGTCAAGGACGGTGCGCCGCATTTCATCACGGCGGGGCATTGCGGTGAGACGGGCAGTGCGTGGTCGGAGTCGGCGGGTGGTGCGCCGGTGGGGACGATGGTGGATTCGCAGTTCCCGGGCAACGACTTCGCGCTGGTGAAGTACGAGGGCGGTGCGCAGGCGCCGAGTGAGGTGAATCTGTACGGCGGGGGTACGCAGGCGATCAGCAAGGCGGCCGAGGCGACGGTGGGGATGAAGGTGACCCGGTCGGGTTCGACGACGCAGGTGCACGAGGGCACGGTGACGGGTCTGGACGCCACGGTGAACTACGGCAACGGTGATGTGGTGGAGGGTCTGATCCAGACCGATGTGTGCGCGGAGCCGGGGGACAGTGGTGGTTCGCTGTTCTCGGGTGACGCGGCGGTGGGTCTGACCTCGGGTGGCAGTGGTGACTGCTCGGCCGGCGGGGAGACCTTCTTCCAGCCCGTCACCGAGGCCCTGAGCGCCACCGGCGCCCAGATCGGCTGACCTGCACGCCCCACGGCTTCACGGCACCACAGCTTCACACGATCCGGCATAACGACCCCGCGGCCGGCCGCGGGGTCGTTATGCTGTGCACGTTTTCACGCCGGGCCGTTGAACGCTGAAGCACACCGGCGACCGCTGACGCGCACCCACGGACGCCGAAGCGCACCGACGGCCCTCGCCGCCCGAGGGAGGGGCCATGCCACAGGTACTCGGCAGGGACGGCGACGTCCTCGGCACGGACAGCGTGGCGAGCACCGCCGCGCTGCTGCGGGCCGAACTGCCCCGGCTGGAGCAGCGCAAGGCGGACCTGGAGCAGGACCTGGCGGCCGTCTCCGCCCGGTTGGACGCCGTCCGCACCGCCCTCGGCGCCCTCCAGGCCCTGTCCGCCGCCCTCCCCGCGCCGCGCAAACCGCTGGAGGTCCCGCACGAGTGGCCCGGCGGCCTGACCGAGCAGGTCGCGGCGATCCTCGCCGCGCACGGCGGCGAGCCGATGCGGGCCCGGGACGTGGCCGCGCTGCTCGGCCGGGACACCTCCAACAACGCCATCAACACGGTGCGCGGCACCCTGGACCGGCTGGTCGCCACCTCGCGCGCCCACCGCGCGGGCCGCGGCCTCTACCAGGCGCCGCGCCCCCGCCGGCCTGCCGGCTGACGACCGCTCAGCCGGTCGAGCCGAAGGCGAGCCCGGTGCCCAGCAGCCTGGCCCGGATGCCGTCGCGCTCCACCGCGACCTCGCGCACCCGCACGTCCCGCGCGGCGGCGGGCAGCTCGTAGGAGAAGGACAGCCGGTCGGTGAGGGCCGGCGGGCGCAGCTTCAGCAGGGCGTCCACCAGGCCCGGGTCGATGCCGGCCTTCTCCAGCAGCCACGGGTGGTCGACCACCAGGTCCACCAGGTTGACCTGGCTCAACCGCTGGAGGAACAGCGGCGATCCGGTGAGCCGGCTCAGCTCCTTCTCGCCGCTCAGGGCCCGGTCGATCGCCGACTCCGGCAGCCCGAGCCGCTGGGTGATCGCGGGCACCGAGAACAGCGCCTTGGCCTGGGCGGCGGTGGAGGCGACCCGGCGGGCCGCCTCCGGGTGCAGCCGCAGCCCCGCCCCGGGGCCGCGGCCCGGCCGGTAGGTGAACAGTCCCGGCACGTCCAGTCGCATGTCCCCGATGACCGTGGACAGCTTCCGGCCGTCCTCGGCCCCCACCCGGGCGCGCGCCTGGAGCCGGATCTCCCGCCCCGCCACCGGCAGCGTCCCGGCGACCTTCACATCCCGCGGCCCGGCCTGGCTGAACGTCAACTGCGAGGCGCCCAGTTCGCGGCTCAGGTCCTCGAAGGACAGCAGCACATCCCCGTCCATGCGGTCGACGACGGCCCCCTGCACGGAGCTGGGCAGGTCCCCCACCACATGCACGTTGCGGGCGGTGGCGTGCACCTCCGACAGCGACACCTTGCTGGCCGCCACGTCCGGGACGCTCACCCGGGCCTGCCCGATCCGCTTGTCCAGCACCTGCGTCAGGAACGGGAAGCCGTCGATGTCGACCTGCGGGCGGGCCGCCAGGTGCAGCGACTGCTGGATCCTCTCCTCGGTCTTCCGCTCGGCGTACGCCACCGCCAGCCGGTCGCCCGCCACCAGCAGCACCGCGCCGACCAGCGCCGCCACCACCAGCTTCACCGCCAGGGAGACACCGGCCAGCCTGCTGCGGCCCCGGTGGCTGGGCGGCGACCACTCCTCCCGCTCCCGGTCCGATCGCACCGCCCCGGTCAGATCCGAGAAGTCGTCCCGCCCGCCCGGCCGCCGCTCGGGTCCGGACCCGGCCGCCGGGTCCGGCGCGTGCCAGGCGTCCGGCTCCGGGTCGGCCAGCTCGGCCAGCTCGTCATAGGGATTGGCGTAGGGACGGGGATGTGACGGCGTCATGCGTGTGGGGGGTCGCATCACCACATCCCATCACGGCCCCCGTCGGTGCCCGCAACCTCTCCCGACGTGTGCCGAGGAGACGTTGGCCACCTCCCTCGACCGCCGCCGGAGCCGGCCCGCACTCCCGGTCGAGGCGTCACCATGTCGTTTTTCCGCCAGCCGGACCACCCCGGCGTGCCGGATGCTGGAGCCATGCACACCGACACCGAGCGCTGCGTCCGTGCCGTGCGGTCCAGGGACGCGCGGTTCGACGGCTGGTTCTACACCGCCGTCCTCACCACCCGCATCTACTGCCGCCCGAGCTGCCCGGTCGTGCCGCCCAAGCCGGAGAACATGGTCTTCCACCCCAGTGCCGCCGCCTGCCAGCAGGCCGGCTTCCGGGCCTGCAAGCGGTGCCGGCCCGACACCAGCCCCGGCTCGCCGGAGTGGAACGCCCGCGCCGACACCGTCGCCCGCGCCATGCGGCTCATCCGCGACGGCGTGGTGGACCGCGAGGGCGTGCCCGGCCTCGCCGCCCGGCTCGGCTACTCCGCCCGCCAGATCGAACGCCAGTTGCTCGCCGAGCTGGGCGCCGGGCCGCTCGCCCTGGCCCGCGCCCAGCGCGCCCAGACCGCCCGGGTGCTCATCGAGACCACCGCGCTGCCGTTCGCCGACGTCGCCTTCGCGGCCGGCTTCTCCTCGGTGCGCACCTTCAACGACACCGTCCGCGAGGTCTTCGCGCTCACCCCGGGCGAGCTGCGCACCCGCGCCGGCCGCCCCGGACCGGGCGCACCGGGCCCCGGCGCCATCGAGCTGCGGCTGCCCTACCGGTCCCCGCTCACCCCGGGCAACCTCTTCGGCCACCTCGCCGCTACCGGTGTGCCCGGCGTCGAGGAGTGGCGGGACGGCGCCTACCGGCGGCACCTGGCCCTGCCCCACGGCCCCGGCACCGTCGCACTCACCCCGCGCGAGGGGCACATCGGCTGCCGGCTCCGGCTCACCGACCCGCGCGACCTGACCCTGGCCGTCAGCCGCTGCCGCTGGCTGCTGGACCTGGACGCCGACCCGCTCGCCGTGGACGAGCAGCTCGCCGCCGATCCCGTGCTCGCCCCGCTGGTGGCCGCCGCCCCCGGCCGGCGGGTGCCGCGCACCGTGGACCCGGCCGAGTTCGCCGTCCGCGCCGTCCTCGGCCAGCAGGTCTCCACCGCCGCCGCCCGCACCCACGCGGCCAGGCTGGTCGCCGCGCACGGCACCCCGGTCGAGGACCCCGACGGCGGCGGCCTCACCCACCTCTTCCCCACCCCCGGGCAACTCGCCTCCCTCGACCCCGAGTCGCTGGCCCTGCCGCGCACCCGGCGCACCACCGTCACCACCCTGGTCGCCGCGCTCGCCGACGGCGCCGTACGCCTCGGCCCGGACGTCCACTGGGACGAGGCCCGCGCCGCCCTCGCCGCGCTGCCCGGATTCGGACCGTGGACCGTCGAGACCATCGCCATGCGCGCCCTCGGCGACCCGGACGCCTTCCTCGCCGGCGACCTCGGCGTACGCAAGGCGGCCCGGCACCTCGGCCTGCCCGCCACCCCGGCCGCGCTCACCGCCCGCACCGCCGCCTGGCGGCCCTGGCGCGCCTACGCCGTCCAGCACCTGTGGGCCACCGACAGCCACCCCGTCAACCACCTGCCCGCCTGAGGAGCCGCACCCGTGCACCGCCGCCACACCGTCGCCGACAGCCCCTACGGCCCGCTCACCCTGGTCGCCACCGACGGCGTCCTCAGCGGGCTCTACATGACCGAGCAGCGCCACCGGCCGCCCCAGGAGACCTTCGGCGAACGCGATGCGCGCCCCTTCACCGAGGCGCTCCGCCAGCTCGACGCCTACTTCGCCCGCCGGACCACCGTCTTCGACCTGCCGCTGGACCTGGCCGGCACCCCGTTCCAACAGCGGGTCTGGCAACGGCTGCTGACCATCCCGTACGGACGGACGAGCAGCTACGGGCAACTGGCCCGCGACCTCGGCGCGCCGAACGCCTCCCGCGCGGTCGGCCTGGCCAACGGGCGCAACCCGGTCAGCATCATCGTCCCCTGCCACCGGGTCGTCGGCGCGGCCGGCGCCCTCACCGGCTACGGCGGCGGCCTGGAGCGCAAGCGCAGGCTGCTGGACTTCGAGAGCGGCCGGGTCGGGGCCGCCGGCCCGCCGCCCGGCGCGCTGTTCTGACCGAGGCCGCCCGCCGGCGCTACGCCAGCTTCCCCAGCAGCGCCGGCAGCGCCGTGCCGATCGGCTCGCGGACCACCTCGTCCGCCAGTTCGTCGTAGGGGGTGGGCTCCGCGTTCACCACCACCAGCCTCGCCCCGTGCTCCGCCGCGATGCCCGCGAGCGAGGCCGCCGGCTGCACCTGGAGGGTGGACCCCACCGCGACGAACACCTCCGCGGCCTCGGCGATCCCCATCGCCTCGCCCAGCACCGCCGGATCCAGCCTCTCCCCGAACATCACTGTCGCCGGCTTCAGGACGCCCCCGCACGCCGCGCACGCCGGGTCGTCCTCGCCCGCGTCCACCCGCGCCAGCGCGTCCGCCATCGGCGAGCGCGCCTGGCACCCGGTGCACACCACCGTCCGCGCGGTGCCGTGCAGTTCCAGCACCTTGCGCTCGGGCAGCCCGGCGGCCTGGTGCAGCCCGTCGACGTTCTGGGTGAGCACCCGCACCGCGAAGCCGTCCCTGCGGTCCAGTGCGGCGATCGCGCGGTGCGCGGCGTTGGGCGCGGCCCGCAGCGTCGGGGCGTCCCGCCGCATCAGCCAGGCCCGCCGCCGGATCTCCGGGTCGGCCATGTAGTACGCGTACGTCACGAGCTTCTCGGCGTCCGGATCGCGCCGCCACAGCCCGTCGGGGCCGCGGTAGTCGCTGATGCCGGAGTCGGTGGAGACACCGGCCCCGCTGAGGAAGGCGACGAGGGTCATGCCGGCGAGCGTACGCAGCCGCCGCCGCCCGCCGCGAACGCCTTTCCTACCGGCGGCCCGGCCGGCGGCCGCTCTCCAGCTCCACCGCGCCGGAGCCGGTGTCCAGCGCCTCCAGCGCGGCCGCCACCCGGTGGCGCAGCGGACTGGGCAGCAGCACCGGCAGCTCGGCGCGCTCCACCAGCCTCCAGGACAGCAGCTCCGCCTCCTGGAGCACCACCGACGTGAGCTGCTCCTCGGTCAGCACCCCGCCGTCGAACAGCCAGGCCGCGATCGGCGGCCGGCCGGGGCCGGGCGTCCAGTCCACCGCCAGCAGCCGACCCGGCTCGACGTCCAGCCCGATCTCCTCCAGCGTCTCCCGGCGCGCCGCCTGCCGGGGCGTCTCGTCGGCGTCCGACTCGATGGTGCCGCCGGGCAGCGCCCAGCCGTCGCGGTAGTTCGGCTCCACGAGCAGCACCCGGCCGCCGGCGTCACGGAACAGGCAGGCCGCGCCGGCGAGCACCCGGGGGAGCCCGGCGATATAGGCGGTGTAGTCGCTGATCGTCACACCGGCAGCCTAGCCACCGGGCGCGGCGAGGCCCGTCGCCGTCCGCCGGCCCGGTCCGGTGCGCCGGCCGTTCAGCCCGGCGGCCGCGCGAGCGGGGCCGGCACCTGGGCCCCGCGGCCCTCCCGTACCGCCTCCACGACCGCGGCGTGCAGGTCGCGGCTGTCGCGTTCCGAGTCGCACGGAACCGGGGAGCCCGTCATGGTGAACCACTCGGAGGCTCCGCTGTACTGGATGGCGATGAGCGCCTCGCCACCCGCCCAGGTGGTGTGCACGGTGACATTTCCGGTGACGATGCCGAGCTCGTCGGTGCGAACCCCGCCACTGCCCGTGTACACGTCGGTCGTCGTCCACGATGCCCACGTCATAGTGGCCAGCGTCACACGAACGGCCCAGTGACGCGAGCCGTGCGCGGCGATGCATCCGGCCGTGTCCGAAAGCCGGTCCCGGTCCGCCCCGGGCGGGAAAACCCGTGGCGCCGCTCCGCCCGCCCGGCCTAGCGTCGTCCTCGTCCAGGTGCGCAGGCAGGACCTACTTCCACTGTTAATGGGGCGGTCGCGGGTTCGAGTCCCGTCACCGGCTTTCGGGCCGGTGTAGCTCAGTCGGTAGAGCACCACGTGGTTCCGCCGCCTTGATCTCTGGACACCTGCATGACACGGGTGCGCCTCCCGGTGCGCCGGCCGCGGCTACTTCTGTACCGAAATCCGCCGCTGCCACCTCAGTCCTCGGGAGGCGCGCCCGGCAGTACGGGGACATGACACGGGGGATCCACATGGCACGCTTCAACGCCGTCCGCGGCGCCGTGACGGCCGCGCTGTCGCCGGTGCGCTCCACCGGCCGGCCCGCCACCACACACGAGGGCGGCCAGGGCGCCGAGCGCGATCCGCGCTCCGAGCTGTTCCTGCTCGCCGTCGCCAACTTCGTCACCCAGCAGACCTTCTACGAGGACGGCCGCGCCCGCGACGACCGGTTCGCCGCCCTGGTGCGCGAGCTGGCCGTCCAGGACCCGTGGTGGACCGCCGGACTGCTGCGCTGGCTGCGCACCGACGCCCACCTGCGTTCCGCGTCCCTCGTCGGCGCCGCCGAGTACGTCCGGGCCCGGCTGGAAGCCGGCCCGGAGGTCCTCGGCGAAGGCCCCGGCGGCCGGCAGGTCGTCGACTCCGTGCTCCGCCGTGCCGACGAGCCCGGCGAGCTCCTCGGCTACTGGACGGCCCGCTACGGCCGTGCCGTGCCCAAGCCCGTCAAGCGCGGCGTCGCCGACGCCGTACGCCGGCTCTACGACTCCCGGGCGCTGCTGAAGTACGACACCGCCGGCAAGGCGTTCCGCTTCGGCGACGTGCTCAACCTGGTGCACGCCGCCCCGGACCCGGCCAAGCCCTGGCAGGGCGAGCTGTTCCGGTACGCGCTGGACCGCCGGCACCACCCGGACACCGCCGTGCCGCCCGCGGCCGACCGGACGCTGACCGCGCACCGGAAGCTGATGGCGCTGCCCGTCCCCGAGCGGCGCGCGCTGGTCAGCGGCCCCGACGGGCCGGCCCGACTGGCCGAGGCGGCGATGAGCTGGGAGGCGCTGGCAGGCTGGCTCCAGGGCCCGCTGGACGCGGCCGTGTGGGAGGCGATCATCCCGTCCATGGGCCCGATGGCGCTGCTGCGCAACCTGCGCAACTTCGACCAGGCGGGAGTGAGCGACGAGACGGCCGCGGCGGTCGCCGCCCGGATCAGCGACCCGGCCGCCGTGGCGCGCTCCCGGCAGTTCCCGTTCCGCTACCTGGCCGCCCACCGCCACGCGCCCTCGCTGCGCTGGGCCCACCCGCTGGAGCAGGCACTCGGCCACTCGCTGGCCAACGTGCCCGCGCTGCCCGGCCGCACCCTGGTGCTGGTGGACCGCTCCGGCTCCATGTGGGCCCCGCTGTCGGGCCGCTCGGAGCTGAACCGCGCCGACGCGGCCGCGATCTTCGGCGCCGCCCTGGCCCTGCGTGCCGATAACGCCGACCTCGTGCAGTTCGGCACCACCAGCAAGCCGGTGCCCTACCGGGCGGGGGAGTCGGTGCTCAAGGTCCTGGACCGGTTCGGCGACCTCGGCGGCACGGACACCACCGAGGCCGTGCGCACCCACTACCGCCGCCACGACCGGGTGCTGATCGTCACCGACGAGCAGGCGGCGTACAGCAGGCACGGCGATCCGGTGCAGCAGGTCCCGCCGAAGGTGCCGGTGTACACCTGGAACCTCGCCGGCTACCGGCCCGGCCACGCGCCCACCGGCAGCGCCACCCGGCACACCTTCGGCGGGCTCACCGACGCCGCCTTCCGGATGGTGCCGCTGCTGGAGGCCGGCCGCGGCGCCGACTGGCCCTGGCCGCACCGGCCGGCCGACGCCGCCTGACCAGCGGCTCCGCGGCCTCGCACGGTCCGTCCGATGGGCGGTCCGGGGTGGCCAGGGCCGCGGCCGTGCGGATAGGGTCGGCCCCGGCGCGACTGCCTGTTCGAAAGCAAGGGATACAACGGTGGCGGACGGAGCAGTTTCTGAGGCCGCGCGCGTACTTGTCGCGGCCGACAAGTTCAAGGGTTCGCTCACGGCCGTGCAGGTCGCCGAGCGCGTGACGGCCGGGCTCCGCCGCGTCGTCCCCGACGTGGAGGTGGAGACCCTCCCCGTCGCCGACGGCGGCGACGGCACGGTCGCCGCCGCCGTCGCGGCCGGATTCGAGCGGCGCGAGGTCGAGGTCACCGGTCCCCTCGGGGAGCCGGTCACCGCGGCGTACGCGCTGCGCGAGGGCAGCGCCGTGGTGGAGATGGCGGAGGCGTCCGGCCTCCAACTGCTCCCCGAGGGCGTCTTCGCCCCGCTGACCTCGACCACCTACGGCTCGGGCGAGCTGCTGCGGGCCGCGCTGGACGCCGGCGCCCGCACCATCGTCTTCGGGGTGGGCGGCAGCGCCACCACCGACGGCGGCGCCGGGATGCTCGCCGCGCTCGGCGCGCGCTTCCTCGACGCCGACGGCAAGCCGGTCGGCCCCGGCGGCGGCCCGCTGAAGGACCTCGCCACCGCCGACCTCTCCGGTCTCGACCCGCGCTTCGCCGGCGTCGAGCTGGTGCTGGCCAGCGACGTCGACAACCCGCTGACCGGACCCAAGGGCGCCCCGGCCGTGTACGGCCCGCAGAAGGGCGCCTCGCCCGAGGACGTGGCCGAGCTGGACGCCGCCCTGGCGCACTACGCCCGGGTGCTGGCGGAGGCCGGCGTGGAGCGCGCCGCGGAGCTGGCCGAGTCGCCCGGCGCGGGCGCGGCCGGCGGCATCGGCTACGGCGCCCTGGTCGGCCTCGGCGCGAGCTTCCGGGCCGGTATCGACGTGATGCTGGACGTGCTCGGCTTCGCCCCCGCCCTGGCCCGGGCCACCCTGGTCATCACCGGCGAGGGCTCCCTGGACGAGCAGACCCTGCACGGCAAGGCTCCGGCCGGGGTGGCCGCCGCCGCCCGCGAGGCCGGTGTGGAGACGGTCGCCGTCTGCGGCCGGCTCGCCCTGCCGCCCGAGGCCCTGGGCCGCGCCGGCATCCGCCGCGCCTACGCCCTCGCCGCCCTGGAGCCCGACCCCGCCAAGAGCATGGCCAACGCCGGCCCCCTCCTGGAGCAGGCCGCCGAGAACCTGGCCCGCGACTTCCTCCGCTGACCGCCCGCGCCCCTGCCCGAGCCTGACGGGCGGGGGCGCCCGCACCTCCGGCAGCGGGCCGGGTCAGCGCCTGTGACACCCCGCTGCCCGGCCGGCGCCCCCCCACTACGCCGCTCACGCCGTCCGGGGACCCGCACCCCGCCGCGTAGCACCACTACAAGGACGGTGACGGACCCGGTACGCCGAAGGGCCCGGCGGCGAGATCGCTCTCGCCGCCGGGCCCTTCCGGTCCGTTCCGCGTCCCGCTAGGGGAGCTGCGCCCGCGCCTCCCGGCTCTCGCGCCGGTTGCCGCGGAAGGTGTTCACCCGGCGGGCGGTCGCGAAGAGCGGGATCACCGCGCCCAGCACCACCTGGAGCACACAGCCCATCTGGAGCAGGAACTGCCCGCCGGGCGCGTCGAACGCCCAGGCGGCCAGCATGCCCATCGCGCCGACGATCCAGCTCAGCATCGCCACCGCCAGCACGCCGCGGGGCTTGGGGTACTCGACCCGGCTCACCATCAGCCAGGCGGTGCCGATGATCGCCAGCAGCGTCGGCACGAACGGCAGCTCGAGCAGCACGATCGAGACGACCGTCAGCGCGCCGAACGGGCTCGGCATGCCCTGGAACATGCCGTCCTTCAGCGTCACGCAGGAGAACCGCGCCAGCCGCAGCACCACCGCCAGCAGCACCACGATCGCGGCCACCGCGGACACCCGCTGGTCCGCGTCCTGCGCGACCATCCCCCACACCAGCACGAAGTACGCCGGCGCGAGGCCGAAGCTGATCAGGTCGGAGAGGTTGTCCAGCTCCGCGCCCATCGGCGAGCTGCGCAGCTTGCGCGCCACCAGCCCGTCGAAGAGGTCGAAGACCGCCGCGCAGAGCATCAGGATCACCGCGGTGGCGGCCGAGTGCCGGGCCATGCCGGACTCGTCGCTGCCGGTGAGGTGCGGGATGAGGATGCCGGTGGTGGTGAAGTACACCGCCATGAAGCCGCAGGTGGCGTTGCCCAGGGTGAGGGTGTCCGCTATCGACAGCCGCATCGAGAGCGGCATGTCCTCGGCCTCCTCGCGGCCCTCGTCGTCGGCGGCCCAGTTCGCCGGTGTCTCGGGATCAATCACGGTCAATGCGAGTCACCCCCGCGGTCGTGGCCTGACCGACCTCCACGTCCACCTCGACACCCGCCGGGAGGTAGATGTCGACCCGCGATCCGAAGCGGATCAGTCCGATGCGCTCGCCCTGCTCGACCTTGGTCCCCTGCGGGATGTACGGCACGATGCGGCGGGCCACCGCGCCGGCGATCTGCACCATCTCGATGTCGCCCAGCTCGGTGTCGAAGTGCCAGACGACGCGCTCGTTGTTCTCGCTCTCCTTGTTGAACGCCGGCACGAACCCACCCGGGATGTGCTCGACCGACGTCACCGTGCCCGCCAGCGGGGCGCGGTTGACGTGGACGTTGAGCGGGCTCATGAAGATGGCGACTCGGGTCCGGCCGTCCTTCCACGGCATGATGCTCTGCACCACACCGTCGGCGGGCGAGATGACCCGGCCCTGAGCGATCTCGCGCTCGGGGTCGCGGAAGAACCACAGCATGCCCGCCGCCAGCGCGGTGGCGGGCACGGCCAGCGCCCGGGCTCCCTTGGAGCGCCGGGAGCGGGCCAGGCTGAGGGCGGCGGTGGCGACGGTCGGCAGGAGCCACGGCGATGCTCCGCGAGCGATGCTCATGCCAGAGAGGCCGTCGCGAGATGCAGAGGTTTGGCTGTGGGGCATGGATGACCTTCGTAGCGGATGATGCCGCGCGGGTTGACGGGGGACGGCGGCTTTTCGGCGATGCTATCGGGTGCGGCCCGCAACTGGGAAAGCCAGAAGCCGAGTCGGAGTCCGGAAGACGATGACCCGGTGTGACCTTCTTCGCGGCCAAAGCGACCGAAAAGCGACATTCACCCCTGCATCCGGTACTCTTCCAGCAGCCGCCGACCGATGATCATTTTCTGGATCTCGGCGGTACCTTCACCGATGAGCAGCATCGGAGCCTCACGGTAGAGGCGCTCGATTTCGTACTCCTTCGAGAACCCGTACCCACCGTGGATACGGAACGCGTCCTCGACGACCTCCTTGCAGTATTCGGAGGCGAGGTACTTCGCCATCCCTGCCTCGAGGTCGTTGCGCTGCCCGGAGTCCTTTTTGCGTGCGGCATTGACCATCATCGCATGCGCGGCCTCCACCTTGGTAGCCATTTCGGCCAGTTTGAACTGGACCGCCTGGTGTTCGGCGATGGCCTTGCCGAACGTGTGGCGCTGCTGCGCGTACGCCACACCCAGCTCGAACGCACGCTGGGCCACACCGCAGCCACGCGCGGCGACGTTCACCCGGCCCACCTCGACGCCGTCCATCATCTGGTAGAAGCCCCGACCCGTGGTCCCGCCCAGGACCCGATTGGCCGGAATGCGTAGTCCGTCCATGATGAGCTCGGTGGTGTCGACCCCCTTGTAGCCCATCTTGTCGATCTTGCCGGGGATGGTCAGGCCGGGTCGCACCTCGCCGAACCCGGGCTCCTTCTCCACCAGGAACGTCGTCATCGACTTGTGCGGGGCGGCGCCCTCGGGGTGTCCTTCGTCACTCCGCACCAGCACGGCCACCAGCGTCGACGTCCCGCCGTTGGTCAGCCACATCTTCTGGCCGTTCAGGACGTACTCCTCGCCGTCCTTCACCGCCTTGGAGGAGATCGCCGACACGTCCGAGCCGAGCGCCGGCTCCGACATGGAGAACGCGCCCCGCACCTCGCCGGCCGCCATCCGCGGCAGGAAGGCGTCCCGCTGCTCCTGGGTGCCGTGCTGCTTGAGCATGTACGCCACGATGAAGTGCGTGTTGATGATGCCGGACACCGACATCCAGCCGCGCGCGATCTCCTCCACGCACAGCGCGTACGTCAGCAGCGACTCGCCGAGCCCGCCGTACTCCTCGGGGATCATCAGGCCGAAGAGCCCCAGCTCCTTCAGCCCGTCCACGATGTCCTGCGGGTACTCGTCCTTGTGCTCCAGCGCGGTGGCGACCGGGATGATCTCCTTGTCCACGAAGTCGCGGACGGTGGAGACGATCTCCTGCTGGACGTCGCTCAGACCGGGGGTCTGCGCCAGTCGGGCCATGACTACTTCTCCGTCCTCGCGTCGGTCGCCCGCGGGCCGCTCTCGCGCGGCGGCTCCACCGGCTCGGGGCGGCCCGGCTGCTCGCCGCCGCGCTCCTTGACGTACGTCTCGGTGGGCACCATCACCTTGCGGCGGAAGACGCACACCAGGGTGCCGTCCTGCTTGTAGCCCTTGGTCTCCACGTACACGATCCCGCGGTCGCTCCTGGACCTCGACGGGGTCTTGTCCAGCACCGTCGTCTCGCCGTAGATCGTGTCGCCGTGGAAGGTCGGCGCGACGTGCCGCAGCGACTCGATCTCCAGGTTGGCGATGGCCTTGCCGGACACGTCGGGCACCGACATGCCCAGCAGCAGCGAGTACACGTAGTTGCCCACCACCACGTTGCGGCCGAAGTCGGTCGTCTTCTCGGCGTAGTTGGCGTCCATGTGCAGCGGGTGGTGGTTCATCGTCAGCAGGCAGAACAGGTGGTCGTCGTACTCGGTGACCGTCTTGCCGGGCCAGTGCTTGTAGAGAGCGCCGACCTCGAACTCCTCGTAGGTGCGTCCGAACTGCATGGCGATCAGGCCTCCGGGGCTTCGAAGGAGGAGGTGCGGGTCATGCCGGCGGCCCGGCCCTTGCCGGAGACGACCAGCGCCATCTTGCGGCTGGCCTCGTCGATCATCTCGTCGCCGAGCATCGCCGAGCCCTTCCTGCCGCCCCGCTCGGAGGTGTGGTAGTCGTACGCGTCCAGGATCAGCTCGGCGTGGTCGAAGTCCTCCTGGGAGGGCGAGAACACCTCGTTGGCGGCCTCGACCTGGCCCGGGTGCAGCACCCACTTGCCGTCGAAGCCGAGCGCCGCGGCCCGCCCGGCGACCGCCCGGAAGCCGTCCACGTTCTTGATCTGGAGGTAGGGCCCGTCGATCGCCTGGAGGTCGTTGGCGCGCGCCGCCATCAGGATCCTCATCAGGATGTAGTGGTAGGCGTCCGCCGGGTAGCCGGGCGGCTGCTCGCCGACCACCAGCGACTTCATGTTGATGGACGCCATGAAGTCGGCCGGGCCGAAGATGATGGTCTCGGTCCGGGGCGAGGCCTCGGCGATCTCGTTGACGTTGTTCAGACCGCGCGCGTTCTCGATCTGCGCCTCGATGCCGATCCGGCCGACCTCGAAGCCCATGGTCTTCTCGATCTGCGTCAGCAGCAGGTCCAGCGCCTTCACCTGGGCGGCGTCCTGCACCTTCGGCAGCATGATGCAGTCCAGGTTCGGGCCGGCGCCCTCCACCACGGTGACCACGTCGCGGTAGGTCCACTCGGTGGTCCAGTCGTTGACCCGCACCACCCGGGTCTTGCCGGTCCAGTCGCCCTCGTTGAGGAACTTCACGATGGTGTGCCTGGCCTCCGGCTTGGCCAGCGGCGCGCAGGCGTCCTCCAGGTCCAGGAAGACCTGGTCGGCGGCGAGACCCTGGGCCTTTTCCAGGAAGCGCGGGTTGGAGCCCGGCACCGCGAGGCAGGAGCGGCGCGGACGGAGCCGGTCGACCGGGGCGGTGCCAGGGGCGTTGACCGGGGCGGACGGGGTCATGCGGGGACCTCCAGGGGGTCGAGCTTGTTGGCGGTGCGGATCTCGTCGACGATACGGCCGATGATCTCCGTGATCCCGAAGTCCTTCGGGGTGAAGACGGCGGCCACACCCGCCCGCTTCAGTTCGGCGGCGTCGGCACCGGGAATGATCCCTCCGACGATGACCGGGATGTCGGGCGCCCCGGCCGCGCGCAGCCGCTCCAGCACGTCCGGCACCAGCTCGGCGTGCGACCCGGACAGGATCGACAGGCCCACGCAGTGCACGTCCTCCGCCAGCGCGGCGTTCACGATCTGCTCCGGGGTGAGCCGGATGCCCTGGTAGACCACCTCGAAGCCGGCGTCCCGGGCCCGTACGGCGATCTGCTCGGCGCCGTTGGAGTGCCCGTCCAGACCCGGCTTGCCCACCAGCAGCCGCAGCCGGCCCGAGCCCAGTTGCTCCGCCGTGCGGGACACCTTCTCCCGTACGGTCGCCAGCAGACTGCCCTGCTCGGCGGTGACCGCCACCGGCGCCGAGGACACCCCGGTGGGGGCGCGGAACTCGCCGAACACGTCCCGCAGCGCCCACGCCCACTCGCCGGTGGTGACACCGGCCCGGGCGCACTCCAGGGTCGCCTCGAAGAGGTTGCCCTCCCCGGCGGCGGTCGCCTTCAGCGCGGCCAGCGACTCCTGGGCGCGCGGCTCGTCCCGCTCGTCCCGCCACTGGTGCAGGGCGGCGACCACCCGCGCCTCGTTCGCCGGGTCCACCGTCATGATCGCGGTGTCCAGGTCGGCGGTGAGCGGGTTGGGCTCGGTGGTCTCGAAGATGTTGACGCCGACGATCTTCTCCTCGCCGGCCTCGATCCGCGCCCGTCGCTCGGCGTGCGAGGAGACGAGCTGCGACTTCAGATAGCCCGACTCCACCGCGGCCATCGCGCCGCCCATCTGCTGGATGCGGTCGATCTCCTCCCAGCAGTCGGTGACGAGCGCGTCCACCTTCGCCTCGATGACGTGCGAGCCGGCGAAGATGTCCTCGTACTCCAGCAGGTCGCTCTCGTGCGCCAGCACCTGCTGGATGCGCAGCGACCACTGCTGGTCCCACGGGCGGGGCAGGCCCAGCGCCTCGTTCCAGGCCGGGAGCTGCACCGCCCGCGCCCGGGCGTCCTTGGAGAGGGTGACCGCCAGCATCTCCAGCACGATCCGCTGCACGTTGTTCTCCGGCTGCGCCTCGGTCAGACCGAGCGAGTTGACCTGCACCCCGTAGCGGAACCGGCGGTGCCTGGGGTTCTCGATGCCGTACCGCTCCCGGGTGATGCGGTCCCACAGGCGCCCGAAGGCCCGCATCTTGCACATCTCCTCGACGAAGCGGACGCCCGCGTTCACGAAGAACGAGATCCGGGCCACCACGTCGCCCTTCTTCTCCTGGGGCACCTGCCCGGAGGAGAAGACCGCGTCCAGCACGGCGATCGCGGTGGACATGGCGTACGAGATCTCCTGGACCGGCGTCGCCCCGGCCTCCTGGAGGTGGTACGAGCAGATGTTGATCGGGTTCCACTTGGGAATGCGGTTGACCGTGTACGTGATCATGTCGGTGGTCAGCCGCAGCGACGGGCCGGGCGGGAAGACGTGCGTCCCGCGCGACAGGTACTCCTTGACGATGTCGTTCTGCGTCGTCCCCTGGAGCCGGGTGATGTCCGCGCCCTGCTCCTCGGCGACCACCTGGTAGAGCGCCAGCAGCCACATGGCGGTGGCGTTGATGGTCATCGAGGTGTTCATCTGCTCCAGCGGGATGTCCTGGAACAGCCGCCGCATGTCACCCAGGTGGGAGACGGGCACCCCGACCCGGCCGACCTCGCCGCGGGCCAGCACGTGGTCCGGGTCGTACCCCGTCTGCGTGGGCAGGTCGAAGGCGACGGACAGACCGGTCTGGCCCTTGGCGAGGTTGCGCCGGTACAGCTCGTTGGACGCCTCGGCCGTGGAGTGGCCGGCGTACGTCCGCATGAGCCACGGCCGGTCCTTCTGGCGCTCGGTCATCTGGAGGACCTCAGACATTCCTGAAGCGGTTGATGGCGTCGATGTGCTGCGCGCGCTTCTCGGCGTCGCGGACGCCCAGGCCCTCCTCGGGCGCGAGGCACAGCACGCCGACCTTGCCCTGGTGGGCGTTGCGGTGCACGTCGTGGGCGGCCTGGCCGGTGTCCTCCAGTGAGTACACCTTCGACAGGGTGGGGTGGATCCTGCCCTTGGCGATGAGGCGGTTGGCCTCCCACGCCTCGCGGTAGTTGGCGAAGTGCGAGCCGATGATCCGCTTGAGCGACATCCACAGGTAGCGGTTGTCGTACTCGTGCATGTAGCCCGAGGTCGAGGCGCAGGTGGTGATCGTGCCGCCCTTCCTGGTCACGTACACGCTCGCGCCGAAGGTCTCCCGGCCCGGGTGCTCGAAGACGATGTCGATGTCCTCGCCGCCGGTCAGCTCGCGGATGCGCTTGCCGAAGCGCTTCCACTCCTTCGGGTCCTGGGTGGTCTCGTCCTTCCAGAACTTGTAGCCCTCGGCGTTGCGGTCGATGACCGCCTCCGCGCCCATGGCGCGGCAGATGTCCGCCTTCTCCGGGCTGGAGACGACGCAGATCGGGGTGGCGCCGCCGGCCAGCGCGAACTGGGTGGCGTAGGAGCCGAGGCCGCCGCTCGCGCCCCAGATCAGCACGTTGTCGCCCTGCTTCATGCCCGCGCCGTTGCGGGAGACCAACTGCCGGTACGCGGTCGAGTTGACCAGGCCCGGCGAGGCGGCCTCCTCCCAGCTCAGGTGGTCCGGCTTGGGCATGAGCTGGTTTGACTTCACCAGCGCGATCTCGGCGAGGCCGCCGAAGTTGGTCTCGAAGCCCCAGATCCGCTGCTCCGGGTCGAGCATGGTGTCGTTGTGCCCGTCGGAGGACTCCAGCTCCACGCTCAGGCAGTGCGCCACGACCTCGTCGCCGGGCCGCCAGGCGTTGACGCCGGGGCCGGTGCGCAGCACCACGCCCGCGAGGTCGGAGCCGATGATGTGGTACGGGAGGTCGTGCCGCTTGGTCAGCTCCGAGACGCGCCCGTAGCGCTCCAGGAAACCGAAGGTGGACAGCGGCTCGAAGATCGAGGTCCACACCGAGTTGTAGTTGACGGAGCTGGCCATCACTGCCACCAGGGCCTCGCCCGGGCCCAGTTCGGGCAGCGGCACGTCGTCCAGGTGCAGCGACTTGCGCGGGTCCTTGTCGCGGGTGGCGAGCCCTTCGAACATCTCGGTCTCGTCCTTGTGGACGGTGATCGCGCGGTACGACTCGGGCAGCGGGAGTGCGGCGAAGTCGGCGGAGGTGGTCTCCGGCGACTGGATCGCGTCCAGGATTTCCTTCACGGTGTTGCCTCCGGCGGGTGTGTCTCCTCCGCCCGGTGAGGGCCGGGTTGTCGCTGTGCGGAGGAGGCGTCAGGGGACGCTGAGGGGAACGTCGGTGGTGCTGCTGGCTGCTGTGTGGTGCGGAGGGGTGCCGTCGGTTCGGCCGGGTGGTGCTCGGCAGCGCGGTGGTGGTGCGCGGAAAGGTGCCTGTGACGCAGGCGTCCGGGCGCGCGAGCCGGGTGGCTTTGCGGGGACAGCCGGCGTACGGGACTGCTCTGCACGCCGGCCGCCCGGACTCCTTCAACGTATGACACCGCGTGCCAGTCGGCAAGACACTGAGTGCCATGAATTTCTCTCAGGTGTCATCCGTCCGTCACTTATGAGCGATGATCGATCGAACGGGCCCGTACGGAGTGGAAAACCGCTGGTCGTGGCGGTGCCGGCCGGGGAAGACGGCCGGAGACAGGGGGCGGGGTTGCCGATTTCCGCGTGCGCGAGGTGCGGCACCGAGCTGACCGCACCGCTCTCCCGGTGGCGCGCCCGGTCGGCGACGGCCTGCCCCGACCGCCCGTCCCCCACCGGTCGGAGGTGGTGGCCGGCGAGGGCGCCGCGCCCACCGGCCCGTCCGGCGACCGCACGGTGGGCCTGGCCGGTCCCGGACTGCCCGCCGCCGGCGGTCCACCGGCCATCGCCGCCGTACCCCGTTAACCGCAGACCGGCGAGGTGTGGCGGCCGCCCGCCGGCACCGCGGCCGTACCGCTGGACGCCGGGGTGTGGACGCGTCCGGCCCTGCGGCCGGAGCGCACCAGGCTCCCCGTCACCGGCGTGCTGCCCGGGGGCGTGGAGCGCGACGATCCGCTGCCGCCGCGGCCCTGGTACCGGTTCCCGCCGGACGGGCGCGTCTTCCGCCGCACCCTGGTCCGACTGCCGGCAGCCCGCGGCCCCTGGCCGCGCGCGCTCCACGAGGAGCGGCGGGGACGGCCGTGGGCCGACCCCTTCTGAGGGTCCGCCCTAGCGGCTCTTCAGCGTCCGCTCGATCGCGCCCATGATCTCCTCCAGCGGGGCGTCGGTGCGGGCGACCGCCACCAGCACGTCCCCGGTGGCGGTGGCCCGGGCGGCCGCCCCGGCGGGCTCGCCACCGCCCGCGGCGGTCGCGGCCGAGGGAACGGAACCCGTCCGCCCGGCGCCTATCCCCGTGCCGAAGGTGTCCCGCACGATCGCGAACGCGTGGTCCAACTGGGCCTCCACGTCGCCCTGCCCGCCCGCCCGCAGCCAGCGCCGCAGCACATGGCTGTGCGCCGTCACCACGGCCGAGGCGGCGACCTCCGCCAGCAGC
>NZ_PVLV01000291.1 GCF_002982015.1 Streptomyces solincola
GGCGGGGGCGGGGCTCCGGCGATCCTCAGGCGCGCCCCCCGGTGCGGCCTCGGAGTTCCCCGGCGACGGCCCTCCGGTGTTCCCCCGGTGGGCAGGTCCCGGGACGAGTTGCCGGACACTTGTTCCTTGACCGGTCAACCATCCGAGTGCCGGGAGGCGTACAGGACCGGGGTGCGTGCGGGGCTGGAGTGCGTGCGGGGCCGGGTTGGGGCCGCCGTACCGGGTCGCGCGGGCCGGGCCGAGTGAGGAAGCACAGGAACCGAAGGAGCGGCACACCGATGCGCGCAGACACCGCCACCGTCGCCTCGGCGCGCCGTGCCGAGACGACGGCAGCGGACGCGCATGCGGAAGCCGTGAGGACGGGGGCTCGGGCTCGGGACGTCGCTGACCTGGCGCCGGTCCTGCTGGCGCTGCTGATGTTCGCCGGCTACACGGCCGTCTCCGTGCTGCGCTTCCACCGGATGGAGACCCGCTCCTGGGACCTGGGGATATTCGAGCAGGCGGTACGCGGCTATGCCCACCTCCAGGCGCCGATCGTCGACCTGAAGGGGCCCGGGGCCCACGTCCTCGGCGATCACTTCAGCCCGGTCACCGCCCTGCTGGCCCCCGCGTACCGCGTCTTCCCCACGCCGGTGACGCTGCTGGTCGCGCAGGCGGCGCTGTTCGCGCTGGCGGTGGTCCCGGTGACCCGGGCGGCCGGGCGGCTGCTGGGACGCGGGAAGGGCGCGGCGGTCGGGGTGGCGTTCGGGCTGTCGTGGGGCGTCCAGCAGGCCGTCGACTTCGACTTCCACGAGATCTGCTTCGCCGTGCCGCTGATCGCCTTCTCGCTGGAGGCGCTGCTGGCCCGGCGCTGGCGGGCCGCCCTGCTGTGGGCGGTCCCGCTGGTCCTGGTGAAGGAGGACCTGGGGGCGAACGTGTGCGTGCTCGCGCTGGTCACCGCCTGGCGGGCCCGCCGGTTCTCCCGCCGGGCGGTGTGGTGGGCGCTGGGCGTCGCCGTGTTCGGCGCGCTGGCCGCGCTGCTCACCTTCACCGTGCTGATCCCGGCCTTCAACGGCGCCGGCGGCTACGACTACTGGACCAAGGTGGACGGCGGACCCAGCCCGCTGGCGGGCGCCGGGACGAAGGTGCGCACCCTGCTGTGGCTGCTGCTGCCGACCACCGGGCTGCTCGCGCTGCGCTCCCCGCTGCTGCTGGTCGCCGCCCCGACCCTCGGCTGGCGGTTCCTGTCCGCGGACGACCACTACTGGTCCACCGACTGGCACTACAGCGCGGTGCTGATGCCGGTGCTGCTGCTGGCACTGGCGGACGCCGCCGCCGGTGCGCGCCGCAGCCCGCGCCTCTGGGTGCGGCGGTACGCGGACCGGTTGCCGGGCTGCGCGGCCGCTGCCGCCCTGGCGCTCACCCCCTCCCTGCCGCTGGGCTCGCTGACCGAGTCGGCGACGTGGCGCAAACCGGAGCGGGCCGTAGCGGCCGAGCGCGCCCTGGACCGGATCCCGGACGGGGCGACGGTCGAGGCCGACGTGGGCCCGATCAGCCGGCTCACCGGCCGCTGCCGGGTGCTGTGGATCGGCGACACCCGGGGCGTGGTGCCCGACTACATCGCCCTGGACAACACCTCGGGCCGGCTTCGTGACCCCTACGCCTACGCCCATGACCTCCACCCGGACGCCCGGTACTACGTCCACGGCGAGGGCGGCGGCTACCTGGTGCTCAAGCGCCGCACCTGAGAGCGGAGAGCCGGGAGCGGCGGGGAGGGGCCCGGGCGGCGGACAGAGCCGGAGGCGGCGGGCAGGGGCCGGGCGACGGGGAGAGGCGGCGGC
>NZ_PVLV01000292.1 GCF_002982015.1 Streptomyces solincola
CCGGAAGGTTGGCCCGCCGATTGTCAAGAGAAGGTAAAGAAAGCGGGTCGGTCGGGGATCATGGTGACCGTGCCGGGTGCGGCACGGTCACCATGATCACCGACCGACCCGCTTTCTTTACCGTCTCTTGACAATCGGCGGCACAACCTTCCGGCCGCCACCAAAGCTTCACAGCAGGGCCCTGGCGCACCTGTGACCTGCGTTTTTCAATGGTCGACACCATGACACTGCTGCGCGCCCTGATGAGCACCGCACGCCTGTCCCGGCCCACCGTCCGCCGATCCGCCGACGGGCTGCCGCCGGACGGCGCGGTGCTGCTCGACGCCCCCGACCATCGCCTCGGCCCGGTCCTGGTCGCGGCCGCGCTCGGGGATCACTTTCCAGCCGCCGCGCTGCTCGCGGCGACCCGCGAGTCGGCCGACTGGGAGCGCCGCGACCGGTACGCCGCGCAGCTCGCCGCCTTCGCCCGCAGCAGGGAGGAGTGGCTGCAACGCTGGCAGGCGGCCGCCCCCGGCGACCCGGACGCCCTGCTGGTCACCGCGGAGCTGGCGCTGCGCCGGGCCTGGGCGTCCCCGGCCCGCGCCGAGCGGCTGCGCGAGGTGGGGCCGCTGATCGACGCCGCCGCCGCCCGGGCCCCGCACGACCCGGTGCCCTGGCGGCTGGCGCTGGAGCACGCCCGCGGCTCGGGCGCCGCGCCGGCCGACTTCGAGGCGCTGTGGGAGCAGGCGGTGCGCCGGGCCCCGCACCACCACGGCTGCCACACCGCCGCACTGCGCTACCTGCTCGCCCAGCGCCGCCACGGCTCGGGCCCCGAGGGCTTCGACCACTGCTTCGACTTCGCCGAGCAGGCCGCCCAGGACGCCGCGGCCGGCTCGCTGGTACGGGCGCTGCCGGTGCGGGTGGCGTTCGCCCGGCTGCGGTCGGCGGCCGGCTCGGGGGGCGTGCTCGGCGCGGTGCCCGAGGCTCGCGTCGACGCGGCCGCCGACCGGGCCGCCGAGCTGTCCGCGCGCTACCCGGCGGGCGACCCGTGGCCGGCCGAGGCCCGCAACATCCTGGCGTACGTCCTGGTGCGGCGGGAGCGGTGGAGCGCCGCCGTGGAGCAGTTCCGGCTAATCGGGCCGTACGCCACCTCCTGCCCGTGGAGCGCCGGCGAGGAGGTGCCGGGCGCCGAGGCGGACGATCCGCTGGGGCGGTTCCTGGACGCCCGCGAGCAGGCCCGCGGCATGGCGGCCGCCGGCGCGCTCCCCCTGGCGCGGGCCGACGGACGGGCGGCCGGACCGGCGGCCGGCCGGGCGGCGTCGCGCGTGTCCGGACGGGGCGGACGAAGCCGCGCGGGCGGCCATTACGCTTGACCGCTGTGACCACCGCTCGCCTGCCCCTCTTCCCGCTCAACGCGGTGCTGTTCCCGGGCCTCGTGCTGCCGCTGAACGTCTTCGAGGAGCGTTATCGCGCCATGATGCGCGAACTGCTGAAGACCGACGAGGCGGAGCCGCGCCGGTTCGCCGTGGTGGCGATCCGCGACGGCCGCGAGGTCGCGCCGACCGCGCCCGGCATGCCCGATCCGACCACCCCGCCGGAGAAGGGCCCCGCCGCCGGCTTCGGGCCCGACCCCATCCAGGCGTTCCACCGGGTGGGCTGCGTCGCGGACGCGGCCACCATCCGGGAGCAGCCGGACGGCACCTTCGAGGTGCTGGCCACCGGCACCACCCGGGTGAAGCTGCTCTCGGTGGACAGCAGCGGGCCGTATCTGACCGCCGAACTGGAGGAGCTGGAGGAGGAACCGGGCGACGGCGCCGAACCGCTCGCCGAGGGCGTGCTGCGCGCGTTCCGCTCCTACCAGCAGCGGCTGGCCGGGGCGCGGGAGCGCACGGTCTCCTCCTCCCAGGAGCTGCCCGACGAGCCGTCGGTCGTCTCCTACCTGGTGGCCGCGGCGGCGGTGCTGGACACCTCCGCCAAGCAGCGGCTGCTCCAGGCCCCCGACACCGCGACCCGCCTGCGTGAGGAACTGCACCTGCTGCGGGCCGAGACGGCGGTGCTGCGCCATCTGCCCTCGCTGCCCGCGGTCGAGCTGACCCGCAGCCCCACCAGCCCCAACTGACGCAGCCCAGAGAGCAGGTCCCGTGGCCAGGAAGCCCAGGAAGCAGGCGGCCGGCGGCACTCCGGCGACGGTCGCGCTGACCGCCGCCGGCACCGCCTTCACCGTGCACGCCTACGACCACGACCCGGCGGCCGAGTCCTACGGCGAGGAGGCCGCCGAGGCGCTGGGCGTCTCCCCCGACCGGGTGTTCAAGACCCTGGTGGCCGACGTGGACGGGACGCTGACCGTCGCCGTGGTGCCGGTCGCCTGCCGGCTCGACCTGAAGGCGCTGGCCGCGGCGGTCGGCGGCAAGAAGGCGGCGATGGCCGACCCGGCCGCCGCCGAACGCACCACCGGCTACGTCCGCGGCGGCATCTCCCCGCTCGGCCAGCGCAAACGGCTGCCCACCGTCCTGGACGCCTCCGCGACCGGCCACGCCACCATCTGCGTGTCCGCCGGACGGCGCGGCCTGGAGGTCGAACTGTCCCCCGCCGACCTGGCCGCCCTCACGGACGCGGTACTGGCCCCGGTCGGGCGCGGCTGAGTCCGTTCGGCGGCGGCCGACCGGCCCGGCCGACACCCGCCCGGCCGCCGTCCGGCCGGCTCGACGCCTCCGGCTGCCGGCTCAGTGCCCCCGGTCGTCCGGGCCGGCGGCGCGGGGAGCGGGGTCGGGGGTGGCCGCGTGGAAGGCGCCGTGGGCGTCGTCGTCGGGCTCGGGGTCACGCGGGGCGAACAGCGCGGTCAGCCCCAGGTGGACGAGCATCGCCGCGATCGGCCAGGCCAGGACCGCCCCGTAGGCGTGCAGCTCCAGCGGGGCGTCGAAGGTGACGCCGGCGCCCAGCTCCCGGGCGTGCCCGGCCACGTCGTGGGTGGGCCCCAGCAGGGTGCCGACGCCCCAGGCCAGCAGCGAGCCGAGCAGCCCGCCCAGGGCCAGGCCCACCACCAGCGGGATGCCGCCGCGCTTGCGCCAGAGGAAGACGCCGGCCGCGGTGAGCGCGCCGAAGCCGAGCGCCAGCAGAGCGAACACGGCGTCGCCGCCGATCGCGCCCTCGCCCTCGTTGTCCTTGATCAGGACCGCCCGGCCGTCCGAGATCAGCGGGACGCGCGGGGCCAGCCACAGCCACAGCAGTCCCAGCAGCAGGCCGGTGGCGGTCACCGCGACCGCCGCGAGCGCGCCCTGCCGCACCTCGGCCGCCAGGTCGTGCTTCTCCTCGGCCTCGTCGCCGGTCCGCCAGGACGCAGACGGGTGGGGCGGCGGCCACTCGGCGCCCCCGGCGGGCGAGGGAGCGGGGCCGTCGGACGACCCGTGGGGCGGCTGGTGCGGCGGCGTCAGCGGTGCGGTCACCCTGCCATCGTGCCAGGCGACCCCCGCGTACGCCTCACCGGTCCGCCGGGCGGTACGGCCCCGGGCCGCCGGGCCCGTGACCCGCGCCCACCGGCCGGCCGCCCCTCGCCGCACCCGCGACCGGTCCGCCGGGCGGCACGCGCCACGGCCGCGCACCGCACGAGCCGCGCACCGCCCGTCCGTCCGGCACCGGGCGGCCGTGGGCCGTCAGCGCACCGCGGCGCGGCGGTAGGCCCAGGTGGCCAGGGCCAGGGACGCCGCGCCGACGGCAGCGCAGACGGCCAGGTCCAGGCCGACCGCGGCCCAGTCGGGGTGGGCGTCGAAGGTCCCGGCGAGGGCCTCCACGCCGTAGGTGGACGGCAGCAGGTCGCGCGCCCAGCCCAGCACCTCGGGCATCCGCTCGGCGGGCAGCACGCCCAGCAGCAGCGCCGCCGACATCCCGAGCTGGCCCAGCAGGGTGGCCAGCTCCTGTCGGGGCGCCAGCAGTCCCAGCGCCGCGCCGAGCCCGGCCAGCGCCGCCCCGGACAGCGGCACCACCGCCGCCAGCACCCACAGATGGGCCAGCGGCAGCCCGAACAGCACCGAGCCGGTCACGGCGGTGACCACCGTGCCGGGCACCGTGAAGGAGGCGTACGCCCCGGCCGCGCCCAGCACCACCGCGGCCGGCGGCACCGGCAGCGTGGCGTAGTGGTCGAGACCGCCGCTCGCCCGCAACTGCCCGAAGTACTGGGCCAGCAGGTTCAGCGCGACGAACGCCACCACCAGCACCGAGGAGCCGGCGACCACGGCCCGCGCCTCGCTGCCGCCGTCCACCACGCCCCGCATCAGGACCATGATCCCGACGGACTGGAAGGTGGCGACGAACAGCAGCGGGATGCGGGCCACCCGGGCCCGGGAGAGCTGCGCCCGGTAGACCGCGGCGAGCGCGGGCAGCAGCTTCGCCCGGGGCGCGAGGTCTGCGGCGCCGGGCCGGTCGTCCTCCGTTCCGGCGCGCGGCGCGCGCACGGTGGACGGCAGGGCCCTGGCGGACACGGTGCTCACGTGGTGTCGCTCCTGTTCCCGCGCTTCCCGCGCTCTCGGCGGGCCTCCGGCGTACCGCCCGGGGTTGCCGGGGTACGCGATCGGGGCCCGGGTTCACGGTACGGGATCCGCACCGGACCGCCCGCGCACCCCCGCCCGTACGGCTGTACGGACGCCGGGGCGGTGTCGCTCAGCGTCATGCCGCGCCCCGCCTCCTGTCCTGACCGGTCACGTCCCGGCCGCTCATGTCTTGACCAGCCCCTTGGCCTGGCCGCCGCCGAGGGCGAGGTAGACGTCCTCCAGGCTGGGCGCGGCCAGGGTGAAGTCGTCCAGGGCGGCGAAGGCCGCGCCGCCGGTGACCGCGGCGACGGCCGCGCGGGCCTCGTCGGGGGCCAGCCGCAGTGTCCAGCGGCGGCCGGACTCCTGTGCGAGCGGGCGCAGCGCGGCGACCTCGGGGACGTCCAGCGGCGCGCGCTCCCGCCACATCAGGTCCACCCGGACCTCGCTGGCCACCCGCTCCTTCAGCCCCGCGGGGGTGTCGCAGGCGATGACCCGGCCGCGGTCGAGCACGGCGACCCGGTCCAGGACGGTCTCCGCCTCGATGACGTTGTGGGTGACCAGCAGCACGGTCACGCCGTGCTCGGCGCGCCGCCGGTCCACCGCAGCCCAGACGGCGCGGCGGGCGACCGGGTCCATGCCGGTGGTGGGCTCGTCCAGCACCAGCACCGGGCGTTCGCCGACCAGCGCGGCGGCGAAGCAGGCCAGCCGGCGCTGCCCGCCGGACAGCTTCTTCAGCGGCCGCCCGGCCAGCTCGGTCAGGCCCAGCTCGTCCAGCACGGCGTCCCGCCCGGCGCGGGCCCCGCGGGCGCTCAGCCCGCGCAGCCGGCCGGTGGTCTCGGCGGCCAGGGCGACCGTCAGCTCGTCCAGCGCGGTGGACTCCTGCCCCAGGTAGCCGACCAGCCGGGCGGCCCGCTCGGGGTGGCGCACCAGGTCGTGGCCGAGGATCTCGACGGTGCCGGAGTCGGGGCGCATCAGCCCGGTGAGCTGGCGGACCAGGGTGGACTTGCCGGCGCCGTTGGGGCCGAGCAGTCCGAAGATCTCGCCGCCGCGCACCTCCAGGCAGACGCCGTCGGTGGCGCGGATCTCGGGGGTGGCG
>NZ_PVLV01000293.1 GCF_002982015.1 Streptomyces solincola
CCCCATCCCCGTCCCCTTTCCCACCCCCGTCTCGACCCCGATGCCGATCCCGCTTCCGGACCGCATTCCGGTTCCGGACCGCGTTCCGGTTCCGGACCGCGATCCCGTTCCGGGCGTGGCGGCGGCGCTCTGCCGGGGTTGGCCGGCCCGGCCCTCGGACCCGGCGCGCTGATCCAGGACCGGCTGGCCGGCTGGGTCTCGGACCTCAGCACCCTGCACGAGCTCACCGAGCGGCTCGCCCGCACCGGCACCCTCGACGAGGCCCTCCGCGAGGTGCTGCGGGCCGGCGCCGCGCTGGTCGGGGCCCGGCGCGGCCTGGCCGTGCTGGAGCCGGCCGACGGGCAGGGGCCCACGGCCACCGTCGGACTGGGCCTGGCCCACCACGAGATCGGCGCCCTGGAGACGGTGCCGCGCGCCGCCACCGCCCATGGCCGACTGCTGGAGGGCCCAGCCGACGGGTGCGGACCGGACGGGCGCCCGGCCGAGCCGGTCGCGGTCCCCGACCTGGCCCTCGATCCGGAGCTGGACCCGCGCCACCGCGGGGTCGCCGCACGGCTCGGCATCGCGGCGAGCTTCGCCGTACCGCTGACCGCCGAGGCGGCGGGCAGGCTGGGCGCGGCGGTCTGGCTGTACGACGAGCCCGCCGAGCCGACCGAAGCGCGCCGGCACCTCGCCGGCCTCTACGGGCGGTACGCGGCCGAGCATCTCGCCCGGCTGCTGGAGGTCGAGCGGACCAAGGCCCGGATGGCGGTGCTCACCGAGGAGCTGCTGCCGACGCGGCTGCCGTACGTGCCGGGGGTGCGCCTCGCGGTCCGGCACCTGACCGGGCCGCAGGGCGGCGGTGACTGGTACGACGCGCTGCCGCTGCCCGAGGGCACCTTGGGCCTGGCGGTGGGCTCGGTCTCCGGCAGCGGGCCCGCCGCACTGGCCGCGATGGGCCGGTTGCGCGCCTCGCTGCGGGCGTACGCGGTGATGGAGGGCGAGGATCCGGTCGCGGTCCTCTCCGATCTGGAGCTGCTGCTGCGGCTCACCGAGCCGGCCCGGTCGGCCACCGCGCTGTTCGCCTACGTCGAGCCGGAGCCGCGGAAGATGACGCTGGCCGGCGCCGGGCACACCCCGCCGCTCGTCGTGGGCGAGCGGCGCACCGAGTTCGTGGAGACCTCGCTCTCCGCGCCGCTCGGGATGCTCGCCTGCTGGGAGGCGCCGAGCGTGGAGATCACCCCGGCGAGCGGGGAGACGGTCCTGCTGTACACCGACGGTCTGCTGCGGCGGGCGGACGAGCCGGCCGACCGGGGCTTCGCGCGGCTGCACGCCGCCGCGGCGACCGTGCCGCGCGCCGACCGTGCCGACCCGGGCGCGGTCGCCGACCACGTACTGCACACACTGCTGCCGGACGGCGCCCCGGCCGGCGAGGACGTGGTGATCCTGGCGGCCCGCTTCGACTGAGGCGCCGCCCGCGGACGGCGCCTGCCGCGGGTCGGGCTCCCGCCCGAGGCGGGCCCCGGCCTCGGCTCGGACGCCGGGGGACCTACGCCCCTGGACGGCCGACGGGACGTACGTACGATGAGGTGAGGGTTCACTGTCGTACCCATGTATCCCAGAGGAGGCGGACCCGTGGCGGAAGAGCTCACCCCGGAGACCCCGGAAGAGCAAGAGCCGATCAAGCAGCGCAAGAACGGCCTGTACCCGGGCGTGTCCGACGAGCTGGCCGAGAGCATGAAGTCCGGCTGGGCCGACACGGAGCTGCACGGTCTGGAGCCCATCGCGCAGGCCGAGTACACCGCCGCCCGGCGCACCGCGCTGTCGCGGCAGTTCCCCGGTGACCGCCTGGTGATCCCCGCGGGCAATCTGAAGACCCGCTCCAACGACACCGAGTACAACTTCCGGCCGTCCACCGAGTACGCCTACCTCACCGGCGACCACACCAACGACGGCGTCCTGGTGCTGGAGCCCACCGCCGACGGGCACGACGCCACGATCTACCTGCTGCCGCGCTCCGACCGGGAGAACGGCGAGTTCTGGCTGGACGGCATGGGCGAGCTGTGGACCGGTCGCCGCCACTCGCTCACCGAGGCCGAGCAGCTCCTGGGGCTGCCTGCCAAGGACGTGCGGGAGCTGGCCGCGCAGCTCGCCGAGGCCACCGGCCCGGTGCGGGTGGTCCGCGGCCACGACGCCGGCATCGAAACCGCGCTGAACGACAAGGTGACCGCCGAGCGCGACGAGGAGATGCGGGTCTTCCTCTCCGAGGCCCGGCTGGTGAAGGACGCCTTCGAGGTCGGCGAGCTGGAGAAGGCCTGCGCCTCCACCGCGCGCGGCTTCGAGGACGTGGTCCGCGTCCTCGACAAGGCCGAGGCCACCAGCGAGCGCTACATCGAGGGCACCTTCTTCCTGCGCGCCCGGGTCGAGGGCAACGACATCGGCTACGGCTCCATCTGCGCGGCCGGCCCGCACGCCACCACCCTGCACTGGGTGCGCAACGACGGCGCGGTCCGCTCCGGGGAGCTGCTGCTGCTCGACGCCGGTGTGGAGACGCACACCCTCTACACCGCCGACGTCACGCGCACACTGCCGATCAACGGCCGCTTCACCGAGATCCAGCGCAAGATCTACGACGCCGTGTACGACGCCCAGGAGGCGGGCATCGCGGCGGTCACTCCGGGAGCCCCGTACCGCGCCTTCCACGATGCCGCCCAGCGGGTGCTGGCCGAGCGGCTGGTGGCCTGGGGGCTGCTGGGAGACCTGGACGTGGAGAAGGTCCTGGAGCTGGGCCTCCAGCGCCGCTGGACCCTGCACGGCACCGGTCACATGCTCGGCATGGACGTCCACGACTGCGCCGCCGCCCGGACCGACAACTACGTGAACGGCACCCTGGAGCCGGGCATGTGCCTGACGGTGGAACCCGGCCTGTACTTCCAGGCCGACGATCTGACGGTGCCCGAGGAGTACAGGGGCATCGGCGTCCGGATCGAGGACGACCTGCTCGTCACCGAAGACGGCAACCGCAACCTCTCGGGGGCGCTGCCGCGCCGTTCCGACGAGGTCGAGGCGTGGATGGCCGGCCTCAAGGGCTGAGCTGGGACTGCACGGCTGAAGCTGGGAGTGCAAGGTTGCGGCCTGGACTGAGGGGCTGAGGCTGACTGTCCGGGCCGCGGTCACAGGATCGGCGACGGGGCGATGTTTCACGTGAAACGGTGATGTTTCACGTGAAACATCGCCCTCGGGCGTATCAGGAGACCTTCAGCAGGGCGCCGTCCCGCCACTTGATGATCTTGTCGAAGCTGACCACGGCCCCGCCCCGGCCCGACCGGTTGCCGAAGTGGACGTGGTCGGCCAGCTCCTCGATCAGCCGCAGGCCTCGGCCGCATTCGGCTTCCGGCGCCGGTCTGCGGACGGCCGGGACTGGTCCGCCGGGGAAGCCGGGCCCGGAGTCGGCCACCTCGATCCGGCACTTCTCACCGTCGAGGTAGGCGGTGACCCGGTACTCGGCCGGCAGCTCGCCAGGCTCGGTTCGTCCGCCGTGCTCGACGGCGTTGGCGCACGCCTCGGTGAGGGCAAGCGACAGGTCGTACGAGACATCCGGATCGACGCCCGCGCTCTCCATGGTGCCGAGGAGCAGTCGGCGGGCGAGCGGAACACTCGCAGCCTCGCGCCGCAAATGGAGTGACCACCAGATGCTCATGCTCCAGCCTCCTGGCTGCGGCTTGACGTACCGATACGTATTGCCCGTCTCTACGGAACGTAAGCGGCCGGCTGACGCGAGGGCGCTCATTCGGCGGACGCGCGTACCCCGTACGCCGGTGTAAGGAACTTCCCGCAAGGGAAGTGCGCCACGCGGCCCAGTCAGGGGCATCACGTCCGGCATAGGTGACCTTCCGGACCTGCCGTATGCCGGTGGGATGCGTGGTGCGATGATGGCCCGGCCATGTCTGCCCCCTCCGGGTACGCCCCGACCGCCGGTCCGCGGCTGCTGAGGGCCGCGGTGTTCGCCGCGGCCTGCGTCGCGCTGTCCGGCCTCGGGCACGCGCTGGCCGCCTGCGCCGGAGTGCCCTGGTGGACGCTGGTCGTCGGCTCCCTCGTGGTCTTCGGAGCGACCGTCCCGTTCGCCGGGCGGGACCGCTCCCTTCCGGTCATCGCGGCAGCGCTCGCGGGCGGTCAGCTCGGCCTGCATGTGCTGTTCTCGCTCGGACAGCGCCACCAGCTCCTGCTGTACGCCATGAGCGGCGGCACCGTGGGCAGCGGTGCCGGCACGGGCGGCCCGGTCTCGAGTCAGGCCGACGACGCGCTGATCCGGATCGCCGCCCAGTTGGTGTGCGGGGGCAGCCCGCGCTCCATCAGCACCGCCGACGCCTACCGGATCGTCACCGGCGCGGGGCTCGACCCGCACACCGCCGCCGCTTCCGCGTCCGTGTCGGCGTCGGGCGGGTACGGGGCCCACGCGGCCCACGCCGCCGCGCCCGAGGCGCTGCTTCCCGGCCTTCCCATGGTCCTCGTCCATCTGCTGGCGGCCCTGGCCACCGGGTGGCTGCTCCGACGCGGCGATCTGGCGCTGCTGCGGCTCGCCCGGCTCTCCACCCGGGGCGCCGGCGAGGTCGCCGACGGGGCGCTGGTCCGCGCGCTGCGGGCCGCACTCGTCCTCGTACAGGCACTGGCCGCAGGCCTGCCCGTGCCGGCTGTGGCCGGGCGGCGGACCGTACGCCCCAGTGACGACGCTCCCCCGCCGGTCTCGGCGGACGCACTCCAGCACTCGGTGATCAGGCGCGGCCCGCCGGCCGTACTCGTTCTCGCAGCCTGACACGGCCCGCTCCACGTCGACGCGACGGCGGGTGGCGCCGTGGCGCGCCGGTGCGCGCACACCGACATCCGTGCTCTTCCCAGCTCTTCCGTGGAGTGTGCTTCCGTAATGAACGTTTCCCGTGCCCGTGCCGCCCTGGTCGCCGGTGCCGCCGTCTCCTCCGTCGCCCTCTTCGCCGGGCCCGCCTTCGCGCACGTGAGCGTGCAGCCGCAGGGCGAGGCCGCCAAGGGCGGCTACGCCACCGTCAACTTCAAGGTGCCGAACGAGCGCGACAACGCCTCCACCGTGAAGCTGGAGGTCACCCTGCCCGCCGACACCCCGATGGCCTCGGTGATGCCGCAGCCGGTCCCGGGCTGGACGGTCAAGGTCGACAAGGCGAAGCTGGCCAAGCCGCTGGACGTGCACGGCAAGAAGATCACCGAGGCCCCGTCCAAGATCACGTGGACGGCCGACGGCTCGAAGATCGGTCCCGGCCAGTTCCAGCAGTTCCCGGTCTCCCTGGGCCAGCTCCCGGAGAACGCCGACCAGCTCGTCTTCAAGGCCCTCCAGACGTACGACAACAAGGAGGTCGTGCGCTGGATCGAGGAGCCGAAGGAGGGCGGCGCGGAGCCGGAGACCCCGGCGCCGGTGCTCCAGCTCTCCGCGGCGACGGAGGACCACCACGGTGGCGCGGCCGCCGGCGGGGACAAGGCCAAGGACGAGAAGACGGAAGAGGCCAAGGAGGACGGGCACGGCCACGAGGGCGGCGAGAACAACGCCGCGGCCGCCGAGTCCGACGGCTCCGACTCCGGCTCCAGTGACACGACGGCTCGGGTGCTCGGCATCGTCGGCATCCTGGTCGGCGCGGCCGGCGTCGCCTTCGGCGTCCTGGCCGGCCGCCGCCGCTCCGCCTGAGGCCGGCCCCTGTCACCGGCCTCCTGACACCGGCCTCCTGCTGCCTGCCGCCGGGTCCGCCGCGGGGGCCCCTCCTCAGAGCCCCTGATGCAGAGCCCCTGATGCAGAGCCCCTGATGCAGAGCCTCTGATGCAGAGCCTTCGCGACAGGTCCTCCGGCGCGGAGCCGTCGGCGCGGGGGCGCTGTCACGACGGGGACGGCCTCCAGGCACGGACGCCGAGGCTCCGCGCACGCCGGGCCTCCGTCCGGTCCGACCACGGCCGTCCGGTCCGACCACGGCCGTCCGGTCCGACCGCGGACCTGCCGTCCGGCCGCGGTCAGTGCCCCAGCTCGTCAGGTCGGTCGGCCCGGCGGCCGGGTGGCGGCATCCGGGCCGCCGCCCACACCACCAGCACCATCCAGAGAGAAGCCCCACCCCATGCACCACGACGTCAACTCATCCGGCGCGGCCGCCGCACGGCAGCCGCGCCGCCATCCGGCGCGACGCCCGCGCCGGTCCGCCGTGTTCGCGGTGGCCCTGGCCGCCGTGTCCGCGTTCACCCTCTCCGCGTGCGGGGGCGACAGCTCCGGGCAGGCGGCCGGCGACGGCCCCGTCGCCGAGGTCTCGGGCGGCAACTCGGCGGACAAGGCCGCGACCGTCCTCGACCAGCCGTTCGCCAAGCCCGACCTCGTCCTGACCGACACCAAGGGCGAGAAGTTCGACCTGCGCGAGCGCACCAAGGGCAAGCCGACGCTGGTCTACTTCGGCTACACCCACTGCCCGGACGTCTGCCCGCTCACCATGAGCAACATCGCGCTGGCGAAGAAGGAACTGCCCAAGGCCGACCAGGACAAGCTCCAGGTCGTCTTCGTCACCACCGACCCGGAGCGGGACACCTCCGCCGAGCTGGCGAAGTGGCTGCCCGGCGCGGGCGACCCGTCCTTCACCGGCCTGACCGGCGACTTCGCCACCATCCAGGCGGGGGCGCGCAAGCTCGGCATCAGCATCGAGCCGTCGAAAAAGAACAAGGACGGCTCCATCGAGTCCATGCACGGCACCCAGGTGATCGCGTTCTCCCCGAAGACCGACACCGGTTACGTCCTCTACGGCGAGGACACCACCTGGGAGCAGTACGCCGAGGACCTGCCGAAGCTCGTGAAGGGAGAGCGGCCGTGACCCGCTTCACCACCTCCGCCAAGGCGCTGGGCGCCACCCTCGCACTCGCCGCGTCGCTCGCCCTCGGTGGCTGCTCCGCGCAGGACGGCCCCGGCGACGACGGCGGTGCCTCCGCCGAGCCGAAGCTGCACGTCTCCGACGCCTACATCCCGCAGCCGGTGGGCGATGTGGCCGGCGGCTTCCTGACCGTCACCAACACCGGGGGAGCGGCGGACAAGCTGCTCTCGGTGACCAGCCCGCTGTCCGACGACATCCAGATCCACAAGACCGTGGACCAGAAGATGCAGCAGGTCGACTCGCTCGACGTCCCCGCCAACGGCGCGCTGGACCTCGAACGCGGCGGCAACCACCTGATGTTCATGGAGATCAAGAAGCAGCCGAAGCAGGGCGAGAAGGTGGCCGTGGAGCTGCGTTTCGAGCGGTCCGACCCGATCAGGATCGAGCTGCCGGTCGAAGCGCCCACCCACAACCCCTCCTCTCCCTCGGCGCACGGCTCCGCCCACCACTGAAGACGGGGGACTGAACCACCATGACGACCACCGCCGCACCGGAAACCGCCGCCGGCAGGGCCACGGCTCCGCTCGTACGCGTCCTGCTGGTCCTCGCCGCACTGTTCGGCACCGTCCTCACCACGGCCGCTCCCGCGTCCGCGCACGCCGCGCTGACCGCGAGCGACCCGAAGGACGGCGCGGTCGTGGCCGTCGCCCCCAAGGAAGTGACGCTCACCTTCTCCGAGCAGGTCGCCATGGGCGACGACTCGATCCGCGTACTGGAGCCGAGCGGCAAGCGCGCCGACACCGGCACCGTGCAGGACCGCAGCGGCGGGTCCGGCATCCGGCACGCGATCAGCCTGCACTCCGGGCTGCCGGACGGCACGTACACCGTGGCCTGGCGGGTGGTCTCCGCCGACAGCCACCCGATCTCCGGCGCGTTCACCTTCTCCATCGGCGCCCCCTCCGAGCAGCGGGCCGAGGTGCCGCGGCAGGAGACCGGCGGCGGTCTCGTCGGAGCGCTCTACGGGATCGCGCGGTACGTGTCGTACGGCGGCTTCGTCCTGCTCGCCGGCGGGGCCGCGTTCGTCCTGGCCTGCTGGCCGCGGGGCGCCGCGGTACGGCCGCTACAGAAGCTGGTGGTACGCGGCTGGGTGGCGCTGACCGGGGCGACCCTGGTCCAGTTGCTGCTGCGCGGCCCGTACACCGGGGTGGGCGCGGAGCCGGGCGCGAGCGGCGGCTCGCTCGCCGACGCCTTCGACCTGGGCGTCCTCGGCACGGTCCTGGAGACCAAGACCGGTACGGCGCTGGTCTCCCGGCTGCTGCTCCTGGGCGCCGCCGCGCTGTTCGTGGCCGTCCTCTTCGGCGCGTACACCCGGCGCGAGGAGGGCGACGAACGCAAGGACCTGACCTTCGGCCTGGCGGTCGGCGGCACGGTCGTCGCGGCCGGGATCGCGGCCACCTGGGCGCTGTCGGAGCACGCCTCGACCGGTATCCAACCGGGCCTGGCGATGCCCGTGGACGTCCTGCACCTGCTCGCCATGGCCGCCTGGCTGGGCGGTCTTGCCGCGCTGCTGGTGGTGCTCTTCCGGGGGCCGTCGATCGAGCGGGCGGCGGTACGGCGGTTCTCCGCGCTGGCGTTCGGCTCGGTGCTGACGCTGGCCGCCACCGGGCTCTACCAGTCCTGGCGGCAGGTCGGCTCGTGGAGCGCGCTAACCGGGACGGCGTACGGCCGACTGCTGCTGCTGAAGGTCGCGCTCGTCGCGGTGCTGGTCGGCCTCGCCTGGTTCTCCCGACGGTGGACCGGCAGGCTGGGCGAGACCACCGCAAGGGAGAAGACCGAGGAGACGGGGAGCGGGGAGTCGGAGACCGAGGAGACGGGGAGCGGGGAGACGGGGAGTGGGGCGGCGGGTGCCGGCGAGACGGAGGCCCGGGAGACGGTTGCCCGCAAAGCGGTCGTCGGGGAAGCGGTCGTCGGGGAAGCGGAGAACGCCGCGGAGGCGGCGGCCGAGCAGGCGCGGGCCGGGGGGGAGGAAGCCGGGGCGGTGCTCTCGGCCGAGCGCTCCCGGCAGTTGGCACGCCAGCGGGCCGCCGTGGCCACCGTCCGCGACCGGCGGCAGCGCGACGGCGACCCGGTGCGCTCCGGGCTGCGCCGCTCGGTGCTCGCCGAAGCGGCCGTCGCCGTGGTGCTGCTCGCCGTCACCACCGTGCTGACGACCACCGAGCCCGGCCGTACCGAGGAGGAGGCCGGGCGGGCGCAGGCGGGCGCGGCCCAGGCCGCGCCGGCGCCCAGTGGGCCCGTCGAGTTGAAGCTGCCGTTCGACACCGGCGGGGTCAACGGCAAGGGAACGGTGCGGCTGACCCTCGACCCGGGCCGCTCGGGCTCCAACGCCCTGCACGTCTTCGCGGACGGCGACGACGGGCGGCCGCTGGACCTGCCCGAGCTCAAGGTGTCGTTCACTCTGCGGGACAAGCAGATCGGGCCCCTGCCCGTGGTGCCGGACCGGATCGCCACCGGGCACTGGAGCGCGGAGAGCCTGCAGATCCCGATGCCCGGGCAGTGGACGGTCCAGGTGACCGTGCGGACGTCCGACATCGACCAGACCACCATCGACAAGAACGTCAAGATCGGCTGATCCCCGTATGCACCACCGTACGCACGACCGCGACGACGCGCCGAAGGCGCCGAAGGTTCCCCACGTATCCGAAGCCGCCAAGGCGCCCAAGGGCACCAAGGCAGCCAAGGCGCCCAGGGCGCCTCAGGCGCCCGACGCCGGGCCGGCCGAGCGCCGGGGGGACGGCGTGTCCCGGCGGCGGCTGCTGGGCACCGCGGGCGCGGCCGGGGCCGCCGGGCTGGTCCTCGGCGGGGCGGGCGGCGCCGCCGTCCACGCGGCCGCCGCGCCGGACCCGGGGACGGCGCTGACCACGGTCGGCTCGACCGGCGTGCCCTTCCACGGGCGGCACCAGGCGGGCATCCTCCAGCCGACGCAGGCCCGCGGCCATCTGGTGGCGTTCGACCTGGCGGCCGGGGTGGGGCGCAAAGAGGCCGCCGCGCTGCTGCGCCGCTGGTCGGAGGTGGCCGCGCTGCTGATGGCCGGGCGACCGGCCGGCGGTGGCGACACCGGGGTGGCGCTGGACGCGGGCCCTTCCTCACTGACCGTAACCTTCGGCTTCGGCTCCTCCTTCTTCGACCGCACCGGGCTCGGCTCGCGGCGGCCGGCCGAGCTGGAGCCGCTGCCGGCCTTCTCCTCCGACCGGCTCGACGCGCGCCGGTCCAACGGCGACCTGTGGGTGCAGATCGGCGCCGACGACGCCCTGGTGGCGTTCCACGCGCTGCGCGCCGTCCAGAAGGAGGCGGGCGCGACGGCGCGGGTCCGCTGGCAGATGAACGGCTTCAACCGCGCGCCCGGCGCCACCGCCCGCCCGATGACCACCCGCAACCTGATGGGCCAGATCGACGGCACCGGCAACCCGAAGCCGTCCGAGCCGGACTTCGACGCACGGATCTTCGTCCCGGCGGACGGTGGCGGGCCGGCGTCCTGGATGGCGGGCGGCTCCTACGCGGTGGTCCGCCGCATCCGGATGCTGCTGGACGACTGGGAGAAGCTGTCCCTCGCCAAGCAGGAGCAGGTCATCGGGCGGCGCAAGGCGGACGGGGCCCCGCTGACCGGCGGGACGGAGGCGACCGAGATGGACCTGGAGAGCATCGGCCCGGACGGGGAACCGGTCATTCCCGCCGACGCCCACGCGCGGATCTCGGCGCCCGAGCAGAACGGCGGGGCGGCGATGCTGCGCCGCCCGTTCTCGTACCACGACGGGATCGGCCCGGACGGAGAGCCGGACGCCGGGCTGCTGTTCGTCGCCTGGCAGGCCGATCCGCTCCGCGGCTTCGTGCCGGTGCAGCGGAAACTCGACCGGGGCGACGCGCTGTCGTCGTTCATCCGGCACGAGGCGTCCGGGCTGTTCGCCGTGCCGGGCGGCCCGGCGAAGGGCGAGTACGTCGGCCAGCGGCTGCTGGAGTCCTGAGCCCCCGCCCCCTTGCCCCGTACCGGCGGACCTGCGCGGCGGGCGCCGGCATGTGGAGACCGCTGCCGCTGGGGTGGGGCGCGCATTAGGGTGACCGGTATGTCGGCCACGCGCTATACGTATCTCGGTCCCGAGGGCACCTTCACCGAAGCCGCCCTGCGCACCCTCCCGGAGGCCGCCACGCGCGAGCTGGTGCCGACGGTCTCGGTGCAGGCCGCGCTCGACGCCGTACGCAACGGGGAGGCCGCCGCCGCCTTCGTCCCCATCGAGAACTCGGTCGAGGGCGGGGTGACCGCCACCCTGGACGAGCTGGCCTCCGGCGAGCCGCTGATGATCTACCGCGAGGTGCTGCTGCCCATCGCGTTCGCGCTGCTGGTACGGCCGGGAACCAAGATCACCGACGTCAAGACGGTCACCGGCCATCCGGTGGCCCAGCCGCAGGTGCGCAAGTGGCTGCGCGCCCACCTGCCGGAGGCCGTCTGGGAGTCGGCCGCCTCGAACGCGGACGGGGCGCGGCTGGTGCAGGAGGGCCGCTACGACGCCGCCTTCGCGGGTGAGTTCGCGGCCGCGACGTACGGCCTGGAGGCGCTGGTACGGGACATCCACGACGCGGCGAACGCGGAGACCCGGTTCGTGCTGGTCGGCCGCCCGGCCCGGCCGGCCGCGCCCACCGGGGCGGACAAGACGTCGGTCGTCATCTGGCAGCGCGAGGACCATCCGGGCACCCTGCAGGCGCTGCTCCAGGAGTTCGCCGCGCGCGGGGTGAACCTGATGCTGTTGCAGTCCCGGCCTACCGGTGCGGGCATCGGCAACTACTGCTTCGCCATCGACGCCGAGGGGCACATCGCGGACCTGCCGATGGGCGAGGCCCTGATGGGGCTGAAGCGGAGCTGCGCCAAGGTGCGGTTCCTCGGCTCGTACCCTCGCGCGGGCGCGACGGCGGAGGACGTCACCCCGCTGCGTCCGGGCATGTCCGACGCGGACTTCACGGCGGCGTCGGACTGGCTGGCCCGCTGCCAGGACGGGCGCGCCTGAGTCGGAAAAGTTATCCACAGGCTCGGTCCTCCACCTGGGGACAAGTCGACATCACCGGGGGATGCGGGGGCGCGGGGTCGACATATCGGCCCAGTGGCGGCTCTGCCGGCACAAGCGGTGCAGCCGCCTACCGACGCCCCTTTTCCGCCGATCACCCCTTTTGGTACGTCATTTCCCACTCGAATGGGTGGCGGGCGGCGGGTTTGCCGGCCGCCACCTCAGCGGTGAATAGTGTCGGAATGATCAATTCCACCGTTTCCATGAGTCCACAGAACTTCCACACAGCCTGTGGATAACAATTCCGGCGCCCGGTCGGGCTGTGGACAACCATCGGGCGGGAACGCCGGCTACCGGGCCTGAAGACCGGGAGAGCGCCGACTACCGGACGGAGGCCGGGAGGGCGCCGACCGCCGGCCCGCCGCAACGGGACCCCCGGAGGTCGCCTCCGGCCCAGCCCTGCCCGCCGCAGTCACGGCAGCCGCCCCGGCCGTGATCATCGCGGCCGTGGCCCGCGGCCCGCATTCCTCCCCTTTACGTCTTTCCGCCCATAACGACACGCGTCGCAAATCCATGGAAGGGCCACCATCCGGCACCGGTAGCCTGGTGGGGTGATTGACCTTCGCCTGCTTCGTGAGGACCCCGACCGAGTGCGCGCCTCCCAGCGCGCCCGTGGAGAGGACGTCGGCCTCGTCGACGCCCTGCTCTCCGCCGACGAGCGGCGCAGGTCGTCCGGTGTCCGCTTCGACGAACTGCGCTCCGAGCAGAAGTCGCTCGGCAAGCTGATCCCCAAGGCCACCGCCGAGGAGCGCGCCGAGCTGCTTCAGCGCGCCGAGCAGCTCAAGGCGGACGTCAAGAGCGCCGACGCGGAACAGCACGAGGCGGACGAGGAGGCCAAGCGGCTGCTGCTGCGACTCGGCAACATCGTCCACCCGGACGTGCCGGAGGGCGGCGAGGAGGACTTCGTCGTGCTGGAGACGCACGGCACCATCCGCGACTTCGCCGCCGAGGGATTCGAGCCCAAGGACCACCTGGAGCTGGGCGAGGCGCTCGGCGCCATCGACATGGAGCGCGGCGCCAAGGTGTCCGGCTCGCGCTTCTACTACCTGACCGGCGTCGGGGCCCTGCTGGAACTGGCCCTGGTCAACGCGGCGATCGCCCAGGCCACCGAGGCAGGCTTCATCCCGATGCTGACGCCCACCCTGGTCCGGCCGCGCGCCATGGAGGGCACCGGCTTCCTCGGCCAGGCCGCCGAGAACGTCTACCACCTGGAGAAGGACGACTTCTACCTGGTGGGCACCTCCGAGGTGCCGCTCGCGGCCTACCACATGGACGAGATCCTCGACGCCGACAAGCTGCCGCTGCGGTACGCCGGGTTCTCGCCGTGCTACCGGCGCGAGGCCGGGACGTACGGCAAGGACACCCGGGGCATCTTCCGCGTCCACCAGTTCGACAAGGTCGAGATGTTCTCGTACGTCGCGCCGGAGGACGCCGAAGCCGAGCACAAGCGGCTGCTGGAGTGGGAGAAGCAGTGGTTGAACGCGCTGGAGCTGCCGTTCCAGGTGATCGACGTGGCCACCGGTGACCTGGGCGCCTCCGCCTCCCGCAAGTACGACTGCGAGGCGTGGATCCCGACGCAGGGCAAGTACCGCGAGCTGACGTCGGCGTCCAACTGCGACAGCTTCCAGGCCCGGCGGCTGTCCGTGCGGATGCGCGGAGAGCAGGGCGGCAAGAAGACGGTGCAGCCGCTGGCCACGCTCAACGGCACGCTGTGCGCGGTGCCGCGCACCATCGTCGCGCTGCTGGAGAACCACCAGCAGGCCGACGGCACGGTGCTGGTGCCGCAGGTGCTCCGCCCCTACCTCGGCGGGCGCGAGATCCTGGAGCCGGTCGCCAAGTGACCGCGCAGCCGCACGCCGCCCCCTCGCAGGCGTCCCCGCACGCCCGCGCGTTCCCGTACAAGCTGGTCGCGACCGACCTGGACGGGACGCTGCTGCGCTCCGACGACACGGTCTCCCAGCGCACCCGCGACGCACTCGCCGCCGCCACGGCGGCGGGCGCCGCGCACATCGTGGTCACCGGCCGCGCGGTCCCGTGGACCCGGCACATCCTGGACGACCTCGGCTACGACGGCCTCGCCGTCTGCGGCCAGGGGGCGCAGGTCTACCACGCGGGCGAGCACCGGCTGCTGACCTCGGTGACGCTGGACCGGCAGCTCGCCGGGCTCGCCCTGTCCAAGATCGAGGCGGAGGTCGGGCCGCTCGCCATCGCGGCCAGCCGGGACGGGCTGGACGGGGACGTGCTGGTCGGCCCCGGCTACCGCGTCCAGGAGGGCCCCCTGCCCTACCTGCCGTACGAGGACCCGGCCGACCTGTGGTCGGCGCCGCTGAACAAGGTCTACATCCAGCACCCCACCCTGGACGACGACGCCCTGGCCGGCGTCGCCCGTCAGGCCGTCGGAAGCCTGGTGGACGTGGTCATGGCGGGCCCCGGGGTCGTGGAGATCCTGCCGCTGGGCCTCAGCAAGGCCACCGGTCTGTCGCTGGCAGCCCGCCGGCTGGGCGTGAAGGCGTCGGAGACGATCGCCTTCGGCGACATGCCGAACGACATCCCCATGTTCGCCTGGGCCGAGCACGGCGTCGCCATGGCCAACGCCCACGACCAGCTCAAGGCCGTCGCCCACGAGATCACGGCCTCCAACGACGCGGACGGCATCGCCGTGGTGCTGGAGCACCTCCTAGCCCTCCGCTGACCTTCCGGGAACGGGGCTGCCAGAGCCTGCTGACCTTCGGGGAGCGGGGCCGCGCCGGGCCTCGCCGACCTTCGGGGAGCAGGGCCCGCCGGGCCTCGCTCTATGGGGAGCGAGGCCACGCCGGACCTCGCCGGCCTACCGGGAGCGGGGCCGCCGGACCTGCCGGGTGCGCGACCGCCGGACCCCGCTGACCACCCGGAAGCAGGGCTGCCGGACCTCGCTGACCTACCGGGAGCGGGGCCGCCGGGCCTCGCAGTCCTACCGGGAGCGGGGGCCGCCGGGCCTGGGGGCGATCTGCGGGGGTCGGGGTCCCTGAAACTCGGTGGTGCCCGGTGACGGCTCCGGGCACAGTGAAGGTGCACCGGGACCGGGGGGCGCGGGTCGCCGCAGCCTCCGGGGGCAGGCCGCGGGCGAGGAGCACCGGAGTCACGGACGGTTCCGTGTGCCCGCCCCATGCCGCCCGGGGTGGCCGCTTCGAGCGCGCGTTCCGCGCGGGCCGCCCCTCCCGGTGCCCGGACCCCGGCCCTTCCCGGCGCACCCCGTCGGTCGCAGCGGCGCCCCGGCGTCCGGAGGGACGCCCGCGTGCTGAGGCCGGCCCGGCCGGCCGGCATCAGGCCCACCTCCAGCCGGCGGCGGTCGCCCCGGCTCGCGTGCTCCGAGGCGCTCCGTCTCCGAGGCTCCCTGGCGCCCGGGCACCCGGACTTTCAAAGGCCGAGGCTCCCGCTGCCTCCCTCCCTCTCCTCCGCTTCCACTCCCCTAGAAGTTGATCATGTGGCCCGCCAGTCCGTGCACGGCCTCCTTCACCGCCTCGCCGAGGGTGGGGTGGGCGTGGATGTTGCGGGCGACCTCGTGGACCGTGAGGTCCCACTGCTGGGCCAGGGTCAGTTCGGGCAGCAGCTCCGTGACGTCCGGGCCGATCAGGTGGGCGCCGATGATCTCGCCGTACTGCGCGTCGCTGATCAGCTTCACGAAGCCGGTGGAGTCGCCCAGTCCGTGGGCCTTGCCGTTCGCGGTGAACGGGAACTTGGCGACCTTGACGTCGAAGCCCTTCTCCCGCGCCTGGTCCTCCGTCCAGCCGAAGCTGGCGATCTGCGGCTGGCAGTAGGTGGCCCGCGGGATCATCGGGTAGTCCAGCTCCAGGGTCTCCGCGCCGGCGATGGTCTCGGCGGCCACCACGCCCATGGCCTCGGCCGTGTGAGCGAGCATCAGCTTCGCTGTGACGTCACCGATGGCGTAGATGTGCGGCACCGAGGTCCGGCACCGGCCGTCCACCTCGATGGCACCGCGCTCGGTGAGCCGCACCCCGGTCTTGTCCAGGCCGAAGCCGTCGACGTTCGGCGCGAAGCCGATCGCCTGGAGCACCTTGTCGGCCTCCAGCACCTTCTCGGCGCCGTCCTTGCCGGTGACCGTCACCCGTACCTGCGGGCCGGACTCGTCGATCGACTCGACCCGGGTGGAGGTCAGCACCTCGACACCGAGCTTGCGGTACTGCTTGGCCAGCTCCGCCGAGACGTCCTTGTCCTCCAGCGGGGCGAGCCGGTCCAGGAACTCGACGATGGTGACCTTGACCCCGTAGTTCTGCATCACGTACGCGAACTCGACGCCGATCGCGCCGGCGCCCGCGATGACGATCGACCGCGGCAGGTCCTGGTCGAGGATCTGCTCCTCGTAGGTGACCACCCGGTCGCTGCGCCGGGTGCCGGGCAGCAGTCGGGGCGTCGCGCCGGTGGCGATGACGCAGTGGTCGAAGGCGATCGTCGTGGACGAGCCGTCGGCCACGTCGACCTGGAGCGTGTTGGCGTCCAGGAAGGCGCCCCGGCCGGTGAACTCGGTGATGCCGTTCTTCTTCATCAGGTAGTGGACGCCCTTGACGCGGCCGTCCGCCACCCGCCGGCTGCGCTTGAACGCCTCGCCGTAGTCGAAGGAGACCTCGCCGTCCACCTTGATGCCGAAGGTCTTGGCCTCCTTGGTGATGATGTGCGCCAGCTCCGCGTTGCGCAGCAGCGCCTTGGTGGGGATGCAGCCGACGTTCAGGCAGACGCCGCCCCAGTACTTCTCCTCGACGACCGCGACCCGCTTGCCCAACTGGGCGGCGCGGATGGCGGCGACGTAACCGCCGGGGCCTGCTCCGAGTACGACGACGTCGAAGCGGTCTGACATGGCGTGCTCCCCAGGTGTGTAGGTATGCCCTGCATCGCGTGGAACGCGGCACCCGCCGACTCCCCGTGGTACGAGGACGCGGTGGTGATCCGTGCCCACAGTAAGCCCGGAGTGCCCCGGCCGTTCAGGCCCTGTGGATAAGTTGTAGGATGACCGGGCGAATAAGAAGGGGAGCGAGGGTGGAGGCGGGTTGATGGTGCTGCGGGCCGCGGGGCGGACATTGCTGGTGGACGCCGTGGTGGAGCAGTTGCGCGCCGAACTGACCGGTGGGCAGTGGGCCGTCGGGGACCGGATCCCCACCGAGCACGACCTGGCCGATCAGCTCGGGGTCGGCCGCAACACCGTGCGCGAGGCGGTGCGGGTGCTGGTGCACGCCGGGCTGCTGGAGTCCCGGCAGGGCAACGGCACCTTCGTCCGCTCCACCGCCGACCCGGCCGCCGTGCTGCGTTCGGTGCGGGCGGCGGGCGCCCTGGACGTGCTGGAGCTGCGGATGGCGCTGGAGACGGAGGCGGCCCGGCTGGCCGCCGCCCGCCGTGACACCCATGACCTGCTGCGGTTGCGGGCGGCGCTGTCGACCCTGCGCGAGGAGGGCGACCGGGCCGCGGACGCCGATGTGGCGTTCCACCGTGCCGTGGTCGAGGCCACGCACAACGCCGCCTTCACGGAGGTCTACCGCTTCTTCTCGGTGCAGGTGCACGAGAGCCTGGTCGCCTCGCTGGGCGACCGGGAGATGCCGGCGATCGACCTGGACGCGCACGAGGCGCTGGTGGTCGCCGTCGAGCAGGGGGACGCGGACGCCGCGGACGCGGCCGTACGGGAGCTGCTGCGCGAGCCGATGGAGACGGTCCGCGCCCTGGTCCGCCGCTGAGCCGTCCCGAGCCTGTCAGGCCGGGAAGCCCACCACATCGCATCGCTACGAGGAGACGTCGGGACCGGTTCCCGACGTGGGAAAGGTGTCTGCTGTGCCACGCCCGAATGCCGAAGTGCTGCTGCCGGACGCGGAGGCGGATGTCCGGCCGTCACCGGACGGGGCGGCGGCGCGTCGGGCGCTGCTCGCCCATCCGGTGCTGCTGCTGGCCGGAATCGTGCTGGCGTCGCTCAATATGCGGGCGGCGCTGGCGGGGGTGTCGCCGCTGGTCGGTGAGATCAGCGAGTCCTTCGGGCTGTCGTCGACGGCGACGTCGCTGGTGACGTCGGTACCGGTGCTGTTCCTGGGAGCGGGCGCGGCGGTGGCGCCGTGGCTGGGCCGGCGGTTCGGCACGGAGCGGGTGCTGTGCGCGGCGCTGGTGCTGCTGGCCGCCGGCGTGCTGCTGCGCGTCGCTCCCTCCCCGTACACGCTGTACGGCGGCGGAGTGCTGGTGGGTACGGCGATCGCGCTGCTGAATGTGCTGATGCCGGGGCTGATCAAGCGGGACTTCCCGGACCGGGCAGCGGCCATGACCTCGGTGTACACCGGTGCGATGATCGCCGGCGCCACGGTGGCGGCCGCGGCGTCGGTGCCGTTGGAGCGCGCTTTCGGCGGGAGCTGGCAGGCGTCGCTGGCCTGTTGGTCGCTGCCGGCGGTGGCGGCCGCGGTGCTGTGGCTCCCGCAGGTGCTGATCGCCCGGGGGCGCACCGGGCACGAGACGCGGTCCGCGGCGCGGGCGGGGGTCGGCCGGAATGTGTGGCGGTCGGCGCTGGCCTGGCAGGTCACCCTGTTCATGGGTTTGCAGTCGTTGTGGACGTACGTCCTGATCGCCTGGCTTCCGACGATCTTCACCGATCACGGGATGAGCCGCTCGACGGCGGGCGTGGTCTTCGCCTTCAACAACCTGGTGCAGGTGGCGGGGGCTTTCCTGGTGCCGCTGCTGGCCGGCCGGATGCGCGCTCAGCGTCCGCTGGTGGCGCTGGTGACGTCGCTGGTCGGGGCCGGTTTCGCGGGGCTGCTGGTCGCGCCGGTGGCGGGCGCCTGGCTGTGGGCCGCGCTGCTGGGCGTCGGCCAGGGCGGTGCGGTGGGGCTGGCGCTGACCCTGATCGTGCTGCGCAGCGGGGACGCCGTGACCGCGGCCCGGTTGTCGGGCATGGCGCAGACGGTCGGGTATCTGCTGGCCGCGGTGGGTCCGCTGGCGGCCGGGGCGGTCCATCAGGCGACCGGCGACTGGACGGTGCCGGTCGCCCTGGTGCTGGTGGTGTGCGGGGCGGCGCTGGCGGTGGGGTTGCCGGCTGCCCGCGACCGCCACGTGTAGCGGGCAGCCGGCCCCCGCGACCGCCACGTGCAGCGGGTTCCCAACCGCCCGCGACCGCCTCATGGAGCGGACTGCCGGGCCTCCGCGGCCGCCACGTGGAGCGGGCGGGGTGCCCGCGTCCGCTTCACGTGGCGGGGCGGGTCACTCCTCGCCGGCCGGGGCGAGGGTGCGGAGCTTCTGTCCGGCGTACCAGGTGGCCGCGAGGGTGACCGCGACCAGCAGGATGACGGCGACCGGCAGACCGACGGCGGAGGAGATCAGTCCGTCGCCGCGGCCGGTGTGCTCGGCGACGGCGAGGGCCCACTGCTGGACGCTGAGGGTGCGGGCGCCGTCGATGAGGCTGCCGAACAGGGTCTCCCACACCAGGGCGTAGACGAGGCCGATGACGACGGCGTGCCGGCTGACGGTGCCGAGCAGCAGGAACAGCGCGCTGTAGGCGATCGAGGCGACCAGGGCGGCGATGGTGTAGGAGACGGCGATCTGCTGCCCGTTGCCATTGAGGATCATGCCGGCGATGAAGGTGGGCACGGCGGAGAACACCATGGTGACGGCGATGGCCACGGTCAGCTTGGTGACGATGATGGTCGGCCGCTTCACCGGCTTGGCCAGCAGGTAGACGATGGAGCCGTCGTCGATCTCGGGGGCGATGGCCCCGGTTCCGGCGATGACGCCGATGAGCGGGACCATGGTGGCGAGCGCGAAACCGCCGAGGACGTCCGCGGCGATCTGGTCGTCGGCGCCGTTGAAGGCCCGTACGGCGGCGGCGATGAGCAGCAGCAGCGCGGGGAGGGTGAAGAGGATCGCGGCCCGGCGGCGGCCGAGCAGCGCCCGGTAGGTGAGCCGGGCGACGGTGGGGTGGTACATGGTCGAGGGCTCCCTTCAGGCCGCGACGAGGTAGGAGAAGACGGACTCCAGGGACTCGTCCGAGGGCGAGACCGTCAGCAGCCGGATGGAGTGCTCCCGGGCGACCTTCGGCAGGAGTTCGGTGAACCGGCCGAAGTCCACGGCCTGGATGTGCAGGGCGCCCTCGCGGGTGTCGACGGTGATGCCGGCGGTGGAGGGGTCGGCGATCAGCGCGGCGGCCAGGGCGCGGTCGTCGCTGGAGCGCACCAGGTAGCGGTGCGGACGGTCGGTCATCAGCCGGCGGATGCGGCGGAAGTCGCCGCTGGCGGCGTGCCGGCCGGCGACGACGACCTCGATGTGGGCGGCGAGCTGTTCCACCTCCTCCAGGATGTGGGAGGAGAACAGCACGGTGCGGCCGTCGGCGCCCATGCGGCGCAGCAGGTCCATGAGCTGCATGCGCTGGCGCGGATCCATGCCGTTGAACGGCTCGTCGAGCAGCAGCACGGACGGTTCGTGGACGAGGGCGGAGGCCATCTTGACCCGCTGGCGCATGCCCTTGCTGTACGTGGCGATCTTCCGGTCCTGGGCGTACTCCATCTCCACGGTGGCGAGCGCCCGCTGGGCTTCGGCGGCGCCGAGGCCGTGCAGTTCGGCGTTGGCGACGACGAACTCGCGTCCGGTGAGGAAGTCGTACATCGCCTCGCGTTCGGGGACGACGCCGATGTGCCGGTAGACGGACTCGTTCCGCCAGACGGGCGCCTGGTCGAGGGTGACGGCGCCGGTGGAGGGGGCGAGGAAGCCGCCCATCAAGTTGATGAGGGTGGACTTGCCGGCGCCGTTGGGGCCGAGGAGGCCGGTGACGCCCGGGCCGATCGTCATGGTGACGTCGTTGACGGCGACGACGTTCCCGAACCACCGGGAAACGTGGTCGATCTGGAGAGTGCTCACGGGCGCTGCCCATTCCTTGGACGGATGGTGGTGGGGGCCGGTGCCGACCGGTACGCCGGAGGCGGCGCGGCGGGGTGCGGGCGGCCGGTCACAGCCCGACCCGGCGGTAGCGGCTCATCAGTACGGCGTAGCTGCCGGCGATCAGGGCGAGGGCGGTCAGCAGGTAGAGCGCGCCCGGTCCGGCGCCCGGCCCGGACTCGCCGGGGAAGGACGTGGTGGCGCCGAGGAAGGCGGTCTGTACGCCGTCGACCAAGGTGATCGGCGAGAACAGGCCGAGCCACTTCACGGCCCCGAGGTTCTCGGTGGCCCAGGCGATGCCCTGGAGGGTGGTGACCGCTCCGTAGGAGATGGTCAGGACGGCGATGACAGCGGCGACGCCGAAGCCGCGGCGCGGGGTGAAGGCGGCGAGCACCAGGCCGATGCCGCCGAACAGGACGGAGAGCAGTGCCACGGAGACCAGTCCCTGGGCCAGGCCCGCCGTCTGGTCGGAGAAGTCCATCTTCGCCAGCAGGGACCCGATGTAGAGGATGAGCAGCGGGGACGCCGTCAGGATGAACAGCGCCGAGGCCATGGCGGCGAACTTGGCGACGACGTAGTCGACGCGCTCGATGGGGCGGGAGAAGTAGAGCGGCACGGTCTTGAAGCGCAGGTCGCGGGAGACGGACTGAGGCGCCTGACCGGCCAGGAAGAGGCCGATGACGGCCTGCATGATGACCGCGTACCGGGTGTACTCCACCGGCAGGTCGTTGAGCTTGGTGGTGACCGCCACCGCGACCATGATCAGCGCGGGGACGCACATCACGCCGAAGAGGATCATCGGCAGCACCTTGGACTTGGCGCTGCGACCCAGTCCGTACGCGCCGCGCAGCGACTGCGCGAACAGCGAGCGGCGGGCGTAGGCGCGGCCGAGGCGCGGGCCGTCGTAGGAGCGGTAGCCGATGTTGTGGATACGGGTCTGGGCGCCGCCCTGGGCCGGCACCTGACCGACGGCGGTTGCGCCGGCGGCACCGGGGGGCCCGGACGGGGACGGAGCCGGGAGGGAGGGA
>NZ_PVLV01000294.1 GCF_002982015.1 Streptomyces solincola
GTCTGCGATGTCTGCGAAGTCTGGGAAGCCGGGGAAGCCGGCCCCCGCCGGCTTCCCAGGCTTCACAGACTTCGCAGACATCGCAGACTTCGCCGTCCGCCGCGACGGACGCACCGAGGAGAGAACCACGTGACCATCACCCCGCCCGCCCTGAGCGTCTTCGAGACCGTCGAGTCGGAGGTGCGCTCGTACTGCCGCGGCTGGCCCGCCGTGTTCGACCGCGCGCAGGGCGCCCGCCTCACGGACGAGGACGGCCACAGCTACCTCGACTTCTTCGCCGGAGCCGGCTCACTCAACTACGGCCACAACAACCCGGTCCTGAAACGCGCGCTGCTGGACTACCTGGAGCGCGACGGCATCACCCACGGCCTGGACATGGCCACGACGGCCAAGCGCGCCTTCCTGGAGTCCTTCCAGAACACGATCCTGCGCCCGCGTGACCTGCCCTACAAGGTCATGTTCCCCGGCCCGACCGGCACCAACGCCGTCGAGGCGGCGCTGAAGCTGGCCCGCAAGGTCAAGGGGCGCGAGGCGATCGTCTCGTTCACCAACGCCTTCCACGGCATGTCGCTGGGCTCGCTCGCGGTCACCGGCAACGCCTTCAAGCGCGCCGGCGCGGGCATACCCCTGGTGCACGGCACCCCGATGCCGTTCGACAACTACTTCGACGGCAAGGTCCCGGACTTCCTGTGGTTCGAGCGGCTGCTGGAGGACCAGGGCTCCGGCCTGAACAAGCCGGCCGCCGTGATCGTGGAGACCATCCAGGGCGAGGGCGGCATCAACGTCGCCCGGCCCGAGTGGCTGCGCGCGCTGAAGGCGCTGTGCGAGCGGCAGGACATGCTGCTGATCGTCGACGACATCCAGATGGGCTGCGGCCGCACCGGCGCGTTCTTCTCCTTCGAGGAGGCCGGCATCACCCCGGACATCGTCACGCTGTCGAAGTCGATCAGCGGCTACGGGCTGCCGATGTCGCTGTGCCTGTTCAACCCGGAGCTGGACGTGTGGAGCCCGGGCGAGCACAACGGCACCTTCCGCGGCAACAACCCGGCCTTCGTCACCGCCACCGCCGCCCTGGACACCTACTGGGCCGACGGCGGCATGGAGAAGCAGACCACCGCCCGCGGCGAGCAGGTCGAGCAGGCGCTGCTGGCGATCTGCGACGAGAACTCCGCCTACGGGGCCCACTACCGCGGTCGCGGCCTGGCCTGGGGCCTGGAGTTCTCCGACCCCCAGCGCGCCACCGCCGTCTGCGCCCGCGCCTTCGAGCTGGGGCTGCTGCTGGAGACCTCCGGCCCGCAGAGCGAGGTCGTCAAGCTGCTGCCGCCGCTGACCATCACACCGGACGAGCTGGACGAGGGTCTGCGCACCCTGGCCCGCGCCGTCCGCGAGACCGCCTGACACACCGCCGGGCAAGACCGAGCAAGACCGCACCCCGACCTCACACGGAGAGGAAGCGAGCACACCGTGATCGTCCGTTCGTTCAAGGAGATCGAGAACACCGACCGGCACGTCAAGGCCGCGTCCGGGACCTGGGAGTCCAAGCGCATCGTCCTCGCCAAGGAGAAGGTCGGCTTCTCCCTGCACGAGACGGTGCTCTACGCCGGCACGGAGACGTCCATGTGGTACGCCAACCACATCGAGGCCGTGCTCTGCGTCGAGGGCGAGGCCGAGCTGACCAACGACGAGACGGGCGAGACGCACTGGATCGAGCCGGGCACGATGTACCTGCTCGACGGCCACGAGCGCCACACCATGCGCCCGAAGACCGACTTCCGGTGTGTCTGCGTCTTCAACCCTCCCGTCACCGGGCGGGAGGACCACGACGAGAACGGTGTCTACCCGCTGCTGACCGAGGAGGTCTGAACCATGACCGCGACCACCACGACCACGAGCACCAGCACCGCTCCCCAGGACCTGTACCCGACCCGGGGCGCCACCGAGGTGCGCACCCCGCGCCGCGACCCGGTGGTGTGGGGGCGGCTCACCCCGGAGCTGGAGTCGTTCGAACGGGACGGGTTCCTCGCGGTCGACCAGCTCCTCACCCCCGACGAGGTGGGCGTCTACCAGGCCGAGCTGGACCGCCTGGTGAACGACCCGCAGGTCCGCGCCGACGAGCGCTCCATCATCGAGAAGCGCTCCCAGGCGGTGCGCTCGGTGTTCGAGGTGCACAGGATCAGCGAGGTCTTCGCGAACCTGGTGCGCGACGAGCGCCTGGTCGGCACGGCCCGCGAGATCCTCGGCTCGGACGTCTACGTCCACCAGTCCCGGATCAACGTCAAGCCGGGCTTCGGCGCCTCGGGCTTCTACTGGCACTCGGACTTCGAGACCTGGCACGCCGAGGACGGTCTGGCCCGGATGCGCACGGTGTCGGTGTCGGTGGCGCTCACCGAGAACCACGACACCAACGGCGGCCTGATGATCATGCCCGGTTCGCACAAGACGTTCCTGGGCTGCGCGGGCGAGACGCCGAAGGACAACTACAAGAAGTCGCTCCAGATGCAGGACGCGGGCATCCCGTCCGACGAGGCCCTGACCGGCTTCGCGGACGCCCACGGCATCAAGCTGTTCACCGGCAAGGCCGGTTCGGCGACCTGGTTCGACTGCAACGCGATGCACGGCTCGGGCGACAACATCACCCCGTTCGCGCGCAGCAACGTCTTCATCGTGTTCAACAGCGTGGAGAACACCGCGGTGGAGCCGTTCTCGGCCCCGATCCGCCGGCCGGAGTTCATCGGCGCCCGGGACTTCACCCCGGTGCGGTGACCCGCGGCTGAGCGACGGCCCGGGCCGACACGCCGACACGCCGACACGCCGAGGGGCGTGACCCGTCTCGTACGGGTCACGCCCCTCGGCGTCGTGCGGGCTCTGCCGGCTCAGACCGCCAGCGCCGGGTAGTCGGTGTAGCCGCGCTCGTCGCCGCCGAAGAAGGTGGCGGGGTCCGGGGTGTTGTACGGGCCGCCGGCCTTCAGCCGGGCCGGCAGGTCCGGGTTGGCGAGGAACAGCGCGCCGAAGGCGATCACGTCGGCGGTGCCGTCCTCGACCAGCGCCAGCTCGGCCGCGCCGGTCGGGCCGCCCTCGCTGTACGGGTTGAGCACCAGCGTGCCGGAGAACCGCTTGCGCAGCTCGTGGGTGAGCTCGCGCGCCTCGGCGGCGCCCTCCATCAGGTGCACGTACGCCAGGCCGAGCGGCTCCAGGGCGTCCACCAGCGCGGCGTACTGGGCGCGCGGCGCGGGTTCGTCGATGTCGTTGTAGGGGTTGCCCGGCGAGAGGCGCAGCGCGGTGCGCTCGGGGCCGACGGCCTCGGCGACGGCCTTGACCACCTCGACGGCGAAGCGGTTGCGGTTCTCCTCGGAGCCGCCCCACTCGTCGGTGCGCAGGTTGGCGTTGGGCGCGAGGAACTGGTGGATGAGGTAGCCGTTGGCGCCGTGCAGCTCGACGCCGTCGAAGCCGGCCTCGACCGCGTTGCGGGCGGCGGCGGCGAATCCGGCGATCGCCTCGCGGATCTCCTCGGCGGTCAGCTCGCGCGGCACGGGGAAGTCCTGGAGGCCCTCCGCGGTGAAGAGCTGTCCCGCGGGGGTGACGGCGGACGGGCCGGCCGGGTGCAGGTCGCCGGGCAGGTCGGCGGTGATCGATGGGTGCCCGATCCGGCCGGCGTGCATGAGCTGGGCGAAGATCCGGCCGCCGGCGGCGTGCACGGCGTCGGTGACCGTGCGCCAGGCCGCGACCTGCTCGGCGCTGTGCAGCCCGGGGGTGTTCGGGTAGCCCTGGCCGGCCGCGGTGGGCTGGACGCCCTCGGTGATGACCAGCCCTGCGGAGGCGCGCTGCGCGTAGTACTCGGCGGTGCGCGCGTCGGGCAGCCGGCCGAAGGCGCGGCTGCGGGTCATCGGGGCCAGGGCGATGCGGTTGGCCAGCCTGGTCCCGGCGAGGTCGATGGGGTCGAACGCGGTGGTCATGGGGACTCCCAGAGTTATGTGGTCAGCCAAGCAAATGCCTTGGACGCCACTGTAACGCATTACTTGGCCGACCAAGGTAAAATCTGCGGAGAGGTGCGGAGAGACTGTGCGCGCGGACGGCGGCCTCCGGAGGCCGCCGGGGACACCGCGCGCCGCGACGAGGAACGAGGGACGCCATGGCCGACCAGCACCGGGGGGCGGACACCGAGCCCGCCTGTACCGACGCCCTGCCCCTGGCCGCCCGGGGCGGGCCGCTCAGCCACGCGCTGTCCCGGGTGGCCCGGCTGCACCGGTTCACCGCCGGCAAGCTGCTGAAGGCGGCCGGGCTCTACCCGGGCCAGGAGTTCGTGATGATGTACCTCTGGGACCACGGCCCGGTGCGCCAGTCCGAGCTGATCCGGGTCATGGAGCTGGACCCCTCCACCGTCACCAAGATGCTCCAGCGCCTGGAGCAGGCCGGACAGGTGCGGCGCAGCCCCGACCCGGCCGACCGCCGGGCCGTCCTGGTCGAGGCGAGCGAGACGAGCTGCGGCCTGCTGAAGGAGGTCGGCGCGGCCTGGAGCGAATTGGAGGAGCGCACCCTGGCCGGGCTGCGGCCCGAGGAGCGCGCCGAGCTGGCCCGGCTGCTCGGCCTGGTCGAGGGCAACCTCTGCCGCGAGGCGTCCGCCGACTGCCCGGCGGCCGCCGAGGGCGGGGCCCCGGAGGAGGGCTGCCCTACGGCGGGCCGCTGATCCCGCCCGTGGTCACGGGGACGGCGTCAGCGCACCCCGGACAGCGCCTCCAGCGCCCGGTCCACGTCGGCCGCCGCGTTGTGCAGGTGGAAGGCGGCCCGCAGGCCGCCCGCCGGGGCGGAGACCACCACCCCGGCCGCCGCCAGCGCCTCGCGCGCGCCGCCCAGGCCGGGCACGACCACGATGGCCGAGTCCCCCGGCACCGGTGTGTGCCCCAGCTCCACCAGCCCCGTCCGGAAGCGGGCGGCCAGGCCGGTGGCGTGCGCGTGCAGTGCCGGCAGGCCGATCTCCTCGACCAGCGCCAGCGACCGCTCGGCCGCGTGGTACGCCAGGAAGCTCGGCGGCTCGTCGTAGCGGCGGGCCGAGGAGGCCAGCGGCAGCGCCCCGTACATGTCGTCCCGGGTCTCGGCGGCGAACAGCCCCGGCGCGAGCGGCCGCAGGCCCTCCTGGGCGTCCTCGCCGACGGTGAGGAAGGACACCCCGCGCGGGCTGAGCAGGAACTTGTACGCGGAGGTCACCGTGTAGTCGTACGCCCCGGCGTCCAGCGGCAGCCAGCCCGCCGCCTGGGTGGCGTCCAGCAGGATCCGCGCCCCGCACGCCGTCGCCGCCTCCCGTACCGCCGCCAGGTCGGCGACCCGGCCGTCGGCGGACTGGACGGCCGAGAGGGCGACCAGCGCGGTGCCCGGCCGCACCGCCTCCGCCAGCCCGTCCAGCGGGGCGTAGCGCGGCTTGAGGTCGGGGCGGGACGCGAGCGGGGTGACCACCGAGGCGAAGTCCCGCTCGGGGATCAGCACGTCCGCCCCGGACGGCAGCGAGGCGGCGACCAGGCCGGTGAGGGAGGCCACCGAGCCGGCCAGCGCCACCCGGTCCGCCGCCACCCCGGCGATCCGGGCGAAGGACTCGCGGACCGCCGCCGTGGCGGCCAGGCTGCCGCCGGCCCGCTCGTTGCCCGCGGCGGTGTCCTCGGCCAGTCGCCGTACCGCGTCCACCGCACGGCGCGGCAGCAGTCCGCAGGCGGCGGTGTTGAGGTAGGTGGACACGGGCGCGAACTCGTCACCGCCGAGGGGGCTCTCCATACCCCCACCTTGATCCATCGGGCGGTGGCGGTCAACGCCCCCGCGAGCGCGCCCGGTTCGGCGCGCGACAATGATCCGGTCGTCGGGTCCGGAGGGGGAGTCATGGGTGTACGGGGCAGGGGTGCGCGGCGCGCGCTGGCGGCCGTGGTCGCGGCGGGCGCGCTGGCGGTGGCCGGCTGCGGCACGGAGCGGGCCGCGCAGGACGGGCCGCCCGCCGCGGGGGACGCCGGGTGGGGGACCGCCGCCCCGCCGGCCGCCGATCCGCCCGCCGCCGGGAGGGCCGCGCACGACCGGGCCTTCCCCGGGGTGGCCCGGCGGTGCGCCGGCACGCCGGTCACCGCGCCGCCGGAGCCGTCGCCGTCCGGGTCCGTCTCCCTGGACCCGGAGGCGGCGAAGTACGCGGAGAACCACGCCTTCAAGCGGCAGCGGCCGATGCGGCCGGACGCGGAGTGCCGGGGCCGGGCGCACGCCGAGCGGATCGCCGAGGCGCTGTCCGGGCCCGCCGGGAAGGCGGCGGCCGGCGGCGAGGAGCCGCTGAAGGCCGCGCTGGCCGCGCTCGGCTACCCCGAGCAGTCGGTGCGGGTGTACCCGGACGGGGCCGGCCTGGCCTTCAGCGTCTTCGTGCCGGACGCCGGGCCGTGCGTCAGCGGCCGGCCCGGTCCGCCCGCCGATGCCGAGGCGCACGGCCCCTACGAGGAGGGCGGCTGCGTCGAGCCGGTCGGCGGCCACTGAGCCGCCGGGGGCCTCAGCCGGCGGCCGGAGCGGTCACCGGGGCCCGGCGGCGGACGCCGTGTAGTAGACGTTGAACGGGTCGCCGTCGACCGAGCGGACCGTGACGCCGGTGAACCCGGCCTCGGCGAGCATCCGGCACGCCGTCTGCTCGCCCCACACCGTGCCCAGACCGGCCCCGCCGGCGGACAGCGAGGTGGTCATGCAGTAGAAGAGCGAGAAGCCGAAGAGCAGCGGCCCGAAGGGATGGCCGATGTTCTCCTCCAGCCTGCTGGAGGCGGCGATGTCGCCCATCAGGAAGACGCCGCCGGGGCGCAGCGCGGCGGCGACCGCGGCCAGCGCCTCGGCCGGCCGGGCCAGGTCGTGGATCACGTCGAAGGCCGTGATCAGGTCGTAGGTCCCGGGCAGCGCGGTGGCGTCGCCGACGACGTACGAGACGTTCTCCAGCCCGCGGCGCCCGGCCTCCCGGCGGGCCTCGGCGATGCCGTCCTCGGAGCGGTCCAGGCCGGTGAAGCGGCTGTGCGGGAACGCCCCGCCGAGGACGGCGGGCGCGCGGCCCTGCCCGGTGCCGACGTCCAGGGCGTCCAGCCCGGCGTCCAGCCTGCCGGTCAGCCCGGGGACGAGCGGCACGATGGTGTCCACCAGCGTGGTGTCGTAGACCCGGGCGGTCTCCCGCGCCTGGAGCGCCTGGAAGCGCGGGTACGCCGCGTGCGGCACGCCGCCGCCGTCCCGGAAGCAGGCCACCACCCGCTGCTCGACCTCCCCCATCAGCCCGATGTACGGGGCGAGGGCGGCCAGGTCGTCCGGGCCGGCGGCGGTGGTGAGGCAGGCGGCGTGCTCGGCGGGCAGGGCGTAGGCGCGGGCCTCGGGCTCGTACTCCACGATCCCGCCGACGACCATGCCGCCGAGCCACTCGCGGACGTACCGCTCGTCCAGGCCGGCCCGCTCGGCGACGGCGGCGGAGGCCGGTCGCCGCCGTGACCCCGCCCTGTCGGTCGTATGAACGTTTGGTGAGAAAACCGCCCCAATGGAACTCGGCCGGGGGCGCCGCTCGTCCCCCCGGCGGGATGAACAAGACGATTCGACGAGCCGCGGTCTTCACCCTGCTCCTGGTGTTCGCCCTGCTGGCGCGGGCGACCTGGGTGCAGGCGTACGAAGCGAAGCCCCTGGCCGACAACAAGCACAACCGGCGGAACCTGATGGCGAAGTACGCCCAGCCGCTCGGGGACATCATCGTGGCCGGCTCGCCGGTCACCGGCTCGAAGGAGGCCCCCAGCGGCGACCTGCGCTACCAGCGGACCTACAAGGACGGCGCGCTGTACGCGGCGGTGACCGGCTACAGCTCGCAGGCGTACGGCGCCAACCAGCTCGAAGGCATCTACTCCGACGTGCTGGACGGCACCGACGACCGGCTGAAGAACCCGCTCGGCGCGCTCACCGGGGAGCAGACCTCCCCCGGCGACGTGCTGACCACCATCGATCCGGCCGTGCAGAAGGCCGGGTACGAGGCGCTGGGCGACGCCAAGGGCGCGGCCGTGGCGATGGACCCCCGGAGCGGCCGCATCCTCGGCATGGTCAGCACGCCGTCCTTCGACCCGTCGAAGATCGCCGGGTCGAACGACGGCGACGCCTGGCAGGCGCTCTCCGAGGACGAGGACAAGCCGCTGGTGAACCGGGCGATCCGGCAGCCGGTGGCACCCGGTTCGACGTTCAAGCTGGTGGTGGCCGCGGCCGCGCTGGAGGACGGCCTGTACGGCTCGGTGGACGAGTCCACCGACAGCCCCAACCCCTACCGGCTGCCCGGCACCACCACCGACCTGGAGAACGAGAACGCCTCCGCCCCCTGCGAGGACGCCTCGATCCGCACCGCGCTTCAGTACTCCTGCAACAACGTCTTCGGCAAGATGGCGGTGGACCTGGGCCAGGACAAGGTGAAGGCGATGGCCGACAGGTTCGGCTTTGACGACGAGAAGCAGGACGTGCCGGTCCGGGCGTACGCCAGCCGCTACCCGACCGGCATGGACAAGGCGCAGACGGCGCTGTCCGGCATCGGTCAGTTCGACGTCACCGCCACCCCGCTGCAGATCTCCATGGTGTCGGCCGCGCTGGCCAACGACGGGGTGCTGGCCTCCCCGCACCTGGTCTCCAAGGTGGTGGACTCCGACGGCGACGCGCTCGAGTCCTTCGACGACGGCGAGGACGGGGACGGGCGGCGGGTCGTCTCGGCCGAGACGGCCGGGCAGCTCCAGGACGCCATGCGGACCGTCGTGGAGGAGGGCACCGGCACCAACGCCAGGATCAGCGGGGCGGAGGTCGGCGGCAAGACCGGCACCGCCCAGCGCGGCGTCGACAACAGCGGCACGCCGTACGCCTGGTTCACCTCTTACGCCAAGGACAAGGCCAGTGGCAAGCAGGTCGCGGTCGCGGTCTTCGTGGAGGACTCGCACGCCGCGCGCAACGAGGTCAGCGGCAACGGCCTGGCCGCCCCGGTGGCCAGGAAAATGATGGCCGCCGCGCTGGGCCGCTGACGCCGGTCCGGTACGAACCCGGGGCGCCCCGGACCGCCGGGGCGCCCCGGGTCAGGGGCCGGTGAGCACCTGCCGGCAGCCGGCCACGTCCAGGGTGCGGGCCACCAGCGGGCTGCACGCGACCACCCGCAGGCCGCCGCCCGCCCGGACGGCGTCGGCGCGCAGCGCCAGCAGGGTGCCGATGCCGGAGGAGTCCAGGAACGACAGCGGCCCGAGGTCCACTTCGAGCGGCAGCGCGGCCAGCGGGGCGAGCGCCGCGATCACCTCCGGACAGGTGTGCAGGTCCAGCTCGCCGCGCATCCGCACCAGGACGGGCCGGATACCGGCGAGGACGTCGATGTGCAGCTCGGTGCCCATCCTGCCGCCTCCCGCGAATTTCTCCACCTGATGTCCGGCGGGCGGTGCCGCACGCTCCCCGACACTCCTTTCGCACACCTCCTGCGCAGGTCCTTCACAGCGGGCGGACGGCTCCGACCAGTCCGGACGGAGCCGTCCGCGCGGACCCGCTCGGCCGTCCGGGGGCGGCGGCGCGGGTAAGGGAACGGCAAAGCCGGGCCGCTCGTTACGCCAGGCATGACAGCTATGACCCCCGGCTCGAACATCCCCCTGCCCGTGGCGCGCGTGGCGGTGGACGTCTCCGCGCCCGTGCGGCTCGATGTGTCGGGCCTGCTGCTCACCGCCGACGGCAAGGTCCGCTCCGACGCCGACTTCGTCTTCTACAACCAGCCCTCCGGGCCGGGCGTGACGCACCGCTCCGGCGGCGGCGCGGCCCCCGACGCCATCGTGGTGGACACCGCCGCCCTTCCCCCGGACATCGAGAAGGTCGTGGTCACCGCGAGCCCCGACGCGGCCGGCCAGACGTTCCAGGGCATCGAGCCCACGGCCACCGTCCGCGGCGACGACGGCGCCCCGCTGGCCACCTTCACCCCGCCGAAGCTGGGCGCCGAGACGGCGCTGATCGTGGTCGAGGTCTACCGCCGGGGCGGCG
>NZ_PVLV01000295.1 GCF_002982015.1 Streptomyces solincola
AGCGCTCGGCCAGATCCCGCTCGGTGGGCAGCGCCCCGCCCTCCTGGACGAACTGGGGGAGGGCGGGGCGCTGCCCACCGAGCGGGATCTGGCCGAGCGCTACGGGGTGGCCCGGGAGACCGTCCGGCTGGCCCTGCGGGACCTGCTCCTGGAGGGCCGGCTGCGCCGCAAGGGCCGGGGCACCGTGGTCGCCGGGCCCAAGCTGGAGCAGCCGCTGTCGCTGGCCAGCTACACCGAGGGGGTGCGCCGGCAGGGGCGCCGGCCGGGCCGGACCCTGGTCGGCCTGGAGCGCTTCGGCTGCCCGGAGGCGCTCGCCGCCGAGGTGGGCGCCGCGCCCGGCGACCCGGTCTGGCACCTGGAGCGGGTGCTGCTCGCCGACGACGAGCGGGTCGGGCTGGAGAGCACCTACGTCGCGGTGGCCCGGGCGCCCCGCCTGGACGCCGACTTCGACCCGGACTCGTCCTTCTACGCGTATCTGCGCGACCGGGTCGGCGCGGTCTTCGGCGACGCCGACGAGCGGATCGAGACGGTGCTGGCCACCCCGCGCGAGGCGCTGCTGATCGGCACCCCGCCCGCGCTGCCCATGCTGCTGCTGCACCGCGCCTCACGGGACGCCCGGGGCCGTCCGCTGGAGCGCGTGCGCACCCTCTACCGCGGCGACCGGTTCAGTTTCACGACGCGTCTCGGGTGAGACGCCACAGCCGCCGTAAGGTCACGAGGAGATAACGGGTCTAGTCCAAGTGTGATGGGGCGTTCACCGTCCCGTCGCCGACGCGACCGGATCGCGCCACCCGCCGCCGCCACCGTTTCCGGCGTGAGAGTCATCGTCGTAGGAGCCGGCGTGCTGGGGACCATGCACGCCTGGCACGCAGTGAACCGCGGCCACCAGGTCGTACAGATCGAGCGCGAGGCCGACGCCCGGGGCGCCTCGTTGCGCAACTTCGGGCAGATCTGGGTGAGCGGCCGGGCCGCCGGCGAGGAGCTGGCGACCGCCCTGCGCGCCCGCGAGCTGTGGGAGGCCGTCGGCGCCCGCGTCCCCGGGATCGGTTTCCGGGCCAACGGATCGCTCACCCCGGTCCGCACCGAACGGGAACTGGCCGTCGCCGAGGCGGCCGCCGCCGCGCCGGACGCCGCCGCCCGCGGCTTCACGCTGCTGACCCCGGGCGAGGCACGAGCCCTCAACCCCGCCCTGCGCGGGGAGTTCGCCGCCGCGCTGCGCTGTGAGCGGGACGCCGCCGTCGAGCCCCGCACCGCCCAGCGCGCCCTGCGCGAGGCGCTGGCCGAAACCGGCCGGTACACCTTCCTCCCGGGAAGGGAGGTGCGGGACGTGGTCGGCGGGTCGGCGGTCCGCGACGACCACGGCGACGTCCACCACGGCGACGCCGTCGTGCTGTGCACCGGCGCCTGGCTCGGCGGCCTGGTCCGCGAACTCACCGGCGGGGAGCTGCCGGTGCGCCGGGTGCGGCTTCAGATGATGCAGACCGCCCCGCTCGGCGAGGCGCTCACGACTTCCGTCGCCGACGCCGACTCCTTCCGCTACTACCCGGCGTACGCGTCGGCCGACCTGGAGGCCGGGCAGCCGCAGGCGCCGACCGCCGCCGCGCACCGGATGCAACTGCTCATGGTCCAGCGGCTCGACGGCGGGCTGACCATCGGCGACACCCACGAGTACGAGCACCCCTTCGCCTTCGACACCCTCGAAGACCCCTACGAGCACCTGACCGGGGTCGTCGAGTCCCTGCTCGGCCGGCCGCTGCCGCCCGTGCGCCGCCGCTGGGCCGGGGTGTACGCGCAGTGCACCGACCCCCGCCGGGTCGTCTGCCGCCGGCAGGTCGGCGACCGGATCTGGCTGGTCACCGGTCCCGGCGGGCGCGGCATGACCTGCTCACCGGCCATCGCCGAGACCACCGCGAACGAACTGGACTGGTAGACCACTGATGGACGAGACCCCCGCGAACACCGCCGTCCGGCTGGTCGTGCTCGACATGGCCGGCACCACCGTCGCCGACGGCGGCCTGGTCGAGGACGCCTTCGCCGCCGCCGCCCGCGCGCTCGGTGAGGACCCCGCCCCGATGCTCGGCCACGTCCGGGCCACCATGGGCGAGTCCAAGATCGCCGTCTTCCGGCACCTGTTCGGCGACGAGCAGCGCGCCCGCCGCGCCAACACCGCCTTCGAGGAGGCGTACGCCGAACTGGTCGCCGCCGGCCGGATCGCCCCGCTGCCCGGCGCCGCCGAGACCATCGGCGCCCTGCGCGCCAGCGGCCGCACCGTGGTCCTGGCCACCGGCTTCGCCCGCACCACCCAGGACGCCGTCCTGGACGCCCTGGGCTGGCGGGGCCTGGCCGACCTGACCCTCTGCCCCGCCGACGCCGGCGGCCGCGGCCGCCCCCACCCCGACCTGGTGCTCACCGCGCTGCTGCGCACCCGGGCCGCCGACGACGTGCGGCAGGTCGCCGTCGCCGGGGACACCGCGTACGACATGCTCAGCGGCGCGCGGGCCGGCGCCGGGATCGTCGCCGGCGTCCTCACCGGCGCCCACGACCGCGACCGGCTCACCGCCCACGGCGCCACCCACGTCCTGGACTCGGTCGCCGACCTGCCCGCACTCCTCGCCCCGAGCGCGGAGGCGGGGACATGAGCGACCGGACCGGCAGCGGCGTCCGCTTCGACGGCGTCACCGTCGACTACGACGGGCACACCGTGCTCGACGCGCTCGACCTCACCGTCGAACCGGGCGAGGTCATGGCGCTGCTCGGCCCCTCGGGCTCCGGCAAGACCACCGCGCTGCGCGCCGTCGCCGGCTTCGTCCGGCCCGCCGCCGGACGGGTGCACGTCGGCGGCCGGGACGTCACCGGACTGCCGCCGCACCGGCGCGGGATCGGGATGGTGGTGCAGAGCTACGCGCTCTTCCCGCACCTCAGGGTCGCCGACAACGTGGCCTTCGGGCTGCGCGCCCGCCGCACCCCGAAGGCCGAGACCGCCGCCCGCACCGCCGAGGCGCTGGAGCTGACCGGCATGGGCGCGTACGCCCGGCGCCATCCGCGCGAGCTGTCCGGAGGCCAGCAGCAGCGCGTCGCCATCGCCCGGGCGCTCGCCATCCGCCCCGACGTGCTGCTGCTCGACGAGCCGCTGTCCGCGCTGGACGCCGGCCTGCGCTCCGGGATGCTCGCCGAACTGGCCCGGCTGCACCGCGAACTGCCGCACATGTCCATGCTGTACGTCACCCACGACCAGGTCGAGGCGCTGACCCTGGCCGACCGGATCGCCGTCATGGACCGGGCCCGGCTGCGCGACTGCGGCACCCCGCAGGAGCTGTACCGCAGCCCCCGCACGGAGTTCACCGCCTCCTTCGTCGGCAACGCCAACCTGCTGCCGGTGACCGTCACCGCCGGCGGGGTGTCCTTCGCGGGCCGCACGCTCAAGGTCCCCGCCGGGCAGGCCGCGCCGGGGGCCGCCGCCACGCTCTGCGTCCGCCCGCACCTGGTGGGCCTCGGCCCCGGCCCCAACACCCTGCGCGGCACCCTCGCCGAGGTCCAGTGGCGGGGCGCCACCCACCGGCTCACCGTGCACGTCGGCGGCCACCGGATGCTGGCCGACCTGCGCGAACTGCGCGAACCCCCACCGCTGGGCGCCGAGGTGGAGCTGCACTTCGCCCCGGACGACGCGGTGCTGATCGGCGCGATCGGAACGGAGGCGGGCCATGGCCGCGACCACCGCTGACCTCGTGCGCGCCCGGCCCCGTACGGCCCCCGCCCGGCTGTGGGCGCTGCCCCCGGTCGCCGTCCTCGCGCTGGTGTTCCTCTACCCGCTGGCGCTCGTCGTCCGCGAGTCCCTCACCCCCGGCGCGTACGCCCGGGTGCTCGGCTCCCACGCCTTCCAAGACGCCCTCGGCACCACCGTGTGGCTGGCCGCCGGGGCCACGGTCGGCTGCCTGGTGCTCGGCTTCGTGCTCGCGCTGATCCTGGCCTTCGTGCCGTTCCCCGGCTCGCGCGCGGTGGCCCGGTTCATCGACGTCTTCCTCTCCTTCCCGTCCTTCCTGGTCACCCTCGCCCTGCTGTTCGTCTACGGCACCGTGGGCATCGCCAACGGCCTGTGGACCGGCGCCACCGGCGACGGAGACGGCCCGTTCGACTTCCTCACCACCCCCTGGGGCGTGCTGCTCGCCGAGATCACCTACTTCACCCCGTTCGTGGTCCGCCCGCTGCTGGCCGCGTTCTCCCAGGTGGACACCGCGCAACTGGAGGCGGCCTCCTCGCTGGGCGCCAAGCCCGCCCGGGTGGTGCGGCAGGTGATCTGGCCCGAGGCGCTGCCCGCGCTCGCCGCCGGCGGCAGCCTGGTGCTGGTGATGTCGCTCAACGAGTTCGGCATCGTGCTGTTCACCGGCGCCAAGGGCGTCACCACCCTGCCGACCCTGGTCTACGGCAAGGCGATCCTGGAGTCCGACTACCCGGCCGCCTGCGTGGTCGCCGTCGTCAACATCGCCCTGTCCACCGGCCTGTACGCCCTGTACCGGGGGGTGAGCCGCCGTGCTGGTGCACACCGCTAGGGGCCGCCGGACGGCCTGGGCGGTCTTCGCGCTGCTCTTCACGCCGCTGTTCGCCCTGCCGCTGCTGGTGGTCCTGGCCGCCTCCTTCGCCACGAACTGGTCCGGCGCCCTGCCGTCCGGGCCGACCGCCGCGCACTACGCCACCGCCGTCCGCGGCGAACCCCTCCAGGCGCTCGCCACCAGCCTGGTCACCGCCGCCACCGCCAGCCTGCTGGCACTGGTCGTCGGCGCCTGGGCGGCGCTCGCCGCCGACGCCCTGGGCCGGCGCGGACGCCGGGTGCTGGACGCCCTGTTCGTGCTGCCGGTCGCGGTGCCCTCGGTGGCCGTCGGCCTGGCGGTGCTGGTCGCCTACTCCCAGCCGCCGTTCCTGCTCAACGGCACCCGCTGGATCGTCATCCTCGCCCACACGGTGCTGGTCACCGCCTTCGCCCACCAGTCCGTCGGGGCCGCGCTGCGCCGCCTGGACCCGGCGTACGAACAGGCCGCCGCCTCGCTCGGCGCCCGCCCCCTCCACGTCCTGCGGCGGGTAAAGCTGCCGCTGCTGCTGCCCTCGCTGAACGCGGCCGCCGGGCTCTGCTTCGCCCTGTCCATGGGCGAGTTGAGCGCCACCATGATGCTCTACCCGCCGGACTGGCTGCCGCTGCCGGTGCTGGTCTTCACCGCCACCGACCGGGGCTCGCTGTTCACCGGCTCGGCCCTCGCCGTCGTCCTCATGGCCGCGACCCTGCTCGTCCTGCTCGCCCTGTCCCGCCTGCGCACCCGCGCAGCCCACCGCTGAACCGCCCCTTCCCCCACCCCGGGAGTGAACTCCGCCATGCCCCGTGCCCTGCCCGCCGCGCTCGCCGCGCTCACCGCTTCCGCCCTGCTCGCCGCCGGACTCACCGGCTGCACCGCCACCGCCGCCGACGACCCGAAGACGGTCACCGTCTACAGCGCCGACGGCCTCAAGGGAGAGCGGGGCGACGGCTGGTACGACCGGGTCTTCGCCGACTTCGAGAAGGAGACCGGCATCACGGTCGAGTACGTCGAGGGCGGCTCCGGCGAGATGGTGCAGCGCGCCCTGCGCGAGCGCCGCAACACCCAGGCCGACGTGCTGGTCACCCTGCCGCCCTTCATCCAGCAGGCCGGCTCCAAGGGCCTGCTCCAGCGCTACCGGCCCCGGGGCGCCGACCAGGTCGCCGCCGCCGACAAGGCCCCGGACGGGACGTGGACGGCGGTGGTGAAGAACTACTTCGGCTTCGTCCGCAACGGCAAGGAACTGCCCGACCCGCCCACCACCTGGGAGGACCTGCTGGACCCCGCGTACAAGGACCGGCTCCAGTACTCCACGCCGGGCGTCGCCGGGGACGGCACCGCCGTCGTGGTCAAGGCCCTGCACGACTTCGGCGGGCGCGCGCAGGCCATGGCCTATCTGAAGAAGCTCCAGGCCAACAACGTCGGCCCGTCCTCCTCCACCTCCAAGCTCGCCCCCAAGGTCGACAAGGGCGAACTGCTCGTCGCCAACGGCGACGTCCAGATGAACTACGCCCAGGCCCGCTCCATGCCCCACCTGGACATCTGGTTCCCGGCCCGCGAGGGCGGCCGCCCCACCACCTTCGCCCTGCCCTACGCCGCCGGGCTGGTCGAGGACGCCCCGCACTCCGCCAACGGCAGGAAGCTGCTCGACTTCATGCTCACCGCCGAGGCCCAGCGCCAGGCCACCGAGATCGGCGGCGGCTTCCCCGCCCGCGGCGACGTCACCCCCGCCGGCGAGGACGCCGAGGCCCTGGCGAAGCTGATGCGCGGCGTCGACGTCTTCGCCCCCGACTGGGCAGACATCGAGAAGAACCTCACCTCCTACGTGGACGACTGGAAGGCCGCCACCGGCAGTTGACCCGCCGTCCGCCCGCCGTACGCCCGACCGTCCACCCGGCGTACGTCCGGCCCCGCCACGATCCGTCCGGGCACGACCTCCGTTATCTCTCCCCGCTGAGGAGTCACCATGCCGACCTCCGGCATACCGCGCCGTACCGTCCTCGCCGCCGGCGCCGCCACCGCGGCGGTCGCGGCCACCACCGCCGCCGGCCCTGCCCGCGCGGCCGCCGCCGCACCCGCCCTCCCCGACGGCACCAGCAAGGACAAAGTGCTGGTCGTCGGCATGGACGGGCTGCGCCACGACCGGATCGACGCCGCGAACGCCCCCGTCCTCAAGGGCATGATGCGCGACGGCACCTACGGCCTGTCGCTGCTCTACACCCCGCCGATGGCCGCCACCTCCTCCGGCCCCGGCTGGTCCACCGTCTCCACCGGCGTCTGGCCCGACAAGCACGGCGTGAAGGACAACACCTTCGCCGGCAAGCAGTACGGGACCTACCCCGGCTTCCTGGCCCGCCTCGCCCAGGTCCGGCCGAACCTCTCCACCTGGGCGGCCGTCGACTGGAAGCCGCTGGGCACCCAGGGCACGGTCACCCCCGGCGCCGACGCCAAGCTCGTCCTGGACGGGGACGCCGACGGGTACGTCGCCCACGACGCCACCATCACCGCGCAGACCGAGGCGGTCCTGCGCGACCGGAACCCGGACGTCCTCTTCGTCTACCTGGGCAACACCGACGTGGTCGCGCACGCCGGCGGCACCGGGCAGAAGTACCTGGACGCCATCGCCGTCCAGGACGCCCAGCTCGGCCGGCTCACCGCCGCGATCAAGGCCCGGCCCTCGTACGCGAGCGAACGCTGGACGGTGATCGTCGCCACCGACCACGGGCACCTGGACGCCGGCGGCCACGGCGGCACCTCCATCGAGGAGCGGCGCACCTTCGTCCTGGCCACCGGCCCCGGCATCGCCGCCGGCGCCCGCCCGGCCGACACCCGCCTGGTGGACGTCGCCGCCACCGTCTTCCACCAGCTCGGCATCACCCCCGACCCGGCCTGGGGCCTGGACGGCAAACCGATCCAGCAGCGCTCCGCCGACCCCTTCGACACCCTGCTGCCGCAGCTCTCCGGCCGGGTCGACGAGACCGGCATCCCTGCCGCCGTGCGCGGCTTCACCCACACCCCGCCCGCCGGCTGGTCGGTGATCAACAGCGCCATGGGCACCGGCGGAGTCGCCGAATGGCGCGGCTGGTCCTTCACCACCGACGAGTTCTGGAGCCGCAGCCAGGCCGGGCAGTGGCGGGAGCTGAACGTGCGCGCCCGGGGCGTGTTCGCCGTCGCCGACTCCGACGAGTGGGACGACAAGGCGTCCTCCGGACCGTACGACTCCACCCTGGTCACCCCCGCCGCCGCGGTCGGCGGCAAGGACGCGGTCACCCTCGCCTTCACCACCCACTACCGCCACGAGGGCGCCCAGCGCGCCGAGGTGCTGGTCTCCTTCAACGGCGCCACGCCCACCCTCGTCAGGGCCTACACCGCGGACACCGTCGCCCAGCGCCAGTCGCTGACCGTCCGCGTCCCGCCCGGGGCGAGCAGCGTCGGCTTCCGCTTCCGCTACACCGGCGCCAACAACTGGTACTGGGCGATCGACGACGTCACGATCACCGCCTCCTGAGCCGTCTCGGCCAGGCCGCGGCCTGACTAGGCTGGGGGCGTCGCCACAGCGCTGTCGCGGCGCCCCCAGCAGGCAGCAGCATCCGCACCGGATGCATCCGTACGGCAGGAGTCCCGCACCATGGCAGAGCGCAAGCCGATCGAGTCCTGGCTGACCGACATGGACGGCGTCCTCATCCACGAGGGCGTGCCCATCCCCGGCGCCGACTCCTTCCTGAAGAGGCTGCGGGACAAGGAGCGCCCCTTCCTGGTGCTGACCAACAACTCCATCTACACCGCCCGCGACCTGCACGCCCGCCTCTCCCGGATGGGCCTGGACGTGCCGGTGGGCAACATCTGGACCTCGGCGCTGGCCACCGCGCAGTTCCTGGACGACCAGCGCCCCGGCGGCACGGCGTACGTCATCGGCGAGGCCGGGCTGACCACCGCCCTGCACGACATCGGCTACGTGCTGACCGACCACGACCCCGACTACGTCGTCCTCGGCGAGACCCGCACCTACAGCTTCGAGGCGCTGACCAAGGCGATCCGGCTGATCAACGAGGGCGCCCGGTTCATCTGCACCAACCCCGACAACACCGGCCCCTCCGCCGAGGGCCCGCTGCCCGCCACCGGCTCGGTGGCCGCGCTGATCACCAAGGCGACCGGCCGCGAGCCGTACTTCGCGGGCAAGCCCAACCCGCTGATGATGCGGACCGGGCTGAACGCCATCGGCGCCCACTCCGAGACCAGCGCCATGATCGGCGACCGGATGGACACCGACGTGCTGGCCGGCCTGGAGGCCGGGATGGAGACCTTCCTGGTGCTCACCGGCTCCACCAGGCCCGCCGACGTCGAGCGCTACCCGTTCCGGCCGTCCACCGTCGCCGACTCCATCGCCGACCTGGTCGAACGCGTCTGACGCCGGTCGCCCGACGCGGCCGGCGCCGGCCGCGTCGGGCCCCGCGGCAGGGCCGTCCGCCGCCCTCCGGATGCGAAAGCCGCCGAACGGGGTGAACCTTCCTTGCAGGAGGTTAACGATGCGTTCAGCTCTGCTTGCTCTCCGTGCGCCGCTCGCCGTGGCGGGCACGGCGGCCGCCCTGGTGCTCGCCCCGACGGCCGGGGCCGCCCACGCCGAGGACGGCGGCGGGCCCGTGGTGCGGGCCTTCGCCGTCCCGGCCACCGCCGCTCCGGGCGCCGGCCTGGAGGTCGAGGTGACCGGCTGTGCGAGCGGGCACGGCGAGGTCCGCTCCCCGGCGTTCTTCTCGGCCGCCGAGCTGGCCGGCCGGGACGGCGCCGGCCGGTCGCTGCACGGGGCGACGACCGCCGCCTCGCACGCCCGGGCCGGCGGCTACCCGCTGCACGTCGTCTGCGACGGACGCACCCACCGCGACGCGGGCACCGTCCAGGTCGCCCACCAGGAGCCGGTCTCCCCCCAGCGGGGGACCGGCTCCGACGGTGCGGTCACCGCGGCCTCCGCCGACGAGCCGCTGAGCCTGTCCGCCGCCCAGGCGCCGATGGACCTGGTCGCCGCGGACCAGCAGGGCCCGGGCACCCCGCACACCGTGATCGGGCTGGTGCTCGCCGGGGTCGCCGCGGTCGCCGTGGCGCTGCGCACCTCGCGCCGCCGCCGCGAGGCCCGCTCCCGCCCGGAGTAGCCCCGCCGGCGCCGCCTGCCGCCGACAACCAGCGAGGCCCCTCACCGACCGGTGAGGGGCCTCGCTGCGTTGCGTGCGCCGCCAGGGACTCGAACCCCGGACCCGCTGATTAAGAGTCAGCTGCTCTAACCAACTGAGCTAGCGGCGC
>NZ_PVLV01000296.1 GCF_002982015.1 Streptomyces solincola
CCAGACCCACACCGTCGCCTACGCCCAGGAGCTCGGCCACAACGTCCAGCCCCTGGAGGGCTACCTGCGCCGGGAGAGCGGCGCCTACCTCGACCCCTGGCACGACCGGCTCAAGAACGCCTACGTCGACACCCTCGCCGACCTCGGCGTCACCAAGGACCTCACCGACCGCGAGTTCCTCCTCGCCATGGAGATCCACCAGCAGACCGACCCCGGTCTGGCGGCCGTCCTCGCCGCCGTCAAGGCCACCGTCAAGGGCGGCGTCGGCAAGCTCCGCGAGCGCCCCCAGGGCCGCCGCTACCGCGAGGGCGAACGCTGGCCCGCCCTGGAGCGCCCCACCTGGCGACCCGACATCCGCGCCGCCGTCATCTCCAAGACCCGCGTCAACATGCACCGCAAGATGCTGCGCATGGCGGAGTTCACCGGGCGCTACCCCCTCGCGGTGCTCTCCGACTGCGTCGTCTACCCCTCACCCGGGCCCTCCCCGCTCGACTTCCTCCCCCACAGCACCAGCGGCAAGCCTCTCCCCGGAGCCTTCCGCCTCGGAGCCACCCCCGGTCTTGCCAAGCTCGAAGGAGTGCAGGAGATGTCCTGGGCCGTCGACCTCATCGAGCACGGCCTCAATCCCGCCCGCCACATCAAGGGCGGCGACGCCGTCGCCGAAGGGGAGTAGCAGCCGGTGCCCGAGATCGACGACGCCCTGGAACGCGCCGACCGCGAAGGCTTCACCCGCCAACCCCCGAAAACCCTCCAAGGCCAGATCAACTTCCTGCTGCGCACCCTGAAGACCACCCGGGCCGTCGCCGCGGAGATCGGCGTCACCGCCGACTCCGTCAACCGCTACCGGCGCGGCGCCCGCCGCACTCCGCCCCCCGAGATCGCCGCCCGGATCAACGAAGCCGTCCGCTCCCGCTGGCAGCCCCGCATCCGCCGCCGGCGCCGGCGGCAGGCCGCCACCACCACCGGCATCACGGTCGAGACCCGGGCCCGGTTCGGCTACACCGCCCCCGTCGGCACCACCGACGACGGCCGCATGCGCCGTCTCACCGTCCACCTCACCCCCCTCCACGCCCGCCGCCTCTTCGACGCCCAGGCCCAGGGCGCCGACGACCAGCGGCTGCGCGACATCATCGCCGAGGGCTTCAAGGACGTGTACTTCCAAGACGGCGGCACCCGCGCCCTCGGCCTGACCGACGTCTCCCTGAACGACATCGACTACCTCGACCTCGACTACTGACGGCCGTCCGCCGGGGCGCGGTGCGTGCCGTCAGGTCACTCGGTCCCGAGCCGGGGCGTGCGCGGGGGCTCAGTCCGGCGCGTGCCGGTCATCTCGAAGGCCGCTGCGAGAGTGAGCAGGGCGTTGTCGTCGTAGGCGCGGCCCGCGAGGGTCAGGCCGACGGGCATGCCGGTGTCGGTCATGGTGCCCATGGGCACGGTCACGGTGGGGATTCCCAGGTGCCGGGGGACGAGGTTGCCGTTGGCGACCCACACACCGTTGCGCCAGCCGAGGTCGGCGGACGCCTCACGGATGTCCATGTCCGCGGGCCCCACGTCGGCGACGGCGGGGAAGACCACCGCGTCCAGCCCCAGTCCGTCCATCCACACCTCCAGGTCGACGCGGCGGGTCTCTTCCAGTCCGCGCAGTCCGGCTTCGACGTGCGGCATGTCGGTGAAGGAGGCGTACGGCCGCTCGCGCGCGAAGCGCGGGTAGTCGGCGATGGTGTCGTCGAAGCCGTCGTACCGGTCGGGAAGCTCGCCCTGGGCCTTGGGCCAGATGCGGTCGCCGTCGACCTCGGCCAGGGTGCCGAGCTGCGGGTCGCCGTTGGCCCGCAGGAAGTCGTCCCACGCCCAGGCGGACAGGTCCTCGATCTCGACCGTGAGGAAGTCGCGGCTGACCAGCCCGCGGGTGGGCAGGGAGGGCGCGCCGGGGCGGTCGGACTCGTAGTTCGTGACGACGGGGAAGTCGACCTCGACCACCTCGGCTCCGGCCGCCTCCAGGTCACGCCGGGCGGCCTGCCACAGGGCGATCACCGAGGGGCGGGTGTCGATCCGCTGCCCGGTCTGGCCGCCGATGCCGCCCTCGGGGTTCGTCCCGGCTCCGGGGTCGGCGTTGATGTACATCTTCGGGACGCCGACCCGCTTGCCGGCCAGCGCGGCGACCGCCGCCGAGGCGTCGGCGGGCGCGAGCGCCGGATAGGCGGCCGGACGCACCTGCGAGGCCGCCGGCAGCGTCACCCAGGGCTGCGCGCGCCAGAGGTCGCCCCGGGTCTGCGGGTCGTCGGCGACGATGACGTCGAGCACTTCCAGCAGGTCGGCCATGGTGCGGGTGTGCGGGACGACGACGTCCATGGTCGGCACCAGCGGCCAGTTGCCGCGGACGGAGATCACGCCGCGGCTCGGCGTGTAGGCGCACAGCGCGTTGTACGAGGCCGGCGCCCGGCCCGAGGACCAGGTCTCCTCACCGAGCCCGAACGCGCCGAAGGAGGCCGCCGTCGCGGTGCCCGAGCCGTTGGAGGAGCCGGAGCCGTAGGCGCTGGTCAGCCAGTCGGCGCTGTACGGGCTCTCCGCGCGCCCGTACACGCCGCGCTGCATGCCTCCGTTGGCCATCGGCGGCATGTTGGTCAGGCCGATGAGGACGGCCCCGCCGGCGCGCAGCCGCTCGATGGCGAAGGCGTCGCGCTGGGCGACCAGGTGCTCGAAGGCCGGTGAGCCGGCCGCCGCCGTCAGCCCCTTGGCGAGGTAGCTGTCCTTCGCGGTGTACGGGATGCCGTCCAGCGGCCCGAGGGCCTCGCCGCGCGCGCGGCGGGCGTCGGACGCCTCCGCCTCGGCGCGGGCGTCCGGGTTGAGCACGACCATCGCGTTGAGCGCGGTGGCGGTACCGGGCCGGTCGTAGGCGTCGATCCGCGCGAGGTAGGCGTCGAGCAGCTCGACCGCGGTGGTCTCGCCCTTCTCCAGCGCCGCGCGCAGGTCCGCGATTCCGGTCTCTACAACGTCGAATCCGCGCGTCATGCGGGTGCCTCCTGAAGGGGTGGTACGGACCGGGGAGCCCGTTGCTGGAACGTTCCAGCAGCACGTCCACCATAAGGATGCTGGAACGTTCCAGCAAGAGGAGCCGGCGGGCGGGGGGAGCGGCGCCCGCCGGGGTCTAGACTCGCGCTGTGACCAGCCGCTCCGTGACGCTCATCGACGTGGCCCGGGCGGCCGGGGTGTCCAAGAGCACCGCCTCCAACGCGCTCGGCGGCGCCGGCCGGGTATCCGAGACCACCCGCCGGCACGTCCGGAACATCGCGCAGGAGCTCGGCTACCGGCCCAACACCGCCGCCCGCAGCCTCCGCCGCTCCAGCACCGGGGCGATCGGCCTGTACCTGCCGCGCACCGGCACCCGCCTGGACTACTACATGAAGCTGGCCTTCGGAGCAGTCGAACGGGCCCGGGAGGACGGGCTCGACGTCGTCCTGCTCGGCCCCCACACCGCGTCCGGCGGAGGGCTGGCCTCCCGCGTCGACGGCCTGCTGGTGATCGACCCCGACATCGCAGACCCCTCCGTCCCCGACCTGCTCGACGCGGACGTCCCGGTGGTCACCGGCGAGCGCTACCTCGGCGGCGGCGCCGCGCCCAGCGGCGCCGTGGTCTGCGACAACGCGGCCTCGCTCACCGCCCTGCTGGACCACCTCGCCGAGCGCGGCGCACGCCGCCCCGCCCTGCTGGCACCCGGCTCCGGCTCCGACTGGGCCGCGGCACTCCACGCCGCCGCGGACACCTGGAGCCGCCGAAAAGACGTCGAGGTGACCGTGCGGACCGTCCCGTTCGCCGCCACACCGGCCCAGGCCGACGCCGCCACCACCGACCTCATCGCCACCGTCCCCGACCTGGACGCGGTGGTGTGCGCCCCCGACGGCGCGGTGCCCGGGGTGCTCGCGGCCGCGCTGCGCGCCGGGCTGCGCACGGGCGCCGACCTGCTGGTGGCCGCATGCGTCGACGGCGCCGCGGCACGCGGAACCCACCCGCAGGTGACAGCGGTCGACCTGCGGGCGGCCGAGTACGGGCAAGCCTGCGCCGCCCTGCTGAGCGACCTGCTCGCCGGCACGGCCGAGCCCGGAACCGTACGCCGCCACGACTGGACCCTCAACGTCCGCGGCTCCACCACCCGCTCCTGAGCTCCGCATCCGGCCGACGCCACGGACCTCGCCGCGCTGGCGGGGTGGACACCGCCCATGCGCCGGCCGCCGCGCGGCAGCCCTGTGGCGGCAGCCCTCACCCCGGCGGAGACTGGCCGCAGACGCAGAGCAGAGCACGGGAAGGCGGCGAAGGACATGGGCCACCACGCGGAGCTGCCGGGCGTACGCACCTGGTACGAGACCGAGGGCTCCGGTGAGCCCATGCTGCTGCTGCACGGCGGCTTCTGCACCAACGACACCTGGGGCGTGCTGCGCACCGACCTGGCGGCACACAACCACCTGTTCCTCCCCGAACGCCGAGCGCACGGACACACCCCCGACGTCCCCGGACCGCTCTCCTACCAGGACATGGCCGAGGACACGGCGGCCTTCGTCGAAGCGGTGATGGGCGAGCCGGCGCACCTGGTCGGCTGGAGCGACGGAGGCATCGTCGCGCTGCTCCTCGCCGTCGCCCGACCGGACCTGGTCCGGAAGATCGTGGTGATCGGGGCGGGCTTCCGGCCCGCTCCCGAATGCTTCGCCGATCCGGCCATGCTGGACGCGATGACGCCGGACGGCGACGAACTCGCCTTCTTCCGCGAACTGTACGCATCCGTCTCACCCGACGGACCGGACCACTGGCCGGTGGTGGCGGCCAAGGTGCTCGACATGTGGCGCACCCAGCCCACCCTCACCACAGGACAACTGGCCGGCATCGGAGCGTCCACCCTCGTCGTCTCGGGCGACGACGACCTGGTGAGCCTGGAACACACCATCGCCCTGTACCGGGCACTCCCGGACTCCCGGCTGGCCGTCGTGCCCGGAGCCTCCCACCTCGTCCCCCTGGAGCAGCCCGACACGATCGGCCGCCTCATCCATGAGCACCTTGCCCGGGACACCGTGGAGACGATGATGCCCATCCGCCGAGCTGCGGCACCCTGAGGCGTCCAGTCACACGGACGCCTCCCATCACGCAAGTCGCAAGAGATCAAGCCGTAATGCCTCCCCGGATCCGGTTGCCACAATCATCCCCATGGGGAAGAGCCCCGCTCTCGCGCGGGGGAGAGCCGTGACTTCCGTGATGCGAGATGTCTTGATCTTGCTCGTGTGTGGTCGATCTTCGGGGGCAGTCCGGGCTGTCTGTGGACTTCCTGTGTGAACGTGTGTGCGCCCGGTGGCCGTTGGGGTCGCCGGATAGCTCCTTCGTGGGGGAACTTCGATGCGTTCACGTGCTTCGGGCACGTCTCTTCGGCGTGCCCGCAGATCGACGCGCTACGGCTTGGTCGCCACCGTCGCGGCCCTGTCGCTGGCCGCGTCGGCGGTCCCGGCCCTGGCCGAGCCGACCACCGCTCCCGACCCGGGTCCGGCCTCGGTATGGGGCAAGACGGACGGACCACGATTCGAGGTCCCGCCGGTCAAGGTCGGCACCAACCGCCCGGTGCCCAGTGAGGCGGAGGCGCCGGCGTCGGCTGGGGAGAAGGCCTGGCAAGCAGCCCAGAAGAGCAGGCTCGCCGGCAAGGCCCCCAAAACATCCGCAGCACCGTCCCTGCAGGACGATGGCGGCGAGCCGGTCACCGTACCGGGCGGTCAGGGCGCGGTGCCATGGCACCAGATCACCGACTTCCGGATCACCGACTCGCTCGTGGCCCGGATCAACCTGTCCACCGGCAACCTGATGCTCGCCGCCACCGACTTCGAGGTCGCCTCGGCGTGGGCCAGAAGCTGCGACTGGCCCGCACCTACAACTCCTTCGACGGCACCGGCGGGCTGGTCGCCCAGCGGTGGTGGCAGGAATACGAGCGCTCCCTGTACCGCTCCGAGAACGAGGTCGTCCTCACCGGCGCCACCGGCGACATCCTGCGCTTCACCGAAGCCTCCGACGGCTCCTTCACCACCCCCAAGGGCTACGCGAAGGACCTGAAGGCCAACACCGACGGCACCTAAACCCTGACCAACCGCAAGTCCGGGCTGAAGGACACCTACGACACCGCTGCACTAATCCACTTCAACCACCGTTTCATGGCAAGCGGCTACCCGTTCAGGCACCGCGGGAGCCGCTTGCGGCCAGCGCTCGTCCTCTGGACCCCTCTATAGGGGTCCAGAGACCCAGTCACGCACGTGGGCTGCCGTTCAGGGACTGCGTGGATCAGGGCCGGGCGGTGCGTCGGCTACCTCGGGGCATGGGTATGGTTCCCAATCAGTACACAGGCACCATGCATGATGCACCATCAGCCGCCCCCTGCTGCTGGAGCTGAGTAGTTGAGGTCGGGAGCGCAGCGGACGGCCGGCCGCTCCCGCTTGCGGGAGCGGCTCGGGGCGGAGCGCAGCGGAGTCCCGTAACCCGGGCCGCTTGCGGCCCGGGTTACGGGACTCCGCTGCGGGAGGCGTACTACCCGCGCTTGCGCGGGTAGTTGGCGGCGCGTCAGCGCCGCCCGGATCCGCGTCAGCGGATCTGTTCGCTTTCTGCGCGGCTTGCCGCGCAGTGTCCCGCCTGTCTCTTATACACC
>NZ_PVLV01000297.1 GCF_002982015.1 Streptomyces solincola
ATGCCCCATGACCGTCTACTTCATCGGCGCCGGGCCCGGCGCCGATGAAGTAGACGGTCATGGGGCATCACTTCCGTGCGCGGGCTTGGTCGCGGACCACTGGGTGACCGGCATGGCCTGGCGCCAGCCGGTGAAGCCGCCGACCGGGACGGCGTGGGCGACGGCGAGCCGCACCAGGTCGCCGCCGTGCCGGCGGTACGCGTCGGCGAGCAGCGCCTCGGACTCCAGGGTCACCGTGTTGGCGACCAGCCGTCCGCCGGGCCGCAGCGCCGCCCAGCAGGTGTCGAGGAGCCCGGGGGCGGTGAGACCGCCGCCGACGAAGACGGCGTCGGGCTGTTCGAGTCCGGCCAGGCCGCCGGGGGCCGCCGCGTGCACGACCCGCAGGCCGGGCACGCCGAGCGCGGCGGCGTTGCGGGCGATCCGGTCCGCCCGTGCGGCGTCCCGCTCCACGGCCACGGCGCGGCAGGAACGGTGGACGCGCATCCACTCGACGCCGATGGAGCCGGAGCCGCCGCCGACGTCCCAGAGCAGTTCGCCGGGGGCGGGGGCGAGCGCCGCGAGCGTGGCGGCGCGCACATGCCGCTTGGTGAGCTGGCCGTCGTGCTCGTACGCCTCGTCGGGCAGCCCCGGCGCCGCCCCCAGCCGGAGCGCTCCGGGGGCGCGAACGCAGGAGACGGCGACGATGTTGAGCGGGTCGCCGGGCGGGTGCGGCCAGTCGTCGGCGATGCCGGTCAGGGTGTGCTCCCGCGCGGAGCCGAGCTGTTCGAGGACGGTGAGCAGGCTCGGGCCGAAGCCGCGTTCGCGCAGCAGTGCGGCGACCTCGCCGGGGGTCGCCGCGCCCGCGCTCAGCACCAGCACCCGCCGGCCGTGGTGCAGGGCGGCGGACAGGGCGTCCAGCGGGCGGCCGACGAGGGTGACGGTCTCGGTATCCTCCACCGGCCAGCCGAGTCGGGCGCAGGCGTGGGAGACGGAGGACGGGTGGGGGAGCACGCGCAGCTCGTCCGCGCCGGCCGTCTCGGCGAGCGCCCGGCCGATGCCGTGGAACATGGGGTCGCCGCTGGCCAGCACGGCGATCCGGCGTCCGGCGTGCGCGGCGAGCAGCCGGGGCACGGCGGGCCGCAGCGGGGACGGCCAGGCGATCCGCTCGCCGGCGCATTCGGCGGGCAGCAGGTCGAGCTGGCGGCCGCCGCCGATCAGCACCTGCGCGGTGCGCAGCGCGTCCCGGGACGCCTCGGGCAGTCCGGCCCAGCCGTCGGCTCCGATGCCCACCACGTGGACGGGGCGGCCGGGGGCCGGCGGGCGGGTGTCGGTGCTGCTCACGGGCTGGACCCTACCGGCGCGGGGTCGCGGAATAGCCGGGAGGGTGGCGCCGTTGAGGGAGTTAGTTCAATGTTCAATCATTGGCTCGGGCCGGGTGACCTACCGGGCCCCGGACGGAAGCGAGAGGGAGCACCATGCAGTTCGGCGTCTTCACCGTCGGCGACGTGACGACCGACCCGACCAACGGCCGCACTCCGAGCGAGCACGAGCGCATCAAGGCGATGGTCGCGATCGCGCTGAAGGCCGAGGAGGTCGGTCTCGACGTCTTCGCCACCGGCGAGCACCACAACCCGCCGTTCGTCCCGTCCTCGCCGACCACCATGCTCGGCCACATCGCGGCCCGCACCGAGAACCTCGTCCTCTCCACGTCCACCACGCTGATCACCACCAACGACCCGGTGAAGATCGCCGAGGACTACGCGATGCTCCAGCACCTCGCCGACGGGCGGGTGGACCTGATGATGGGCCGCGGCAACACCGGCCCGGTCTACCCCTGGTTCGGCCAGGACATCCGCCAGGGCATCGCGCTCGCGGTGGAGCACTACGCCCTGCTGCACAGGCTGTGGCGGGAGGACGTCGTCGACTGGCAGGGCAGCTTCCGCACCCCGCTACAGGGGTTCACCGCCACGCCCCGCCCACTGGACGGCACCCCGCCGTTCGTCTGGCACGGCTCGATCCGCTCCCCGGAGATCGCCGAGCAGGCCGCCTACTACGGCGACGGCTTCTTCCACAACAACATCTTCTGGCCCCAGGAGCACACCCGCCGCATGGTCGAGCTGTACCGCGAGCGGTACGCGCACTACGGCCACGGCACGCCCGAGCAGGCCATCGTGGGCCTGGGCGGCCAGGTGTTCATGCGGCACAACTCCCAGGACGCGGTACGGGAGTTCCGGCCGTACTTCGACAACGCACCGGTGTACGGGCACGGCCCCTCGCTGGAGGAGTTCACCGAGCAGACCCCGCTCACCGTCGGCTCCCCGCAGCAGGTGATCGAGCGGACCCTCGGCTTCCGCGAGGCCGTCGGCGACTACCAGCGCCAGTTGTTCCTGATGGACCACGCCGGGCTGCCGCTGAAGACCGTGCTGGAGCAGCTCGACATCCTCGGCGAGGAGGTCGTACCGGTGCTGCGCAAGGAGTTCGAGCGCCTGCGCCCGGCCGGCGTCCCCGCCACCGCCCCGCCGCACCCGGCCCTGACCCGGAAGGAGGCCTCGGCATGACCACCGCCACGGGCCCCACGGCCGCCACCCCTTCGAGCACGGCGGTTCCCTCGCGGATCACGCGGATCACGGTCGTGTCGGCCGGGCTGAGCAGCCCGTCCTCGACCCGGCTGCTGGCCGACCGCCTCGCCGAGGCGGTCGCCGCCGCCACCGCGGTGGACATCGAGGTGGTCGAGCTGCGCGAGCTGGCCGTGGACATCGGCAAGCACCTGGTCTCCGGCTTCCCGTCGCCCGCGCTGCGGACCGCGCTGGACGCGGTGACCGGCGCCGACGGGCTGATCGCCGTCACTCCCGTGTTCGCCGCCTCGTACAGCGGGCTGTTCAAGTCCTTCTTCGACCTCGTCGAGCCGGACGCCCTGACCGGCATGCCGGTGCTCGTCGCGGCGACCGGCGGGACCGCCCGTCACTCCCTGGTGCTGGAGCACGCGCTGCGCCCGCTCTTCGCCCATCTGCGGGCCGTGGTGGTCCCGACCGCCGTCTACGCGGCCTCGGAGGACTGGGGCGGCGCCGGCCGCCCCGGCGACGGCGGCCTGGCCGAGCGGATCCCCCGGGCGGGCGACGAGCTGGCCGCGCTGGCGGCGGGCCGACCGGTTGCGGCCCGGCGCACGGGTAAGGAGAACGGGGAGAAGGACCTGGCAGCGGAACTCGTACCGTTCGAGCAGCATCTGGCGCGGCTCGGCGGCTGACCCTCGGAGGTGGTGGCCATGGCGGCGAACCGGATCGTGGTGGGCGTCGACGGCTCCGAACCGTCCCTGAAGGCCCTGGCGTGGGCGGCCGGGCAGGCCCGGCTGACCGGCGCGGTGCTGGAGGCCGTGGCGTGCTGGGAGTATCCGCCGAACGCCTGGGCCGGGATCGCCACCGGGATGGGTCCCACCGCGCCCGCCCTGCCCGACGACTACGACCCGGAGTCGCTCGCCCGCAAGGAGCTGGACGAGGCGCTGGCCGCCGCCCTGGACGGACCCACCGCGGCGGCCGCGGTGCGGCGGGTCGTCCCCGGCCACGCCGCGCAGGCGCTCACCGAGATCGCCGAGGGCGCGGACCTGCTGGTCGTGGGCGACCGCGGCTACAGCGGCGTCCGGGCCGCGCTGCTCGGCTCGGTCAGCACCCATGTCGCCCAGCACGCCCCCTGCCCGGTGGTCGTGGTCCGCGGCGAGGGGCCCGGCGCCCCGAGCGCCGGGTAGCCCCCGCGGCGATCACATCGCCAGCACCGCGTAGGCGTGCAGAAAGGCCACGGCCAGCGCGACGAGCAGCAGGGTCGCGGACCAGGGATGGGACTGGTGCCAGGGCATCCGTACGCCGGGGAAGGCGCGCTTCAGCCCCTTCCAGTCGTACCAGTGGTCCTCCGCGGTCGGTGTCTCCAGCAGCCGGCGAAACAGCCGCGAGAGGTCACGTTGCTGCCATACGCGCAGGTCGAGTACGTAGGGCCGGGCGCTCTCGGACGTGATCACCATGCGCCCGGGCACCGGGCTGAACGGCTGATGGTCGTGGTCACCGGATGCAGCCCGGTGAGGAACTCCGCCGGGCTGCGCCACACCTCGACGCCGAAGGCGTTGCGCACCCGCAGCATGTCGCCGCTGACCTCCACCTGGGCGCTCGCCCCGCGTAACGCCACCGCGCCCATGGCGGCCAGCACCGGGACGAACGCCGGCAGACCTTGTCGCAGAGCCGCCTCACCTGCGCCCGGAGCCGTCTCACGTGTGCTCGGAGCTCACCTCACGTGTGCCCGGAGCCGTCTCACTTGCGGTTGTAGAGCCTCATCGTCACCGTGCCGAAGACCACCACGAACACCCCGGCCCACCCCAGCGACCAGGCGATGTCCGCGGCCGGCCACCCGCCCGCCATCAGATCGCGCACCGCGCTCGCCACATGGGTCACCGGGCTGTTGTTGACGAACGCCTGGAGCCAGCCCGGCATCGTCCGCGGGTCCACGAACACGTTGCTCAGGAAGGTCAGCGGGAAGATCACCATCATGCTGACGCCCATCACCGACTTCTCGGTGCGCAGCAGCAGCCCGAACATGGTCCAGATCCACGAGAAGGCGAACGAGAAGACCAGCAGCAGCGCCACCCCGGCCAGCACGCCGACCACCCCGCCGTCCGGGCGGTAGCCGATCAGCATGCCCACCGCCAGCATCACCGCGGACGCGATGAGATAGCGGATCACATCCCCGAGCAGATAGCCGACCATGGGCGCGGGCCGCCAGATCGGCAGCGTGCGGAAGCGGTCGAAGACGCCCTTCTGGATGTCGGTGTTGACCGCCACCCCGGTGTACATGGTGATCATCACGACGCTCATGGTGAGGATGCCGGGCAGCAGGAACTGGATGTACCGGGTGGCCGATCCGGCCAGCGCACCGCCGAAGAGGTACGTGTACATCAGCACCATCATGATCGGGAACGCCGTCACGTCGAAGAGCTGCTCCGGCACGTGCTTGATCTTCAGCATGGCCCGCCAGCCGAAGGTCAGCGACGCCGACAGCGCGCTCGGGCGCGGCGGCCGGCGGGCGGAGACCAGCAGTGCCGCCAGGTCCTCGGCGCGCGGCGCGCTGTAGGCGGTGTCCGCGACCGGACCGGAGGTCTTGGTGGTCGTCGTGGTGCTCATCGGACGGTCCTCTCGGTCCTCTCGGTCCTCTCGTTCTCCCCGTCCCGCTCGATTTCCCCGGCCTTCGGCTCGGCCTCCGGGCGGCGGTCGGTCAGGGCGAGGAACACCTCGTCCAGACTGGGCTGGCCCAAAGCGAAGTTGTCCACGGTGATCCCGGCGCGGGCCAGCTCCGCCAGCGCCCGCGCGGCCTCCTCGGCCGCGCCGAGGTCGCTGCCGCGCCCGTCGACTGTCGCGGTCAGCGCGACCGGGTCCGCGTCGAGGGTGACGGTGGCGCGCAGGGCGGAGGTCAGCACCCGCTCGGCCTCGGGCCGTTGCTCGGCCTCCCGTAGCCGCACATGCACCGAGCCGGACCCCACGGATGCCTTCAGCTCGCCCTTGGTGCCCTCGGCGATGACCCGGCCGTGGTCGATGACGGCGATCCGGGCGGCCAGTTGGTCGGCCTCGTCGAGGTACTGGGTGGTGAGCAGCACGGTGGTGCCCTGGGCGACGACGGCGCGCACGATGTCCCAGACCTGGTTGCGGCTGCGCGGGTCGAGTCCGGTGGTCGGCTCGTCCAGGAAGAGCAGGTCGGGGGTGTTGAGGATGGAGGCGGCGATGTCGATACGACGCCGCATGCCGCCCGAGTAGTTCTTCACCTGCCGTCCGGCCGCGTCGGCCAGCCCGAACGCCGCCAGCAGCTCCGCCGAACGCTCTCGCGCGGCCGCCTTGCCGTGCCCGAGCAGCCTGCCCAGCAGCACCAGGTTCTCGGTGCCGGTCAGGTCCTCGTCCACCGATGCGTACTGGCCGGTGAGGCTGACCCGTCCGCGTACCGCGTCCGCCTCGCGGACCACGTCCATGCCGAACACCCGGGCCTCGCCGCCGTCCGGCCGCAGCAGGGTGGCCAGCATCTTCACCGCGGTGGTCTTGCCTGCGCCGTTCGGCCCGAGCACCCCGTACACGGTGCCGGCGGGCACGCGCAGATCGATACCGTCGACCGCCCGGTTCTCGCCGAAGACCTTGACCAGTTGGTGGGTCTCGATGGCCGGTTGTTCCGTCGATGACGTCATGGGTGCGGTCCCTGAGGCCGGGGGCGGACACGGGCGGACGCGCATGTTTCACGTGAAACACCATGTTTCACGTGAAACATGCGCGGCACGGCGTCCTCCCAGTCTCGGTCGCCCGTCCGCCCGGCGCCACCCGTACGCCTGTGCGACCTGGTCCGGGGTATCCGTCGGGCCTCGCCGGGCCCGTCCGGGCTTCTAGCGGGGAGCCCCGCCGCGCGTCTTCCGCAGTGCCGCGTGCGCCGGCTCCCGACCCAGCGGGGCGGCCGGCTCCCTGGCCGAGTCGTCGGCCTGCGGCCGGTCCGGGGCGTTGGCCGGGTGGTACGCCGGGTCGTGCACATAGAAGGCGTAGAACATGCCCACCGTCGTGGCGGCGGCGATGAGGACCGAGAGCACGATCGAGGTCAGCACGCTCTCCGAGGTCAGGCTGTGCAGCCAGCCGATCGCCAGGCCGGTGAGCGCGCCGAACGCGGCCGCCCGCAACTGAAGCGGCAGCCGGTGCTGGACGGCTCCAAGCCCGAGGCACAGCGCGCCGAAGACCAGGCCGCTGACCACGCCCAGCACCACCTGGCCGCCGGTCACCGGCCCCTCGCCGCTGCGGTCGATGAACTGCGCGTAGAAGCCGTAGAAGACGGCCAGCGAGATCGGCAGGATCACCCACAGATGCCGCCGCCGGCGCTCCTCCTTGATCCGACGGTGCCGCGCGAGCCGCTGCGGCACCGAGGCGTGTGTGACCATGGCGGAACTCCTTCCGTCGCCTCCCCCGCACCACTCCAGGGCACACCCGGCCCGGCCGCCCGGCAAGTGGATCAGCCCGCCCCGCGCGGCTGCGGACCCACGCGGTGGCCGGCCCTCCGCCGGCTTTCCCACCCGGCGGCCGAGCGCACAACGATCCGGGCCCCGGTATGCCGTGAACGGCCCGCGCGCCCCCTACGCCCACTACGATGCGCACGACCCCGCACGCATGTGGTGACCATGCCGACGCCGTGCCCGTGCGGGGCGGTTCGCCGTCCACCGCCGTACGCCGTGCCACCCGAGGACAACAGCGATGCGCGCTCCCTCCCGCAGGACCTCCCCCCACCGAGCCGCTCCCGGATCCGCCTCCGGACCCTCCACCTCCAGGCCCGCCTCCCACCGCTCCACATCCGTCCGCATGACCGGGCGCGCGTCCGGGCGCGCGTTCGGGCGCGGGCTGCGGCCCAACGCCCTGGGCCCCCTCGACACCGTGGTCATGGCCGTGGCCGGCAGCGCACCCGCCTACTCGCTGTCCGCGACCGCCGCCGTGCTGGTCGGCGCGGTCGGCCTGGCCGCGCCCGCCGCGCTGCTGTACTGCGCGATACCCATGCTCGGCATCGTCCTGGCGTACGGGCGGCTCGGTCGCATCGACGTCAACGCCGGCGCCGCCTACTCCTGGGTGGGCCGCACCCTCCACCCGTCCCTGGGCTTCCTCTCCGGCTGGGCGCTGGTGGTGGCCGCGACGCTGTTCATGGTGGCCGGCTCGCTGCCCGCCGGACAGCTCACCCTCTCCCTGATCGACCCCGCGCTCGCCTCGCACACCGGACTCGCCGGCCTCGTCGGCGCCGGCTGGTTCCTCGTCATGCTGCTGGTCGTGCTCGGCGGCGCCCGGCTCACCGCGCGCGCCCAACTGCTGCTCACCGGTGTCGAGCTGACGATCCTCCTCCTCTTCATCATCGGCGTCGTCCTGCACCGGGGCGCGGCCGCCGCCTTCGACTGGTCCTGGCTCGGCTTCTCCCACTTCGACGGGGTGTCCGGCTTCGCCTCGGGCGCGCTGGTGGCCGCGTTCTGCTTCTGGGGGTGGGACGTCACCGGCAACCTCAGCGAGGAGACCCGCGACGGCCGCCGCACCGCCGGATTCGGCGCGCTGGCCGGGCTGGCCGTCGTCTTCCTGGTCTTCGAGGCGTTCACCATCGCCGTCAACATCGTCCTCGCCGCCGGAACCGTCACCCCGGGCGCCGACGCGCTGGTGCTGCTCGGCGAGGCGGTCTGGCCCGGCATCGGCGGCAAGCTGCTGGTGGTCGCCGTGATGCTGTCCACCGTCGCCACCCTGGAGACCACGCTGATCCAGGTCACCCGCTCGCTGTTCGCGATGGGGCGGGACCGCACCATGCCCGCCGCCCTCGGCGCGGTGCACCGCCGGTGGAACACCCCCTGGGTGGCGATCACCGTCGTCGGGGCGGTCGCCCTGGTGCTGTTCGCCGCCGCGACCACCCTCGGCTCGGTCGCCGACATCGTTGCCGAGGCGGTCCGGGCGATGGGCCTGCTGGTCGCCTTCTACTACGGCCTCGCCGGGGTCGCCGCGGTCGTCGCCTACCGCCGCACCCTGCTGACCTCGCTGCGCGAACTGCTGCTCGGCGGGGTGTGGCCGCTGCTGGGCGCCGTCTTCATGCTGTGGGTCTTCTTCGAGTCGCTGAGCGCGCTGGGCACCGCCTCGGTCGCCATCGGCCTGGGCGGGCTGGCCGCCGGACTGGTCCCCATGGCCTGGTACTGGCGGCGCGGCAGCTCCTACTACCGCCCCGCCAGACTGGACGCGGCCCGCGCGCTGGCCGCCGAGTCCCCGTACCAAGCGGTCCACCGCGACCGCCGGCCCGACGCCGCCCACGAGGCCCTGGCCACCGACTACTGACACCGGCCGCGTCCGGGGAGGGGGTGGTCCCATGGCCGTACGCCGCAGCCGACGGGCCGCGCGCTTCGTACCCGACTTCGACCGGGACTCCGGCGACCGGGCGCTCACCGACGCCCGCCACGACATCGTCATCGGCCGCTGGCAGGGCGTACGCGACCTGCTGCACGCCACCGGCCGCGACTGGCCCCTGCGCACCCACCGGCTGCGCCTGCTGGCACACGCGGCGGCCGCCGGCTCCACCTCCGAGTCCTGGTACGCCGCCGAACCCGGCGACCCGGACGCGGCGGTGCTGCGCGCCGCCACCGAGGTCGTACGGGTCTTCGACGCGGCCATCGCCGCCGGGCGCGGCGCCCCGGTGGACCGGGCCCGGCTCGACACCACGGTGCTGACCTGCCTGGTCGCCGCCGACGCCCGCCCCGACGACCCGATGCCGTGGGTCTCCCTGCTCACCATCGCCCGCCTCTACCAGGGCGGCGTCGGCCGGGCGGAACTGCGCGCCTGGTGGGACGAGCTGCGGCGGCGCGACCCGGACAACCTGGAAGGCCACATCCAGCTCCTGCGCTACCGCTCGGCACGCTGGCACGGCACCCACGGCTCGATGTACGACCTGGCGCGTGACGCCGCCGGGGCCGCCCGCCCCGGCTCGCCGCTCCCCGTCCTGGTGCAGATAGCCCGGGCCGAGGAGTACCGCTACGTCGCCGACGCCTCACGCGGCCGAGCCCCGGTGCGCGGCTTCGACCAGCACTGGAAGCACGAGCTGGCGGCGACCGAGGCGGTGCGCACCTGCTCCCGCTGGCTCGGCGGCCGCCCCCCGGGCCCGGTCCGCCCCGAGGAGGTCGAACCCCTCAACTACCTCGCCCACGCCGCCTGCCACGCCGCCCTCACCGACCAGGCCCGCGACCTCTTCACCCTGCTCGGCCCCCGCGCCGCCTGGTTCCCCTGGTCCTACACCGGCGACCCGGCGCAGCAGTTCACCCACTGGCGCGAGGAACTGCTGGGCAGCGCCTAACCCTTGCCCGCAGTCGGCAGCGCCGGCTTGGTCGCCAGCCCGCCGTCGTCCTTGCAGCCCAGCTCCTTGGCGAGGGCGAGGGAGAAGGAGTGGGCGACGGTGGCGTATGCCTTGCGGACGTCCTGCGCGTCGGCGTCGGGAATCTGCAACGGTCTGGGGCCGACGGAGAGGGTGACGTAGCGCGGCGCGGAGCCGGGGAACTCCCTGCCGCCGAAACAGGCGAAGGTGAGGTGCGCCCGCCTCGGCGGCTCGTTGCGGGTCGCGTCCCTCGGCACCGTGCTGACCTGCGGGACGGACCCGCTCTCCGGCGCGGTGCCGTCCATGGACCACTCGACTGTCAGCTCGTCCAGGTCGGCGCTGCCGGCCGGGTGGATGTCGCAGAGCGTCCCATCGCCCTCTGTCGTCGACGTGTTGCGGCCCATCGCCTTCGCGGCAGCCGAGACAGTCGAGTCCTCGCCGGACTTCTCGAACCGCTTCGTGCCCATGACGAGTTCGAGGACTTGAGCCGCCTCGGTGGACACCGCCTGGCCGCCGCAGAGGCGCTGGGCCGCCACGGAGGTGTCGGCAGGCTGCTCGTCGTCCTCACCGCCGCAGCCTGCGGCAGTGAGGGTGAGAGCGCCGACCACGGCCGCATGGAGGAGTGCGCCGGTTCGCCGGGTGCGCTTGCGGCTGGTCATTGTCGATCTTCCAGCGTTCCCTCAGAAGGACTCGGTGCCGCTTTGACGGGTGTCAGTGTCGGCTTGCTCTTGAGTCCGCCGTTGTCCTTGCAGCCCAGCTCTTTGGCGAGGGCAAGGGAGAAGGAGTGGGCGACGGTGGCGTAGGCGTCGCGTAGGGCGTTTACATCGCCGTCGGGCTCCCTCGGTGGCCCACCGAGCCTCGCCTCGATGGTGAAGTAGCGAGGCTCAGCAACCGGGAAGTCTGCGGTGTCGGAGCAGGCGAAGGTGACGAAGGACTTGGTCGGGGAGGCGCCCGCCCGTTCGCCTATCGGTAGCTCGGTGAACTTCGAGGCGAGAGGGCCCTTGTGCGCGCTGCTTTCCATGCGCCAGGTGACTTCTACCTCTTTGTGTGACGGGCTGGGTACGTAAACGATGCAGACGTCACCATAGCTTGGCTGATTGGGCCAGCCGGCTTCTTTGATGCCTTGTGCTGCGTTCTCAACCGAATTGGTCTTGCTGGACTGTACGAAACGGGTCGACCCAGTGATCAATTCGAGGGCATCACCGGCGTCGGCCGACACCGCCATGCCGCCGCACAGTCGTTCCGCCGTCACGGACGGTTTTGTCCGCCTCTCGCCGCCCCCTCCGCCGCAGGCGGCAGTCGCGAGTGCCAGTGCTACGACTGCGACTGCACGGGCTGGCCTCCAGGCTTCCCGCTGTCCGCCAGGACTGGTCACCGTGAGTTCCTCTTCATTCTTGGATGGTTCGGGGGTATGTGCCGGTGAGATGCTCAATCGGTCTCCGGATCATTTCCCTGCTGATTCTCGCGGTCGATTCCCTCCCCGTATCCGATCAACATGGAGTTTCCCAGAGTCTCGGCGAAGTCGGCATCTCGCACATGCTCTTGGATGAATGCGTCCTTCGGGGATTCGGCCAGACTTTCACCTGCCTTGTAAATCTTCTTCCGGTCTTCCTCGATCGCGTCCTCTGTGTTCCCCTTGTGTTCTTCGACCGAGTTTTCCGAGATATTGCCCACTAGGTGGCTGATTCCCTGTTCCAGGGCACCGCTTGCGGTGTCCGTTGCCAATGGAATCAGAATGGCAGCTGTTCCCACGGCTGCGGTCGCGGGAAGGAACGCCACACCCGCCGCAATACCTGCGGCAGCCCCGAACTCGATCCAACCCTGCCGCTTCTCGACGGCCTTCTGGTAGTCCTCGTGCGTCTTGAGGCTGGTGGCCGCGACCTGATTGCCGCGGGACTGGTCGAGCATTCCCTGGACCTCGGCTCCGACGCGCACGGCTTGCCTGGCCCCGCCGTGGTCGATCTTTCCGTCCGCGCTCACCTGGTTCTCCAGTACGCTGCGGGTATAGACCTCATTCGCGGTCGAGACCGATGCATAGGCGTCCGGATGCTGCCCCAAGGTGCTGAGGAAGTCCCGCGTGACGCTTCGCAGATTGCCGTCCTCGGTGTCCGAGAAGGGAAGGCGCCCCTCTTGCCTGCCCGACGCGAAGACGCTGTCTTCTTTGTTCTTCTCCAAGGCCCAGTTGATGTCGTCGATGTATCCGGCGCCCATGACACCGAGGCTGTCGGCCATGGCCTCCTGCTTCTTCAGCAGGCCGGCGTCCGAGCCGTACTTCTCCATGACGTCCCGCATGACGGCCGCGTTGTCGGCGTCGCGGGCCGCGCTCGCGTCCGGGTGCCCGGCCGGGTATCCGAGGGTTGCCGCCTCCAGGGCCTTGCCCAGGGCGTCCGGCATGTGGCCGAGTGACGCCTTCTGCTCTTTCTCGTCCAGGGTGTTGGTGTCGGGGAAGCTCTCCCACTTCTCGTTGCCGAAGAAGTCGAGGTAGTTGTCGATCGCCTTGCCGTCGGCCTTGCCCAGGTCGGCCGTCGCGCCGTGGTTGACCGTGCCGTCCTCGTTGTACGCGGTCGGCGGGTCGGCGAAGAAGCGCTTGGCCGCCTCCGGGCTGTTGCCGAGCGCCTCCAGCATGGCGGTCGTCGGGTCGTAGCCCGCGCCGTTGACCCCGGAAGGGTTGTACGGGTTCTTGAAGGGGCTGTTCACCTGCTTGTTCTCGGCGAACATGAACGGGTCCTTCTGGTGGAGCTGTGCCACGTGCTCCGCGATCGGGTTGAGGAACTTCGCGTCGTAGTTCCCGTACCGCATGATGCCGCCGAGCAACTGGTATCCGAACGGCCCGGCGTAGTCGTTCTTGGCCAGCATGACGCGCTCGGTGCCGAGCTTGCGCAGTTCCGGGCCCCATTCGGCGGTGAATGCCTTGTCGTGGGAGGCGGTGGCCAGGTTGAGCCCGAGGTTCCGCTGGAGTTCCTGGACGTCCTTCAGCCGCTCCTTGTCCAGCTCCATGTAGTCGTAGGTGTCCGTGGAGAGCTGCCCGAAGAAGGCGAGGGCTTTCTCCGGCCCGAGCTTCTCGTAGAAGCCCTTCGAGAACTCCGGCGACTTGGCGTTGTCCGCGAGCAGCTCGTTGAGCGCCTGGAGCTCCGCGTGGGTGAGGTCGCGGCCCTTGGCGGCCAGTCCGGCGGCCCGGGCGGCCTCTTCCTGGTCCGTCTTCGTGTACGTCGGAGCGCTGAAGTCCTTGGCGTTGGTGACGTTGGCCTCAAGGGAGTTCTTGAAGGACACGTCCGTGTCGTTGCAGGCCTCGACGATGTCGTCGATCCGCCGCTGCCACGACGCGACGTTTTCCTTCTCCTCCCGCACCAGTGCGGCGTAGTCGACGCCGGGGTCGCGCTGGCCGGGCGGCAGGTCCTCCACCGAGTCGCGCGCCGTCACCTTTCCCTGTCCGTCCACGTGGACGCCGGCCTTGGGGCCCTCGTGGTCGCGGATGCTCGTCAGGTCGTCCTTGGCCTTCTTGAAGGCGGTGTAGCCCTCTTCGAGGATCTGCTTGACGCCCTTGGCCTCGGCGGCGGCGTCCTTGAACTCCTTGGCCGTCTGGGCGACGAACGCCTTGGTGACGCCCGCGTTGGCGCCCTCCCAGGCGGCCTTGTCCGCCCTGGCCTTCATGCCGTCCGTGGCCTCGGTGGCCAGCGTGTCCAGCTTGGTGGCCATCTCGGCCCAGTCGTCCACCGCGGTCTTCAGCTTGCCCAGCGGCGCGTCGACGATGTCCTCGTACTTCAGCATTCCGACGTTCCCCCGACCGTCACTTCATGTATTCGGAGAGCTTGGAGACCGCGGTCAGGTCGCCTTCGACCTTCACGTCGTCCTTCGCGTGCTGCGCCTTCGTGTAGTCCAGGTGGTTCGATATCCGCCCGCAGGCGTCGAGCAGCGTCTTCAGATGGTCGTTCCAGCGGTCGTGCACCTTGAGCAGCGCGGAACCGCTCGCGAACTCGCCGTTGTTCAGTGCGATCGCCGCGTCGAAAGTCGCCGGGCGGGCGTGGTCGCCGTCCTTGGAGAGGCGGGTGCGCAGACCGTAGGCGTCGTTTCCGATACGGCCGAGGTCGTCCCGGTTGACGACCAGATCGGCCGTTCCGCCGCCGCCTTCGGCCGGCAGGCTGTTGAGCCGCATCGCACTCCGCTGGGCCGCCGCGGCGCGGAGTTCGGCCCATTCCTCGTCGAACGACATGAATCCCCCATATTCGACGGCCGCGCCGTCCGGTGAACGCGGGCCACAGACGTACGAACGAACCGTATCGGTCCGCTCGCCCCCGCCGTAGAGAGGATGCGGAGGGCGGGTGCCCGTTCCGTGAGGAAGCCGGAAACGCGGGAGGCAGTACGGGAGGGCCCCGCCGGGCGGTGCGTGCCATGGAGGACGCACTGCTCGACGGGGCCCCGGACCTGCCTCACCGGTCCGCTCAGACGCCGATGTCGCGCCCGTCCTTGCGGTAGACGGCGACGACCGAAGGCCGGACGATCCGGCCCGGGCCGTCCGGCCAGACGGAGGCCGGCTTCTCCACCGAGGCGCCGTCCACCTCGCCCGGGTGCTGCACCGCGACCAGCACCCGCCGGTCCTGGATGATCGGCCCGCAGGTCTCCGCGCCGGCCGGCACGGTCAGGAACTGCTTCAGCTCACCGCGCCGGTCGCCCTGCACGGCCACCCCGAACAGCCCGTCGTGCGAGCCGAGCTGGGCGCCGTCGGTGGAGATCCACAGGTTGCCGTGCGGGTCGAACGCCACGTTGTCCGGGCAGGAGATGGGGCTGACCTTCTCCTTCGGGTAGCCGGCGAAGTAGGTGGCCGGGTCGTTCGGGTCGCCCGCGACGAGGAACAGCCGCCAGGCGAAGCCGTCGGACGCCGGGTCGTCCCAGTGCTCGGCCAGCTCCAGGATCTGCCCGTGCTTGTTGAGGTTGCGCGGGTTGGGCTCGTCCGCGCCGGCCTTGCCCGGCTTGCCGCGGTCGGTGTTGTTGGTCAGCGCCACGTACACCCGCCCGGTCCGCGGCGAGGGCTCCACGTCCTCCGGGCGGTCCATCTTCGTCGCGCCCACCTTGTCGCCGGCGAGCCGGGTGAAGACGTACACCTCCTCCGCCGTCATCCCCGGCACGTGCGAGACGTCGCCGGTGGCCAGCGGGATCCAGTGGCCGGCGCCGTCGAACTCGCCGTCGCTCGGCAGCTTGCCGGCGCCGTCGACCTCGGCGGCGGGGGAGTCGCCGGTGATCTTCGCCACGTAGAGGGTGCCCTCGTCCAGCAGCGTCAGGTTGTGCTCGCGGGCACGCCGCGAGGAGCCCTTCATCATCCGCTTCGAGGAGACGAACTTGTAGAAGTAGTCAAAGCGCTCGTCGTCGCCCATGTAGACGACCGGCCGGCCGTCCCCGGTCAGCCGGGGCTGCGCCGCCTCGTGCTTGAAGCGGCCGAGCGCGGTGCGCTTGCGCGGGGTGGACTCCGGGTCGTACGGGTCCAGCTCCACCACCCAGCCGAAGCGGTGCACCTCGTTGGGCTCCTGCGCCAGGTCGAAGCGCTTGTCGAACCGCTCCCACTTGCGCTCGGTGGCGCCGGTCCCGACGCCGTACCGCTTGTCCGTGGCGCTCGACCCGTTGGCGAAGTACTGGTTGAAGTTCTCCTCGCCGTGCAGCGTGGTGCCCCACGGTGTCTCGCCGCCCGCGCAGTTGTTGAGCGTGCCCAGCACCCGGCGGCCGCCGGGGTCGACCGAGGTGCGCAGCAGCGCCGAACCGGCGGCCGGGCCGGTCAGCTCGAAGCGGCTGGTGGCGGTGAGCCGGCGGTTCAACGGGTGCCGGGAGACCGGGGTGAGCCGGCCGTCGCGGTGCTGCTCCTGCACCACGACCACGGACAGCCCGTGCGCCGCCCAGGCGATCTCCACCTGCTCACGTGTCGGTTCGGCGGCGTCGTAGCCGCGGAACATCAGCACCTCGTCGGTGTACTCGTGGTTGGCCACGAGCACTTGGCGGCCGTGCTCGCCGCGCAGCGGCAGCAGCGACAGGAAGTCGTTGTTGTAGCCGAACTGCCCGGCCTGCGCCCTGGCGCTCTGCTTCTCGGGGTCGAAGGCGGGCGCTCCGCGCAGGATCGGCTCGCCCCAGCGGATGACCACGCTCTGCGCGTAGCCCTCCGGCACGGTGACCTTGTCGTCCTTATTGGGCGCGACCGGCGTGAAGCGCAGGCCGCGCGCGCCGTCGGCCTTGCCGCCGCCGCCACCGCCGTGCCGGCCGTCCTTTCCGCCGTGCGCGGGGACCGCGGCCTGCGCCGCCGGGGCGCCGGCGCCCTGGGCGAGCACCGCGCCGCCGGCGGCGGCCGCCACGGTGACGGCGGCGGTGGCGCGCATCATCGAACGGCGCGAGAGCGCACCGGCGATGACGTCACCCGCGTACTCGTTGCCGCTGGTGTTGGGCACTTCCTGGAAGCAGGCGTCCCCGCAGCGGTAACGGCAGGTCAGCGCGGACCGGCCACCCCCGTGCGGGTGGTCGCTCAGCAGCGGCAGCAGCTTGCGCACGTCGTCCTCCTCCGGCGCGGGCCGCGCCGACAGCGTGTCGGTATTCCGTCGGCCGTGACGTTAGGGGCGGAGGTGTGCCCGACGGCGGCGGTGCGATGAACGGCCGGTGAATGCGGCCCGTCCGGAGCGGGGTTGACGCGAACGCCCCTTGCACTTTCGCCGCTGCGCGGGGCGGCTAACCTTACGTGTCTCCGCTGGCCATGGATGAATCCCCCCAATACCGGGTCAGTACGGACAACCACGGCACCCCACATGCGAAAGGCCTCTCCCATGGGCATTCGGAGCTTGCTGCGCAAGGTGTTCGGTCGCGACCGTGCAGAGACCGACGAGACGGCGACCGCCTCCGTCCCGCCGCAGACGGAACGCGCGGTGCCGGGGGAGACCGCGGCCGCCCCCCAGGCGACGGACGCGGACGCCGCCCCCGTCGAGGAGCCCGCCCGGGAGGAGAGCCGGCCCGACACCCCGGAGCCCGGCGCCGGCGGCGAGGGCTCCGGCGCGGACCGCCCCGCCGACGAGCCCACCGGCTCGGAGCAGGAGGCCGACGTCGAGGGAGACGCCGACACCGCCTCCGAGGCCGAGGACGACGGTCGTCCCGCCGACGCCGCGGGCCGCTCCGGCGGTACGCCGAAGGTGCCCGCCAACGCCGGTACGGGCTCCGCCGCCCGCTCGTCCGGCGGTACGGAGACCTCCGCGGCCCCCGCGGCCTCCGTGCCGGCCCCGGCCTCCGCCTCCCCGCAGGAGGAGTCGGCGGCCGACCTGGTCGCCGCGTCCTTCGACAACCCCCGCCCGCGCCGCGCCCAGGTGCCGGCGGCCCGCGACGAGGCCGTACCGGCCAAGGAGCAGGCCAAGGAGCGCGAGACGGAGCCCAAGGCGGCCGGCATCCCCGCCCAGTCCGGCCAGCCGGCGGCGCGGGACGCGGCGGACACCGAGCCGGAGCCGGCCACGAAGGCCGCCGAGGCCGCCGCCGCAGAGAAGGCCGCCGAAGCCGAGCAGGCGACTGAGGCCGCTGCCGAGAACGCCCCCGCGACCGAGGGCGCCGCGACCGAGGACCCCGCGACCGAGGACACCGCGAAGGAGTCCCCCGCGACCAAGACCCCCGCGAAGAAGACCCCCGCGAAGAAGGCCGCCGCGAAGAAGGCGCCGGCCAAGAAGGCGCCGGCCAAGAGGGCCACCAAGGCGACCGAGGCGGCCAAGACGACCAAGGTGACCGAGGCGGCCGCGGCGGCCGAGTCGGCGGAGGCGGCCCCGGGCAGGACCTCGTCCGCCACGTCGTCCGACTCCGCGGCCGAGAAGGCGGCCGGCAAGCCCGCCGTCACGCTCGCGCGCGTGAAGTCGCGGGCGCCGCAGCTCGCGGAGGCCTACAAGGCGGCCGGCGCGGCCCTGAGAAAGCAGGGGCTGACCGGGGCGCGGGCCACGGTCTACCTGGTGCTGGACCGGTCCGGCTCGATGCGGCCGTTCTACAAGGACGGCAGCGCCCAGCACCTGGCCGAGCAGGCGCTGGCGCTCGCGGCGCACCTGGACGAGCGGGCCACCGTGCCGGTGGTCTTCTTCTCGACCGAGGTGGACGGCACCGCGGAGGTGTCCCTGGACGAGGTCGAGGGCCGGATCGAGGCCCTGAACGACGAGTTGGGCCGGATGGGCCGTACCCACTACGAGCAGGCCGTCGAGGAGGTCCGGCGGCTGCACGCGGCATCGGACGCGGCGGACGGGCCGGCCCTGGTGGTCTTCCAGACCGACGGGGCGCCGGAGTCCCGGACGGCGGCGACCAAGGCGCTCGCCGAGGCGGCCGAGCAGAACCCGCGGATCGCCTGGCGGTTCGTGGCGTTCGGCGAGCAGGACGCCAAGGCGTTCGACTACCTGCGCAAGCTGGAGGCGGACGGCACGGAGGGCTTCGGCTTCTTCCACGCGGGTCCGGCGCCCGCCGAGGTGCCGCACGCCTCGCTGTACCGGGAGCTCCTGGCGGACTGGACCCCCTGACGCCGCACCGGGGCCGGACGCCGGACCCGCGTGGAAGAAGCCGAAGCCCTCCGTGC
>NZ_PVLV01000298.1 GCF_002982015.1 Streptomyces solincola
TCCGTACGCTGCCGTTCGACCGCAGCGGCGAGGAGGACCTGGGATTCCGGGCCTTCGGTTCACTGGGCGGCGCGGCCGGCGGCTCCTACCCGGCGCAGCACACCGGGTACACCGGAAGCTGGCAGCAGGTCGGCCCGGTCCGGCACCACCTGCCGGCCGCGCTGCCACCGGCGCCGCGCCGGGGCCTGTAGCCCGGCGCAGCAGTCCTCACGGGGCCACCTCGGCGAGTCGTCGCCGCAGGTGGCCCCGTTCGCTCGGGGTCCCGGCGAGGTCCGGGGCCCGGCGGTGGGCGTCGGCCGCCCCGGGTCGCCGGCCGAGCCGGTGCAGCAGCTCGGCGCGGGCGGCGTGGTACGGGTGGTGGGCGGCCAGCCGCTCGCCGCCGGCGAGGGCGTCGGGCAGGGCGGGCCCGGCGGCGGGCCCGTTCCGGAAGGCGACGGCGACGGCCCGTTCGGGGGCGACGGCCGGGGACGGGGTGAGGGCGAGCCGCACGTCGAAGAGGGCGGCGGTCCGCGACCGGTAAGTGTGCGCGGTGTCGGCCGGCTCGTCGTGCGGGGCGGCGACGGCCCCTGTCGCCTGGCCCATCGCGGCGTGCGGCTCGGCGCCGCACACCATGACGGCGAACGGGGAGCGCCCGGATCGACAGCGGCGCGGAGACTCCTCTCGGCGGCGGATCACCCGGGGGATCCGCCGCCGGAGGGTCACTTCTTGCGGCCGCGCTTCTCGCGGACCCGGACCGAGATGTGGATCGGGGTGCCGTCGAAGCCGAACTCCTCGCGCAGCCGGCGCTCGACGAAGCGGCGGTAGCCGTGCTCCAGGAAGCCGGAGGCGAAGAGCACGAACCGCGGCGGCTTGGTGCCGGCCTGGGTGCCGAAGAGGATGCGGGGCTGCTTGCCGCCGCGGATGGGGTGCGGGTGGGCCGCGACCAGCTCGCCGAGGAAGGCGTTGAGCCGGCCGGTGGGGACGCGGGTCTCCCAGCCGGCGAGCGCGGTCTCGATGGCCGGGACCAGCTTCTCCATGTGGCGGCCGGTGCGGGCGGAGACGTTCACCCGGGGCGCCCAGGAGACCTGCTGCATCTCGGTCTCGATCTCGCGCTCCAGGTAGTATCGCCGCTCCTCGTCCAGGGAGTCCCACTTGTTGTACGCGATGACGAGCGCGCGGCCCGCCTCCACGGCCATGGTGATGATCCGCTGGTCCTGTACCGAGATGGACTCGGAGGTGTCGATGAGGACGACCGCGACCTCGGCCTTCTCGACGGCGGCCGCGGTGCGCAGCGAGGCGTAGTAGTCGGCGCCCTCCTGGAGGTGGACGCGCTTGCGGATGCCGGCGGTGTCCACGAACTTCCAGGTGGTGCCGCCCAGCTCGATCAGCTCGTCGACCGGGTCGCGGGTGGTGCCGGCGGTGGCGTCGACCACCACCCGCTCCTCGCCGGCGACCTTGTTGAGCAGGGAGGACTTGCCGACGTTGGGGCGGCCGATGAGGGCGATGCGGCGGGGGCCGCCGACGGCCGTGCCGAAGGTCTGCTCGGGGGCCTCGGGCAGGGCCTTGAGGACCTCGTCCAGCAGGTCTCCGGTGCCGCGGCCGTGCAGGGCGGAGACCGGGAAGGGCTCGCCGAGGCCGAGGGACCAGAGCATGGCGGCGTCGGCCTCGGCGGAGGGGCCGTCGACCTTGTTGGCGGCGAGGACGACGGGCTTGCCGGCCCGGCGCAGCAGCTTGACGACGGCCTCGTCGGTGTCGGTGGCGCCGACGGTGGCGTCCACCACGAAGACGACGGCGTCGGCGGCCTCGATGGCGAACTCGGCCTGGGCGGCGACGGAGGCGTCGATGCCGAGGACGTCCTGCTCCCAGCCGCCGGTGTCGACCACCTTGAAGCGGCGGCCGGCCCATTCGGCCTCGTAGGTGACGCGGTCGCGGGTGACGCCGGGGCGGTCCTCGACGACGGCCTCGCGGCGGCCGATGAAGCGGTTCACCAGGGTCGACTTGCCGACGTTGGGGCGGCCGACGACGGCGAGGCGGGGCAGCGGGCCGTGCCCGGCCTCCTCGATCGCGCCTTCGACCTCCTCGGCGTCGAAGCCCTCCTCGGTGGCGAGCTCCATGAACTCCGCGTACTCGGTGTCGCCGAGTGCTCCGTGGTCGTGCTGGTCGTTCATGAAGTCCGTTCCTCGTTCTTCTTCGTCGTCGGCGGGCGGCGGATGTCCGGCCGGCCCGCGGTCCAAGTCTGGCTCAGCGCCCGGTGAGGCGCCTGGCGTTTTCCAGATGGGCGGTCAGCCGCTCCTGGATGCGCACGGTGGCCTCGTCCAGGGCCGTGCGGGTGCGCCGCCCGCTGCCGTCGCCCGCCTGGAAGGCGTCCCCGAAGACGACGTCGACGCGGCTGCGCACCGGCGGCAGCACCCGGGTGACCCGGCCCCGCCGGTCGGTGGAGCCGAGCACGGCGACGGGCACGATCGGGGCGCCGGAGCGCACGGCGAAGTACGCGAGGCCGGCCCGCAGCGAGGCGAAGTCGCCGGTGCCGCGGGTGCCCTCGGGGAAGATGCCGAGGACGCCGCCGCGGCCCAGCACGTCCAGCGCGCTGGTGACGGCGGCGCGGTCGGTTCCGGAGCGGTCCACCTTGAGCTGGCCGATGCCGGTGAGGAAGGCGCCGAGCGGGCCGACGAACGCCTCCTTCTTGATCAGGAAGTGCACCGGACGGGGCGCGGTGCCCATGAGCATGGGGCCGTCGAGGTTGTGCGCGTGGTTGACGGCGAGGATCACCGGGCCGGCGGCGGGGACCCGCCAGGCGCCCAGGACGCGCGGCTTCCACAGGCCGTACATCAGCCCGATGCCGATGCGCCGGCCGGTCGCGGCGCCCCGGGCGGAGGGTCTGGCGGCTGCCGCGGGGGTGCCGGGCGGTGTCATCCGGCGGCCCGCTTCTCCTCGACGAGGGTGACGACGCACTCGATGACCTGCGACAGGCTCAACTCGGTGGTGTCGACCTCGACGGCGTCGCCGGCCTTGGCGAGGGGGGAGGTCTTGCGGCTGGAGTCGGCCGCGTCCCGCCTGATCAGGGCCTCACGGGTGGCGGTGACGTCGGAGCCCTTCAGCTCGCCGGAGCGGCGGGCGGCGCGGGCCTCCGGGGAGGCGGTGAGGAAGACCTTGAGGTCGGCGTCGGGGAGGACGGTGGTGCCGATGTCCCGGCCCTCGACCACGATGCCGTCGGCGGCGGCCGCGGCGATGGAGCGCTGGAGGTCGGTGATCAGGGTGCGCACCTCGGGCACCGCGCTGACCGCGCTGACCTTCGCGGTGACCTCCTGGGTGCGGATCGGCCCGGCGGCGTCCAGCCCGTCCACGGTGATGGTGGGGTGGTCGGGGTCGGTGCCGGAGACGATGACCGGCTTGCCCGCGGCGGAGGCGACGGCGGCGGGGTCGTCGGTGTCCACGCCGTGGGACAGCATCCACCAGGTGATGGCCCGGTACTGGGCCCCGGTGTCCAGGTAGCGGAGGCCCAGCTTGGCGGCGACCGCCTTGGAGGTGCTCGACTTGCCCGTGCCGGAGGGGCCGTCGATGGCGACGATCACTGACTGCACGGTGTTCCTCACTTCGCGGTCTGATGGCGGGCGCCGCTGCTCTACGGCCCCCGCACCAGGTTACCGACTGCCGCGCACCGCTCTCGCCACCCGTTCGGCCCAGCGGCGGGGGCCGCGGGGGCGGGCCGTCACTGCCGCAGCGACCAGCCGCGTTCGCGGAGGGTCTCGGTGAGCGCGGGGACGGAGGCGGGCACGACCATGAGCTGGACCAGGCCGGCCTGCTGGCCGGTGGCGTGCTCGATGCGGACGTCCTCGATGTTGACGCCGGCCCGGTCGGCGTCGGCGAAGATCCGGGCCAGTTGTCCGGGCTGGTCGCTGATCAGCACGGTGACCGTCTCGTAGGCGGCGGGGCCGCCGCCGTGCTTGCCGGGCACCCGGGCGCGGCCGGCGTTGCCGCGGCGCAGCACGTCCTCGACGCCCAGGGCGCCGTCGTGGCGCTTGTCCTCGTCGGCGGACTGGAGAGACCGCAGCGCGCGCACGGTGTCGTCCAGGTCGGCGGCGACCCCGGCGAGCACGTCGGCGACCGGGCCGGGGTTGGCGGCGATGATCTCCACCCACATCCGGGGTTCGGAGGCGGCGATCCGGGTCACGTCCCGGATGCCCTGGCCGCACAGCCGGACGGCCGTCTCGTCGGCGTCGGCGAGCCGGGCGGCGACCATGGAGGAGACCAGGTGCGGGGTGTGCGAGACCAGGGCGACGGCCCGGTCGTGGGCCTCGGCGTCCATGACGACGGGCACCGCCCCGCACAGCGCGACCAGCTCCAGGGCCAGGTTGAGCACCGAGGTGTCGGTGTCCCGGGTGGGGGTGAGCACCCAGGGGCGGCCCTCGAAGAGGTCGGCGGTGGCGGCGAGCGGGCCGGAGCGCTCCTTGCCGGACATCGGGTGGGTGCCGATGTAGGAGCTGAGGTCCAGGCCGAGCCCGGCCAGCTCGCGCTGCGGGCCGCCCTTGACGCTGGCCACGTCGAGGTAGCCGCGGGCCGCGCCGCCGCGCATGGCCTCGGCGAGGGTGGTGGCGACGTACGCCGGCGGTACGGCGATGATCGCCAGGTCCACCGGTCCGTCCGGGGCGCCCTCCGCGCCGGCGCCGCGGGCGGCGGCCGTGCGGGCGGCGGCGGGGTCGTGGTCGACCAGGTGGACGGCGACGCCGCGCGCGGTGAGCGCGAGGGCGGCGGAGGTGCCGATCAGCCCGGTTCCGATGACGAGCGCGGTTCTCACTGGGCGATGTCCTTGCGGAGGGCGGCCGCCGCGCCGAGGTAGACGTGCGCGACGTCGGGCTTGGGCAGGTCGGTCTCGATGTGGGCGAGGATCCGCACGACGCGCGGCATGGCGCCGGCGATGTCGAGTTCCTGGGCGCAGATCAGCGGCACGTCGGTGATGCCGAGGCCGCGCGCCGCGACGGCCGGGAAGTCGCTGTGCAGGTCGGGGGTGGCGGTGAACCAGACGCTGATCAGGTCGTCGCCGGTCAGGCCGTTGCGGTCGAGTACGGCGGTGAGCAGCTCGCCGACCATCTCCCGCATGTGCTCCGCGTCGTCCCGTTCCAACTGGACCGCTCCGCGGACCGCTCGTACCGCCACCTCAGACTCCTTCACGATGTGCCGCGCGCCCCTGACTCGGCGCTCAGCCTAGTCAGCCGGGCCGCCCGATCCCCAGCGGGCGGCCGTCGGCGTCCCGGCGCAGTTCCGCGACGTCCACCACGGCGTCCGCCGGGACCTCCCCGTACACGTGCGGGTGGCTCCGCCCGTCGGCGTCCTCCCAGCGGACCTCGGCGGCGAGCCGGCCGGGGTCGATGGTGAGGACGAGCAGCGGGCCGGGGGCGTCGCGGTAGCGGGCGGCCGCCACCGCCAGCACGGCGGCGTGGTCGCCGGAGCAGTGCACGAAGCCCTCGGCGGCGAGCGAGCCGGGGCGGTAGGCGGCGCCGGGCGCGGGCGGCCACTCGGCGGCCGGGACGAGGTGGAAGATCACCGCTCCAGTATCCCGCCGCCGGTGTCAGCCGGGTCCTCGGGCGCGCCCAGCGCCGAGGCTCTGCGGGCGCGGTACAGGAAGTCCGCCACCGCCCGGGTGTCCGGCTCGGCGGGCAGCGGGGAGCCGTCGAGTGCGCGGTCGGCCTCCTCCGCAAGCCTCGCCATCCACGCGTCGGCCTCGGACCAGGCGGTCTCGCCCCGGCGCACCGCCAGCAGCCTCTCCCGGTCCGCCCCCACCTCGACGACCAGCTCGCCGGTGCGCAGCAGATCCCGGCAGCTTCCCAGCAGCCGCAGCAGGTGCATGGCGTGCTTCCAGCGGGGCGCCCCGTGCCGCCGCACGTCAGCCTCCAGCTTGCGGCGCTGCGCCACCGCGTACCGCACGAAGCTGGTGTGCGCCCGCCGGGACAGGAACGCCCCGCGCAGCGCCAGCAGTTCACGGCCGGTGGCGTCGGCGTGCTCCACCAGCGGGGAGTGCAGGCACTCCAAGATGTTCGGGTCGGCCCGCAGCGCCAGCTCGCAGAAGCGTTCCAGTTCCCAGCTGAACTGCTCCTCGCCGGGTCCCGTGACATGCGTCGGCGGCTTGGCGAAGCGCCATTGCAGGGCGGTCGGCGCGAGGAACACCCCGCGCCGGTCGGTGTCGCTGCCCTCGACGGCCAGCCCGAACGCCCGCGAGCCCATCACGCAGGCGTAGACGGTGTGTTCGCGCACCAGCCAGGCCCCGTCGGTCCCGCTGTCCCGGCTGTCCCCGCCGTCCCCGTGCGCCATGGCGCAGACCCTACGCGCGGTCCGCCCGCCGCCGCCGGCCGGCCCGCCCCGCTCAGTCCTCCGCCGCCGCTCCGCGGGCGCGGCCGGGGCCCTCGGCGCGGACCCGGACGACGAAGTCGTGCAGGGCGTCGAAGGCGGTCGGCGCGTCGGGGAGCGCGGTGGCCGCCTCGGCCTCGGCGAGCACGGTGTGCAGCGCCTCGGTGTCGGCGTGGACCCGCTCGCGCTCCACCCCGTCGGCGGGGCCGTGTTCGGCGTCGGCCTTGGCCGCGATGAGTTCGGCCAGGTAACCGGGGGCGGGCACGGCGCCGAGCAGGCTGGGCAGATGGGCCTCCACCTCGCCGGTGCGCATCAGGTGGATGCCGGTGAGCAGCGCCCGGAAGGTGTAGAGCAGCGGCTTGAGTTCGCCGGTCCGGTGAAACAGCCGCCACTGGGTGGCGGCGAACCCCCGGTAGTGGTGGGCGTGGTGGGAGGTGAGCACGCCGGGGGCGAGCGCGGCCAGCTCGGCGTGGGCCTCGGTGGTGTGGGCGACCAGCGGGGAGAGCAACTGCTCCAGGACGTAGCCGTTGCGCCGCAGCATCAGCGTGGCGAACTTGCGCAGGTCGTGGCTGACCAGGTCCATCTCCACGCCGTCGCGGTCCTACATCCGCTCCCTGGTCTCCTCGGGCGCGCGCAGCCCGGTGAGCGCCGCCACCGGCAGCAGGTGCACCCCGCGCAGGTCCACGTCCGAGTCGCGGGACGGGAAGCCGTAGAGGTGTGCGCCGGAGACGGTGGCGAACAGCAGCGGGTCGGGCTGCTCGGCGACGACGGAGGCCAGGTCGGGGAGGTCCACGAGTGCGGTCATGCGATCAAGAGTCCCAGAGCGCGCCGAGGGTGAGGAGCTCGCTGCGGTACTCGATCCGCTCGGCCCACTCCCGAGGCCAGGCGGCCGCGCCCAGGTGCGCGCCGGCGAAGGCGCCGGCCAGGCAGGCGATGGAGTCGGAGTCGCCGGAGGTGCAGGCGGCCCGGCGGATGGCGGTGACCGGCTCCTCGGGGAAGAGCAGGAAGCACAGCAGCCCGGTGGTCAGCGCCTCCTCGGCGATCCAGCCCTCGCCGGTGAGCAGGCAGGGGTCGGACTCCGGGTTGGCGGTGCGCACGGCCGCGTCCAGGGTCTCCAGGGCGGCCAGGCACTCGTCCCAGCCGCGTTCGATGAAGTGGGCGGCCGACGGGTCCTGGCTGTGGGTCCACAGGTCGCCGAGCCAGGACTCGTGGTAGCGGGAGCGGTTGTCGTACGCGTAGGAGCGCAGCAGGCCGACCAGGCCGAGCGGTTCGGCGCCCTGGGCGAGCAGGTGCACGGCGTGGGCGGTGAGGTCGGAGGCGGCGAGCGCGGTGGGGTGCCCGTGGGTGAGGGCGGCCTGCAACTGGGCGGCGCCGGCCCGCTGGGTGTCGCTCAGGCCGTGGACGAGCCCGACCGGGGCGACCCGCATGTTGGCTCCGCAGCCCTTGGAGTGGATGCGGCTGGCCTGCTGCCAGGGCACGTCGCCGGCCAGCGCGTCGCAGGCCTGCATGCAGGTCTGGCCGGGGGCGCGGTTGTTCTCCGGCGAGCGGTACCACGCGACGTACTCCTCGCGCAGCGGCCGGGTGAACCGCAGCGGGGCGAGCGGGCCGCGGGCCTGGGCGGTGCGCAGCGCGCGGGCGACGGCCAGGGTCATCTGGGTGTCGTCGGTGACGATCGCGGGGGTGGGCAGCGCCATCTCCCGCCAGGGCCCGACCTTGCGGAAGATCATCGGCAGGTCGCTGAACTCGGTCGGGAAGCCGAGGGCGTCGCCGAGCGCCAGCCCGGTCAGCGCCCCGGTGGCGGCCTGCTTGACGGCGGTACGCGGCCGGGCGGAGCCGGTGTGCTCGGTGGTCATCTCATCGTCCCCGTTCTCTCGGTGCTCAGGGCCGCGGCAGCGGCGGGTGGAGGCTCTTCGTGCTCAGGGCCGCAGCAGCGGCGGGTGGAGGGCGGTGGCGCCGCCCGCGCGGTAGAGGGCGGCCGGTTTGCCGCGGCCGCCGGTGAGCCGGGGCGGTCCGTCGACGGCCTGGACGAAGCCGGGCGTGGAGAGGACCTTGCGGCGGAAGTTGGGCCGGTCAAGCTCGACGCCCCACACCGCCTCGTACACCCCGCGCAGCTCGCCGAGGGTGAAGAGGGGCGGGCAGAAGGCGGTGGCCAGGCAGGTGTACTCCAGCTTCGCGCCGACCCGCTGCCGGGCGTCGGTGAGGATGGCGTCGTGGTCGAAGGCGAGCGGCCCCTGCGTGCCGTACGGCAGCCACTGCGCGTGTGCCGCGTCGCCGCCGCCGCGCGGCTCGGGCAGGCCGGGGCCGAGTGCGGTGTAGGCGACGGAGACCACCCGCATCCGGGGGTCGCGCCCGGGGTCGCTGTAGGTGGCGAGCTGCTCCAGGTGCAGGCCGGCGGCGGTGGCCTCGGAGAGCCCCGTCTCCTCGGCGAGTTCGCGGCGGGCGGCGGCCCCGGCCGACTCGTCGGGCCGTACGAAGCCGCCGGGCAGCGCCCAGTCGCCCTGGTAGGGGGCCTCCCCCCGGCGCACCAGCAGCACGTGCAGCCGGCCCTCGCGCAGGGTGAGGACGGCCAGGTCCACGGTGACCGCGAACGGCGGGAAGGCGTGCGGGTCGTACCCGGCGGGCCCGGTCATCCGCGGCGTCCGACCGGAAGGCCGGTGCGGCCGGTGCGCCGCACCGGCGCGGCGTCGGAGCCTGGGCCACCCCCGTGGGTCCAGGTCCGCCGGCCGTACGGGTCCGCGAGGTGCACACCGGCCTCCTTAAGAGTCAACTTGACTATAAATGGCGGCGCGGGCCTGCCGCAAGGGCCCGGCGGGTCGGTCCGCCGGACCCCCGAGATCCGGTCACCCCGGCGGGCGCGCGGTGTGGTCCGGGTGGCCGCGGGTGCGGCGGGACTCCTTCATCTCGGCCTCGAACAGGTGGTCGCGGCCGGCCGCCAGCTCGTCCACCAGGCGCCGCTCCAGCTCCGCGAACGGCCGGTAGTAGGTGCGGTTGTACGCCTCGACGATCTGGAAGGTCCAGTGCCCGGGGATGACGTTGCGGCCCAGCACCTCCCGCTCGACCTCGTCGGCGGCCGCACCGTGGCCGGCCTCGCGCAGCAGCTTCACCGCGCGGTCCAGCTCCAGGTCCGCCCCGCCGGTCAGCTGGTGGAAGTCGTACAGCGCGCCGCGGGCCCGCTCGGTGGTCTCCAGCGCCTTGGACAGCGCGCCCAGCGCCTCCACGGTGAGGTCGCTCACCCCGGCGGGACGGCGGTGCGCGGGGTCGGGGCGGTCCACCGGGGCCGCGGGCTGCTCTTCGTTCGGTTCGTCGCTCACGAGGCACGCTGTACCCGCACCGGCCCCGGACCCACCTCCGGACGCGCCGGGAGCCCGCGGCCGTCACACGGTCGCGGGCTCCCCGACGGGGGGTCGGGCCGCTACAGGCCGACCTCCTTCATCAGCATGCCGACCTCGGTGTTGGTCATCCGGCGCAGCCAGCCGGACTTCTGGTCGCCGAGCTGGATCGGGCCGAACGCGGTGCGCACCAGCTTCTCCACCGGGAAGCCGGCCTCGGCCAGCATCCGGCGCACGATGTGCTTGCGGCCCTCGTGCAGCTCCACCTCGACCAGGTAGTTCTTGCCGGTCTGCTCGACCACCCGGAAGTGGTCGGCGCGGGCGTAGCCGTCCTCCAACTGGATGCCGTCCTTGAGCCGGCGGCCGACCTCGCGGGGCAGCGGGCCGGTGACGGCGGCGAGGTAGGTCTTCTTCACGCCGTACTTGGGGTGGGTGAGGCGGTGGGCCAGCTCGCCGTGGTTGGTGAGCAGGATGATGCCCTCGGTCTCCGTGTCCAGCCGGCCGACGTGGAAGAGCCGGGTCTCCCGGTTGGTGACATAGTCGCCCAGGCACTGGCGGCCGTCCGGGTCCTCCATGGTGGAGACCACGCCGGCCGGCTTGTTCAGCGCGAAGAACAGGTACGACTGGGTCGCCACGGTCAGCCCGTCGACCTTGATCTCGTCGTGCTCCGGGTCGACCCGGGTGCCCTGCTCCATGACGATCTCGCCGTTGACCTCGACGCGGCCGGCGTCGATCAGCTCCTCGCAGGCTCGACGGGAGCCCATGCCGGCCCGGGCCAGCACCTTCTGAAGCCGCTCGCCCTCCTGCTCGCCGAACGTCTTCGGGGTCTTGACCTGCGGCTTGTTCGCGTACCGCTCGCGGTTGCGCTCCTCGGCACGGGCGTCGTACTCGCGCGAACGCCCCGGGGCGGTGCGCGGGCCCCGGCCGCGCGGCGCGCTGCTGGGCTGCTTGGGACCGCCCTTCGCGCCGCCGCGGGCGGAGGCGCCGCGGCCCTTCTTCGGACCGCCGGCCCCGCCGTCGGCGGGGCCGCCGACGTCGTAGCGGCGCTCCTCGGGCCGGGGATTGCGGGGCCGGCCGCCGCCCTGCGGGCCGTCGTCCCGGCTGTTGCCGGCGCCGCGGTGGTTGCCGCGGCCGGTGTTGCCACGGCCGGCGCCACCGCTCCCGCCGCGTCCGCTGTTACCGCCGCGTCCGGCGTTGCCGCCGCTGTTCCTGCCGCTGCCGCTGCTTCGCATCAAAAGTCCGTCGTCTTGTCGTCGTCTTGGTGGTACTCGGGTCGTGCCGTCTCCGGGGCGTCCGGATCGAACGACATCACCCCTTCCCGGGTCTCGGCCTCGATCGCCTCCGCCTCGGGGAGGAAGGGCGCGAGCTCCGGGAGCTCGTCCAGGCCGCGCAGGCCCATCCGCTCCAGGAAGTAGTGCGTCGTCCCGTACAGGATCGCACCTGTGCCGGGTTCCGTGCCCGTCTCCTCCACCAGGCCCCGCTGGAGCAGGGTGCGCATCACGCCGTCGCAGTTCACCCCGCGTACCGCCGAGACCCGCGAGCGGCTGACCGGCTGGCGGTAGGCGACCACGGCCAGGGTCTCCAGGGCGGCCTGGGTGAGCCGGGCCTGCCGGCCGTCCAGCACGAAGTTCTCCACCGCCGGGGCGTAGGCGGGGCGGGTGTAGAAGCGCCAGCCGCCGGCGACCGGCCGCAGCTCGAAGCCGCGCCGCTGGGCGTCGTACTCGTCGGCCAGTGCGCGCAGCGCGTCCGCCACCTCGCGGCGGGTGCGGCCGAGCACCGAGGCCAGGTGCTCCTCGGTGGCCGGTTCGTCCACCACCATCAGCACGGCCTCCAGCGCGGGCCGCAGCTCCAGGGACTCGACGGCGTCGGTCGCCTCCGCCTCCATCACTCCACCTCTTCCGGCGTCCGGTCGAACTCGTCGGTGACCAGCGGCGCCCCGTCCTCGGCCCCGGTCCAGCGCACGGTCAGGTCGCCGAGCGCGGCGTCCTGCTCCAGGTCGACGGCCCGGTCCCGGTACAGCTCGAGGAGGGCCAGGAAGCGGGCCACCACGGTCAGGGTGTCCGGGGCGTCGGCGGCCAGCGCGGCGAAGCTCAGCTCGCCGTGCGTGCGCAGGCGGGCCACCACCAGCTCGGCCTGCTCGCGGACGCTGACCAGCGGGGCGTGGATGTGGTCCACGTACACCTGCGGCTTGGCCTTGGGCTGCATGGCCTTGACGGCCAGCTCGGCGAAGCGCTCCGGTCCGATGCCGAGGATCACGTCCGGCAGCAGCTCGGCGTGGTGCGGCTCCAGTCCGACGGTACGCGGGTGGCGGCGGCCCTCGCCGCCCATCCGCTCGTCGAACAGGGCGGCGACCGCCTTGTACGCGCGGTACTGGAGCAGCCGGGAGAACAGCAGGTCGCGGGCTTCCAGCAGGGCGAGGTCGGCCTCGTCCTCGATCTCGGCGGCGGGCAGCAGCCGGGCCGCCTTGAGGTCCAGCAGGGTGGCGGCGACCACCAGGAACTCGGTGGTCTGGTCGAGGTCCCCGTCCGGCCCCATGGCCCGGATGTGCGCCATGAACTCGTCGGTGACCGTGGACAGGGCCACCTCGGTGACGTCCATCTTGTGCTTGGCGATGAGCTGGAGCAGCAGGTCGAAGGGCCCTTCGAAGTTCGCCAGCCGCACGGTGAAGCGCCCGTCGCCGACAGACTCGGCCGCCGGCACGGGGGCCGCGGACAGCCCGGGGGCCGGTTCCGGCTCGGGGGCCGGCAGTTCCGGTACGGGCGGGGGCGGCGGTTGCGGTACGG
>NZ_PVLV01000299.1 GCF_002982015.1 Streptomyces solincola
CTACCCGCCCACCCCGCACGGCACCGTCTTCCCCTTCCGCCGGATCTTCGCGGTGGCCCGCAGGGAGGGGTGAGGGCCGGGCCCCCCGACCGGGTGGTGCCACTGCCCTGTGCCGGACACCGGGGCGCCGCGTCCGGCGGCGTCCCGGTGTCGCCCGCGCCGCGCCGGCGGGCGCGCCCCCGCACGAAGGCCCGGCCACGGGCTGCGCCACCGGCCGGGCCGTCACCGGGGCCTCGGCCCCCGCCCCTCAGCTCTTGCGGTGCCCTATCAGCCGGGGCTTGGCCTCCATGCCGTCCAGGCCGTGCCAGGCGAGGTTCACCAGATGCGCGGCGACCTCGGCCTTCTTGGGCTTGCGGGCGTCCAGCCACCACTGGCCGGTCAGCGCCACCATGCCCACCAGCGCCTGTGCGTACAGCGGGGCCAGCTTCGGGTCGAAGCCGCGGTTCTTGAACTCCATGCCGAGGATGTCCTCGACCTGGGTGGCGATGTCGGAGATCAGCGAGGCGAAGGTGCCGGTGGACTGGGCGACCGGCGAGTCCCGCACCAGGATGCGGAAACCGTCGGTGTACGTCTCGATGTAGTCCAGCAGCGCGAACGCCGCCTGCTCCAGCAGCTCGCGCGGGTGCCCGGCGGTCAGCGCGCCGGTGACCATGTCCAGGAGTTGGCGCATCTCGCGGTCCACCACCACCGCGTACAGCCCCTCTTTGCCGCCGAAGTGCTCGTACACCACCGGCTTGGAGACCCCCGCCTTCGCGGCGATCTCCTCCACCGAGGTGCCCTCGAAGCCCCGTGCGGCGAAGAGCGTGCGGCCGATGTCCAGCAGTTGCTGCCGGCGCTCCGCGCCCGTCATCCGCACCCGGCGCCCGCGCCGGGGCTTGTCGTTTCCGCTGCCGCTGCTGCCGTCGATCGCCACGGCGTCCATCATGCCGCGTGCGCGGAACTGTCCTGCCGCCGGGCCGCGATCCGCTCCTTGCTCGGCCAGCGCACGTCGTACGCCCAGCCCAGCTTCTCGAACCAGCGGATCAGCCGCGCGCTGGAGTCGATCTGCCCGCGCATCACCCCGTGCCGCGCCGACGTCGGGTCCGCGTGGTGCAGGTTGTGCCAGGACTCACCGCAGGACAGCACCGCCAGCCACCACACGTTGCCCGAGCGGTCCCGGGACTTGAACGGGCGCTTGCCCACCGCGTGGCAGATGGAGTTGATCGACCAGGTGACGTGGTGCAGCAGCGCCACCCGCACCAGCGAACCCCAGAAGAACGCGGTGAACGCGCCCCACCACGACATGGTGACCAGACCGCCGACGACAGGCGGGATCGCCAGCGAGACGATCGTCCACAGCACGAACTGCCGGGAGATCGCGCGCAGCGCCGGGTCCTTGATCAGGTCCGGGGCGTACTTGTGCTGCGGGGTCTGCTCCTCGTCGAACATCCAGGCGATGTGCGCCCACCACAGGCCCTTCATCAGCGCCGGCACACTCTCGCCGAACCGCCACGGCGAGTGCGGGTCGCCCTCCGCGTCGGAGAACTTGTGGTGCTTGCGGTGGTCGGCCACCCAGCGCACCAGCGGACCCTCCACCGCCAGCGACCCCATCACCGCCAGCGCGATCCGCAGCGGCCGCTTCGCCTTGAACGAACCGTGCGTGAAGTAGCGGTGGAAACCGATCGTGATGCCGTGGCAGCCGATGAAGTACATCGCCACCAGCAGCCCCAGATCCAGCCAGCTCACCCCCCAGCCCCACGCCAGCGGCACCGCCGCGACCAGCGCCACGAACGGCACGACGATGAACGCCAGCAACGCGAGCTGCTCCACCGACCGCTTGCTGTCCCCGCCGAGGGTGGCAGAGGGCACATGCGGGGCGGCGTCCGGCCGTGCCGCGGACTCCGCGGGGGGCGCCTCGGGGGTAGTGGTCATGGAGATCCTCAGGGGGTGAGGGAAAGGGAGGAGGGGGACCGCACCAGCGGTACGGTACCTACGGAACCGTAACCTACGGCGACGTAAGTATGGCAGTGCCCGACGGCGCGGCACGAGGGGCGCAGAACCCGCCGCCGACCCGGCGACCTATCCTGGGACCCGCCGGACAGCGTGGTCCGCGAGCTTTCAGTACCCCTCCAGACGTGCTCAAACACTGCAAGGAGCCGCACCTGTGAGCAGTGCCGACCAGACCGCAGGCCGCGCCGACCAGGCCGCCACCGCCAACGCCGAGCTGCGTTCCGACATCCGCCGACTGGGCGACCTCCTCGGCGAGACGCTCGTGCGCCAGGAAGGCCCCGCCCTCCTCGAACTCGTCGAGAAGGTCCGCCACCTCACCCGCGAGAACGGCGAAGCCGCCGCCACCCTCCTCGGCGACACCGACCTGGAGACCGCCGCCCGGCTCGTACGCGCCTTCTCCACCTACTTCCACCTCGCCAACGTCACCGAGCAGGTGCACCGCGGCAAGGAGCTGCGCGCCCGCCGCGCCGCCGAAGGCGGCCTGCTCGCCCGCACCGCCGACATGCTCAAGGACGGCGACTCCGCCCACGTACGCGACACCGTGCGCAACCTCAACGTGCGGCCGGTGTTCACCGCCCACCCCACCGAGGCCGCCCGGCGCTCCGTCCTCAACAAGCTCCGCCGCATCGCCGAACTGCTGGAGACCCCGGTCATCGCCTCCGACCGGCGCCGCCACGACCTGCGCCTGGCCGAGGCCATCGACCTCATCTGGCAGACCGACGAGCTGCGCGTCGTCCGCCCCGAGCCCGCCGACGAGGCCCGCAACGCCATCTACTACCTGGACGAACTGCACGCCGGCGCGGTCGGCGACGTCCTGGAGGACCTGGCCGCCGAGCTGGAGCGGGTCGGCTACGAACTGCCGGCCGGCACCCGCCCCCTCACCTTCGGCACCTGGATCGGCGGCGACCGCGACGGCAACCCCAACGTCACCCCGGCCGTCACCTGGGACGTGCTGATCCTCCAGCACGAGCACGGCATCAGCGACGCCATCGAGCTGATCGACCACCTGCGCGGCCAGCTCTCCAACTCCATCCGCTACGCCGGCGCCACCGACGAGCTGCTCGACTCCCTCAAGGCCGACCTCGACAAGCTCCCCGAGATCAGCCCCCGCTACAAGCGGCTCAACGCCGAGGAGCCCTACCGGCTCAAGGCCACCTGCATCCGGCAGAAGCTCCTCAACACCCGCGAGCGCCTCGCCCACGGCACCCCGCACACCGAAGGCCGCGACTACCTCGGCACCGCCGACCTCCTCGCCGACCTCACCCTCGTGCAGACCTCGCTGCGCGCCCACCGAGGCGGCCTGTTCGCCGACGGCCGGCTCGACCGCACCATCCGCACGCTCGCCGCCTTCGGCCTCCAGCTCGCCACCATGGACGTCCGCGAACACGCCGACGCCCACCACCACGCCCTCGGCCAGCTCTTCGACCGGCTCGGCGAGGAGTCCTGGCGCTACGCCGACATGCCCCGCGACTACCGGCGAAAGCTCCTCGCCAAGGAGCTGCGCTCCCGCCGGCCGCTCGCCCCCACCCCGGCCCCGCTCGACGAGGCCGGACAGAAGACCCTCGGCGTCTTCCACACCGTCAAGGAAGCCTTCGAGCGCTTCGGGCCCGAGGTCATCGAGTCCTACATCATCTCCATGTGCCAAGGCGCCGATGACGTCTTCGCCGCCGCCGTCCTCGCCCGCGAAGCCGGCCTGATCGACCTGCACGCCGGCTGGGCCAAGATCGGCATCGTCCCGCTCCTGGAGACCACCGACGAGCTCAAGGCCGCCGACGTCATCCTCGACGGCATGCTCGCCGACCCCTCCTACCGCCGCCTGGTCTCCCTGCGCGGCGACGTCCAGGAGGTCATGCTCGGCTACTCCGACTCCTCCAAGTTCGGCGGCATCACCACCAGCCAGTGGGAGATCCACCGCGCCCAGCGCCGGCTGCGCGACGTCGCCCACCGCTACGGCGTACGGCTGCGCCTCTTCCACGGACGCGGCGGCACCGTCGGCCGAGGCGGCGGCCCCTCCCACGACGCCATCCTCGCCCAGCCCTGGGGCACCCTCGAAGGCGAGATCAAGGTCACCGAGCAGGGCGAGGTCATCTCCGACAAGTACCTCGTCCCCTCCCTCGCCCGGGAGAACCTGGAACTGACCGTCGCCGCCACCCTCCAGGCATCCGCCCTGCACACCGCACCCCGCCAGTCCGACGAGTCCCTCGCCCGCTGGGACGCGGCCATGGACACCGTCTCCGACGCCGCCCACACCGCCTACCGCAAGCTCGTCGAAGACCCCGACCTGCCCACCTACTTCCTCGCCTCCACCCCCGTCGACCAGTTGGCCGACCTCCACCTCGGCTCCCGCCCCTCCCGCCGCCCCGGCTCCGGCGTCTCCCTGGACGGCCTGCGCGCCATCCCCTGGGTCTTCGGCTGGACCCAGTCCCGGCAGATCGTCCCCGGCTGGTACGGCGTCGGCTCCGGCCTCAAGGCCCTGCGCGAGGCCGGCCTCGACGAGGTCCTCGACGAGATGCACGAGCGCTGGCACTTCTTCCGCAACTTCCTCTCCAACGTGGAGATGACGCTCGCCAAGACCGACCTGCGCATCGCCCGCCACTACGTCGAGACCCTGGTGCCGGAGAACCTCCAGCACGTCTTCGCCACCATCGAGGCCGAACACGCCCTCACCGTCGCCGAAGTCCTCAAGGTCACCGGCGGCAAGGAACTGCTCGACTCCAACCCGGTCCTCCAGCAGACCTTCGCCATCCGCGACGCCTACCTCGACCCCATCTCCTACCTCCAGGTCTCCCTGCTGGACCGCCAGCGCACCGCCGCCGCACGCGGCGACGAACCCGACCCGCTGCTCGCCCGCGCGCTGCTGCTCACCGTCAACGGCGTCGCCGCCGGCCTGCGCAACACCGGCTGACACGTCCACACGACAAGGGGGGCGCCCGGCCGCACAGCCGGGCGCCCCCTCCTCGTACACCCACGTCTCACACGGTGAGGAACGTCCCCACCAGCAGCAGACCGCCCAGCCCCGCCGCCGACCAGGCCAGCCTCGGCAGCCGCAGCCCGCCGCCGACCACCAGCGCCGCCAGCAGCAGCGCCCCGCCCAGCGGCAGCCAGGCGTGCAGCCCCCCGCCCAGACCCGTCCGCACCAGCTCACGGCTGTCCGGCTTCACCACCACCGGATACGTGCCGTCCGACCGCACCGCCACCGACCGCTCCACGGTCAGGTCCCTGCGCACCGGACCCGGACCCTCCGGGTCGAACCGGCCCGTGCACACCTCCGCCGAGCACCCCGTCACCACCAGCGTCCCGTGCTCCCGCCCCTGCGACAGCAGCACATGCTGGGCGTCCCCCCACGACGCCCACGCCCCCGCCACCACCAGCAGCAACGCCACCAGCCCCATCAGCGCGGCCCGCGCGAACGGAAGCGGCGACCTGCGCCCGGGGACGGCGGCGGCCTTCGGTCTCCTGCCAGCGGCACTCCTGCTCATGGCCCGCGATCCTTGACCACATGACCATGCCCGGTCAAACCCCGGCGGGAGACCGCCTCAGGAGTTGTACGCCGACTGCGCCCGCTCCAGGCCCTCGGTGACCAGGCACTCCACCGCGTCCGCCGCCCGGTCCACGAAGTAGTCCAGCTCCTTGCGCTCCGCCGAACCGAAGTCCTTCAGAACGAAGTCGGCCACCTGCATCCGCCCCGGCGGCCGCCCGATCCCGAACCGCACCCGGTGGTACTCGGCCCCCATCGCCTTCGTCATCGACTTCAGCCCGTTGTGACCGTTGTCACCGCCGCCCAGCTTCAGCCGCAGCACCCCGTAGTCGATGTCCAGCTCGTCGTGGACCGCCACCACACCCGCCACCGGCACCTTGTAGAAGTCCCGCAGCGCGGACACCGGCCCACCCAACAGGTTCATGAACGACATCGGCTTCGCCAGCACCACCCGCCGGCTCCCCGGCCCCGGCGAGCCGAACCGGCCCTCCACCACCTGCGCCTGCGCCTTGCCCGCCCGCTTGAACTTCCCGCCCATCCGCTCCGCCAGCAGATCGGCCACCATGAACCCCACGTTGTGCCGGTTGCCCGCGTACTCCGGCCCCGGATTGCCCAGCCCGACCACCAGCCAGACCGAAGAGCTCTCGTCCACCCTCGCCATCCCCTCGCCGACCCGTCCTACCGGAAACGTACGGGGTGGCGGGCCCATGCGGCCCACCACCCCGTCACTCACCGGCGCACGCCCTCAGGCGACGCCCGCCGGCGCACGCCGTCAGGCACTCAGCCCTCGGAGGACTCGTCACCCTCGGCAGCGGCGGCCTCGGGGGCCTCCTCGGCCTCCTCGTCCGCAGCCGGCTCCTCGGCCTGCGCGGCCACGACCTGGAGGACCACCGCGTCCTCCTCGGCGGCCAGCGTGACGCCCTTGGGCAGCTCGACGTCCTTCGCGACGATCGAGGCGCCGGCCTCCAGGCCCTCCACCGACACGGTGAAGGACTCCGGGATGTGGGTGGCCTCGGCCTCGACCGGAAGCGCGTTCAGCACGTGCTCCAGCAGGTTGCCGCCCGGGGCCAGGTCGCCCTCGGCGACGACCGGGACCTCGACGGTGACCTTCTCGCCGCGCTTGACCAGCAGCAGGTCCACGTGCTCCAGGAAGCCCTTCAGCGGGTCGCGCTGCACCGACTTCGGGATGGCCAGCTCGTTGCCCTTGCCGTCGATGTCCAACGCGATCAGCACGTTCGGGGTACGCAGCGCCAGCAGCAGCTCGTGGCCCGGCAGGGTCAGGTGCACCGGGTCCGAACCGTGGCCGTACAGCACACCGGGAACCTGGTCGGCACGGCGGATACGGCGGGCGGCGCCCTTGCCGAACTCGCTGCGGACCTGGGCGGAGATCTTCACCTCGGACATAAGCACTCCTCGTAGGAAGTCAGACGCATCAACGTCAACGGTCGTGGGGTCACCCGGCCACGACTGGACTTGGCCTGCTACGAAGAGCGCGTCGATAACGGACCACCGCACCCGCGCGGACCTCGCGGTCCCGCACCGGTCACGGCCTCCCTCGCCGAGCAACCCGACCAGTCTAACCGACCGCGGAACGCCCCCCGACCGGGCAGCCGCAGGCCCGCCGGCGAACGGCGGGAGGCCGCCCCGACCAACGGCCGGGACGGCCTCCCACCAGCGTTCACACACCCGTACGGGTGGCTACGCCTGCTCCTCGAAGAGGCTCGTCACCGAACCGTCCTCGAACACCTCGCGCACCGCACGCGCGATCGTCGGCGCGATCGACAGCACCGTGATCTTGTCCAGCTCCAGCTCGCTCGGCGTCGGCAGCGTGTTCGTCAGCACGAACTCGCTCACCTTCGAGTTCTTCAGCCGGTCCGCCGCCGGACCCGACAGGATGCCGTGCGTCGCGGTGACTATGACGTCCTCCGCGCCGTGCGCGAACAGCGCCTCCGCCGCCGCGCAGATCGTGCCACCGGTGTCGATCATGTCGTCCACCAGCACGCACACCCGGCCCTCGACCTCGCCGACGACCTCGTGCACCGTCACCTGGTTCGCGACGTCCTTGTCCCGGCGCTTGTGCACGATCGCCAGCGGCGCGTCCAGCCGGTCGCACCAGCGGTCCGCGACCCGCACCCGGCCCGCGTCCGGCGAGACCACCGTCAGCTTCGAGCGGTCCACCTTCGCGCCCACGTAGTCCGCCAGCACCGGCAGCGCCGACAGGTGGTCCACCGGACCGTCGAAGAAGCCCTGGATCTGGTCCGTGTGCAGATCCACCGTGAGGATCCGGTCCGCACCCGAGCACTTCAGCAGGTCCGCCACCAGACGGGCCGAGATCGGCTCACGGCCCCGGTGCTTCTTGTCCTGCCGGGCGTAGCCGTACGACGGGATGATCACGGTGATGCTCCGGGCCGAGGCCCGCTTCAGCGCATCGATCATGATCAACTGCTCCATGATCCACTTGTTGATCGGAGCCGTGTGGCTCTGCATCAGGAAGCAGTCCGCGCCCCGCGCCGACTCCTGGAAGCGGACGTAGATCTCACCATTGGCGAAATCGAACGCCTTCGTCGGCACCAGCCCCACACCGAGCTGGTGCGCGACCTCCCGGGCCAGCTCGGGGTGGGCGCGGCCGGAGAAGAGCATCAGCTTCTTCTCGCCGGTCGTCTTGATCCCGGTCACAGCACTGTCTCCTCAGACGAGTTCCCTGGCCGCGAACCACCGACGACGCACCGCCGCGCAAGCCAGCCGAAATTGTGTGCATGTATCACGGTACGCCGAGATGAGCGCACCCGTTTCCGGTCAACCCTCATCCGAGGCCCCGTCCACACCCCGCTCCGACGCCTCCGCGGCCGCCTGCGCCGCCGCACTCCCCGGCCGCTTGCGCGCCACCCAACCCTCGATATTCCGCTGCTGGCCCCGCGCCACCGCCAGAGAACCCGCCGGAACATCCTTCGTGATCACCGAGCCGGCGGCCGTGTAGGCACCGTCCCCCACCGTGACCGGCGCCACAAACATGTTGTCCGATCCCGTCTTGCAGTGTGAGCCGATCGTCGTGTGGTGCTTCGCCTCACCGTCGTAGTTCACGAACACGCTCGCCGCCCCGATGTTCGTGTACTCCCCGATCGTCGCGTCCCCCACGTACGACAGGTGCGGGACCTTCGTCCCCTCGCCGATCGAGGCGTTCTTCATCTCCACGTACGTCCCGGCCTTCGCCTTCGCCCCCAGCCTCGTCCCCGGCCGCAGATACGCGAACGGCCCCACCGACGCCGCCTCACCGACCTCCGCGCCGTCCGCCACCGTGTTGTCCACCCGCGCGCCCCGGCCCACCACCGTGTCCCGCAACCGCGAGTTCGGACCCACCTCCGCGTCCTCACCCAGATGCGTCGCCCCCAGCAACTGCGTCCCCGGATGCACCACCGCGTCCCGCTCGAACGTCACCGTTACGTCCACCCACACCGACGACGGATCCACCACCGTCACCCCGGCCGCCATCGCCGCCTCCAGCAACCGCGCGTTCAACAGCGCCCGCGCCTGAGCCAACTGCACCCGGTTGTTGATCCCCGCCACCTCGCGGTGATCACCCGCCACCGACGCGCCCACCCGGTGCCCCGCCTCCCGCAGGATCCCCAGCACGTCCGTCAGATACTCCTCACCCTGGCTGTTGTCCGTCCGCACCTTCCCCAGCGCGTCCGCCAGCAGCCGGCCGTCGAACGCGAACACCCCCGAATTGATCTCCCGGACCGCCCGCTGCTCCTCCGACGCGTCCTTGTGCTCCACGATCGCCGTCACCGCGTCCGACCCCGCGTCCCGCACGATCCGCCCGTACCCCGTGGCATCCGGCACCACGGCCGACAGCACCGTCACCGCGTTGCCGTCCGCCGCGTGCGTCGCCACCAGCTCCGCCAGCGTCCCGCCCGACAGCAGCGGAGTGTCCCCGCACACCACCACCACGGTCCCCGCCAACGCGTCCGCCCCCAGCTCCTCCAGAGCCATCCGCACCGCGTGCCCGGTCCCGTTCTGCTCCGCCTGCACCGCGGTCCGCGTCCCCGGATACACCTCCGCCAGGTGCGCCGTCACCTGCTCCCGCGCATGCCCCACCACCACGCACAACTGCGCCGGGTCCAGCTCACGGGCAGCGGAGACGACGTGCCCCACCAGGGAACGTCCGCAGATCTCGTGCAGGACCTTGGGGGTCTTCGACTTCATGCGGGTGCCCTCACCCGCGGCGAGGACGACGACGGCGGCCGGGCGTGTGGCGCTCACGGGTATGCCCTTCGGCTTTCGGGGTGTGGACAACCGCAGGATACCTAGGCGTTAACCCCCCGAAACGGGGGCGGGCCCCGGCGGTCGCTCTGTGCGACTGCCGGGGCCCGACTTGTCGGCCCGGTGAGGACTCGAACCGGAGAAACGCTCCCGGGGGAGGACTCGAACCCCCATGATCAGAACCAAAATCTGACGTCTTGCCCTTAGACGACCCGGGATAGTGCTTATGTCCGCTTTCGCCAGTCAGGCGCGGACGCAGCCCCTACTATGCCGCACCAGGAGCCCTCGGTGCGACGGTAGGGATCGGCGCTGCTGCGAACGCGCACCAGACGGCAGTCCCGGTCGTCGCCACCCGTGTTCAGGCGAACGGCGGGATGATCCGCGCGGAGCCCGGGCTCATCAGAAACGGGTGGTTCCGGCTCGTAGGGTGGAGGCATGACCACAACGGGGGCAGAGCAGGGCGCCGCGGGTCGGACCACCCGCGGCTGGTGGTGGTGGGAGCGGCGGCGCGGCGCCGTGCTGGACGTGGTGCTGGCGGTGTTGTCGGCGGCGGAGTGCGCGGCGGAGGGGGTGGAGTTCTCCCGGAACGCGGGGGTGCCGACGGCGTTGGGGG
>NZ_PVLV01000029.1 GCF_002982015.1 Streptomyces solincola
CAGCGCCCCGCCCGCCACCAGGTCCGCACTCGCGCGCAGCGGGCCGCCCCGGCGGGGAGGCCGCTGCGCGCGAGTGCGGACCTGGTGGCGGGCGGGGCGCTGTTGGCCAGGGTCATCGCGGTGACGTTGGTGTCGTCGAGGAGGGCGTCGAGGAAGGCGCCGGCGGCCCTGCCGGCACCGGTGCGGGAGCTGATACCCCACCGCCACGAACCCTGCCCGGTCTTGGGTCCGTCGCCGAAGTCCGGCAGGGGCAGGACGACGAGGTCGTCACCGAGGGCCTCGCTGTAGGCGGGGTACATCCAGTGGCCCGCCCAACTGAGGGCTGCACGGCCCTTGGTGAACGCGTTGCCGTCGGTGTTGGGGTCGGTGTACTTCTTCCAGGACTGGAAGATCCGCAGCGCTGACGCCGCGGCCGGGGTGTTCAGGGCGCTCTGGGCCCTGCCGCCGTCGAGCAGGGAGCCTCCGGCCGACCAGACGACGGGGGCGAAGCCGTAGGTGCCCCACTCGTTGGCGTACCCGAGGTTCTCCTGGAGGTCGAGGCTCGTGCCGCGGGAGTCCTTGGCCGCCAGCTTGCGCACCGCGTCGGTGAACTCGGCCGCCGTCCAGGCGTCGGACAGCCCGGTGGGGTAGGTGACGCCGGCCGCGTCCAGCAGCTTCCTGCTGCCGTAGACGCCCAGACCCGAGTCGTACATGCCCAGGCCGTACTGCCTGCCGCCGATCGCTCCGTCGGTCCTGGTGGCGTCGGTGGCGTTCGCCAGGGTCCCGGCGGAGACGTAGCCGTCGACCGGGGCGAGCTTCCCGCCGCGGACGAGGCTCGCCATGGTGGGGCCGTCGAACTCCAGCACGTCCGGGAGCCTGGAGGCGTCGGTGGCGGTGACGGCCTTGGTGTAGTCGGCGTCGGGGATCAGGGTCAGTTCGACCCTGGTCTCCTGCTGCGAGGCGTTGAAGGCCGTCACCGCGTCCCGCAGGGCGGCGCTCTCTCCGGCCTGGCCCTGGTGGGCCCAGACGGTGACGGTGCCGTGTGAGGCGTCGGCGTCCGCGCCGGAGCCGCAGGCCGTCGCCAGGGCCAAGGGCACGACCAGGGCCAGGGTCAGGGCCGCCGTGCGACGCAGTCGTATGCCCGGTTTCATGTCGAGTCCTCAGAGGTGTGGTGCGGGTGGGAGGAGGGGGAGGCGTGCAGGAGCCGGTATCGGCGTGCCTCAGGCCGACGCCGGCGGCGGCTCCGCCGTGCGGGCCCGGCCGCGCGGCGGCGAGGTGTCCCGGCTCGGCTCCTCGTAGGTGAGGGGCCGCAGGTGCCAGGCGTCGACGGCGTACCGCAGACGCGTGCCGGGCGCGGCGCGGACGGCGAGTCGCCATGGGACCTCACCCGTCGGGTACAGGCGCAGGGTGAGCACCTGGCCGGTAGTGGTCAGGAAGACCTCGGCCATGGAGTGGTCGACGACCGCCCGCAGCTCGACCGGCTGCCCCGTCGGGCAGGGCATCCGGTAGGCGCCGCCGTGGGCGCGGCCGTCCAGCGAGGCGTGTTCGCGGTCCACGACCAGTTCGCCGGCGGCGGGGTCCAGGCGGATGTCGAGGTACTCGGAGCCGTCCTCGTCGGTGAGCAGCCGCAGGCCCGCGGCCCCGGTCGTCTCCAGCCGGGCCGTCAGGTCGAAGGCCCGGCCCACGGTGCCCAGGTCCACGGACTGGGGGCCGGGGCCGGCACCGTGTGCGTGGACGGCCCGCGTGCCGCGGAGGGCGCGTATCTCGGCGGCGGGCTCCTGGCGCAGTGTCCCGTCGGCGCCGACGCGCACCTCGCGGGGCAACGTCAGCGCGCCCGCCCATCCACCGGCGGCCGCCCAGCTCTCCTGGCGGGCCTCGGCGGACCAGCCCCACATCAGCCAGCGGCCGTCCGGCGCCCGCAGCAGGGCGGGCGCGTAGCAGTCCGGTCCATGGTCGACGAGTACGGGTGCGGCGGCCTCGAAGACGCCGTCGTGCTCTTGGCCGATCAGCGCTGCGACGCAGCGGTCGCCGTCGTGGTCGTTCCAGGCGCTGAAGACGAGGGCCCCGGGACGACCGGCTTGCGGAGGCAGGTACTGCGGGCACTCCCAGCCCTCGCCGGTGTGCAGGCCGCCGGTGCCGACCGGCACCTGCCCGCCGGCCGCGAACGGGCCCCGGTAGCTCCAGTTCTCCAGGTCGGCCGACTCGTAGAGCAGGGCCGCTCCCCGGCCGTCCGCGAGGGCGGCGCCGACCAGCATGCGCCAGAGCCCGCCGTCCCGCCACACGTACGGATCGCGGTACATCGTGCAGTCCTCGGGCCAGTCCGTGATGACCAGGCCGCCCCGCGGGGCGAACGTCCGACCGCCGTCACGGGAGGTGGCGGTGGTGACCGGCTGGTGCTGCGGCGAGCGGTCCCAGCGGTTCGCGGAGTAGAAGGCGACCAACCGGTCGCCGTCGGACACGGCGTTGCCGGAGAAGCAGCCGTCGGCGTCCACCCCGTCCGGCGCCGGGAAGAGAGCGATCGGCAGCGGCTCCCAGGTCACCAGGTCGCTGCTGCGGAAATGGCCCCAGTGGATGTTCGCGTGCCGTGTACTGGAGGGGTTGTACTGGTAGAAGACGTGGTAGTGGCCGTCATGGAAGACGAGCCCGTTGGGGTCGTTGATCCAGTTCCGGGGCGGGCGCAGGTGCGCGGTGGGCCGGTGGGGATCGCTGGACGCGGTGGACACTCGTGGGCCTTTCGGATGGTGCGGCGGAGCAGGACGGTCGTGGCGGCCGGCTGTCCGGGGGAGCTTCGTCGACCCGGGTCAGGGACAGGACGGTGGAGCGACCGATGCCCGCGCCACCAGCGGGCAGGGCAGCAGTTCCTTCGCGTCCGTGTCCGGGGCGGCCGGCCGGTCCGGAGCCGTGACGAGAGCGAGCAACCGGGCCACCGCCCGTGCCCCCATCTCGTAGTGCGGAAGTCGGACGGTGCTCAGGTGCGGGTGCACCGACTCGCAGACCAGCTCCTGGTCGTCGAACCCGATGACCGACAGGTCGTCGGGGATGGACAGCCGCGACTCGGCGGCGGCCCGGTAGGCGCCGGCGGCCATCCGGTCGTTGAAGCAGAACAACGCCGTGGGACGCCGCTTCGCCCCGAGCAGGCGCCGTGCGGCCCGGTAGCCGGCCTCCACGTCGCCGCCGACCGTGTTGAACGGAACCGCCTTCTCCGCGGCGACCAGCTCCGGGTCGTAGGCGACCCCGACCTCGGCCAGCGCCTGGCGGTAGCCGCGCAGACGGCCCTGCCGGGCGGGCAGGTCCTCGGTCTGCACGACCAGACCGATCCGGCGGTGGCCGTGACGCGTCAGCTCCCGCGTCGCCGCCAGCCCGCCCTGGACCTCGTCGGGCACCACGGAGGGGACGGCGGGATCGGGCGAGCCCGCGTCGAGCAGCACGGTGGGAGTCGTACGCAGGGCCCCGGGCAGCTCCACGGTGCGGTGGTACATCGCCGCGTACAGCACGCCGTCCACCTGGCGCTGGAGCAGCATGTCGATGCTCCTGCGCTCCAGAGCGTCATCGCCGCCGGTGTTGACCAGCAGCAGCACCAGGCCCTCGGCCGCTGCGGCCTCCTGGGCGCCGAGGATCAGCCGGCCCGCGTGGGGGGTGGTGGCGATCTCGTCGCTGACGAAGCCGATGGTCTGCGACCGCCGCGTCCGCAGCCCGCGGGCCATCCCGTTCGGCGCGTATCCGAGCTCCTCGGCGGCCCGCCAGACCCGCTGGCGCGTCTCCTCCCTGATCCGCTTGCCCTCGACCCGGTTGAGCACCTGCGACACGGTCGCGGTCGACACACCTGCCGCCGCGGCCACGTCCTTGATGCCGATGCGACGCGCCATGGTACCCGTCCAAAGTGGTTCATTCCGGATTGCCTAATCGTTTAGCCAACCGTGTGGAGACGAGGTTGCCCTCTGGGTGACGCCTCTGTCAACGTCGCTCCCCGATCGCGCGGCCTCGACCGGCGCCGACGCCGCCGAGCCCCGGAAGCGGGTCGCGTCGACCCCCGTCTCCGGCACCCCGACGTGCTGCCCCGTCCGTCCGACCGGCAGGGCGGTGGCGGCCCCCCGGCGCCCTGGGAAGCACGGGCCGAAAGCCCGGGCCGCACCCCCGGGAGGACCCGCGGAGCCGCTTCCGGTCGCGGCGCAGGGCTCGGGCACACCCCGTCGGGTCCACCAGGGTGCCGGGCCGGCGCCACCGGCCTACGGTGGCGGTGAACGCGACCCGAGCCGACGGCCCGGCCCCGCACAGCCGTGTCCCGTGCGCGCCGGTGGGAGGAGCCCCGTGCGTGCCAAGGCCCCCATGATGGTGCGCGGCGTCTGCGCCGCGGGCCTGGTCATGGCGCTGCTGGGGCTGTCGGGCTCCGGCGTGGTCGGGGGCGGCGAAACCGACCGGCCGGACCCCGCGCCGGTGGGGATCGTCAGTGCCCTGCCGGTGGAACAGGCCGCCGTGCTGGCCGAGATGGCCGTCGAACGCCACACGGACGTCCAGGGCTTCCGCTTCTACGTCGGGAGCATCGCCGGGCGTGCGGTGGTGAGCGTGGCCAGCGGCGAACTGGACGGTGCCGCCCAGCTCGCCACCTGGCTGCTGAACACGACCTTCCGGCCCCGGGCGACGATCTTCTCCGGGACGGCCGGGGCGCAGAACGCCGGCATCAACGTCGGAGACGTGGTCCTGAGCGGCTTCGTGGTGGACAAGGACGCGGTGCGGTACGGCCGCGACGGCCGGCAGAAGCCCTACCCGGCGGCCGAGATCCACGTCACCGGACGCACGAATATCGCCGGCGCCCTCATCAGCGGCAGGGGGGAACAGTACCCGACCCCCTCGGACGCGGCGGAGTTCGGCAGTCGGCCGCACCCGGTGGACCCGGACCGGGTCTACATCCAGGGCTTCGCCGCCGCGAAGCAGCTGGTGCGGACGGGCGCGGCGACCCCCGCGCTGGGCTCGGTGCGCCTGAGTGAGGCGACCGGCAGGCAGGACGCGAGCGGAGCGGTGGACAGCAAGGTCATCGTCGGCACGGTCGGTCAGGCACCCGTCTGGACGGAGTCCCTGGCCTGGGTGGAAGCGCAGAACATGCTGTACCAGACCGATGCCGAGGACAACGAGGGCACCGGCTTCGCCTACGCCAACGCCGTGACGGGAGTGCCGTGGATGCTGGTCCGGGGCGTGTCGGACACCCCGTGGCACCCCACCGCCTACGCGGCGGACCTGGCCTCGAAGCGAGCCGCGAAGGTGTGCGCCCACGTGGTGGCCGGCCTGCCGGCCGAGGTGGACCGCTCACCGGTCGCCCGGGCCGACCTCAGCCCGCTGGCGAACGCCCGGCAGGCCGGTTACCTCATCGCGGACCGGGTCGCCTACGGCGTCGGGCCCGTCACCGAGGTGACGTACACCGATCCGCAGGGGCGACGGTCGCTGACCGGCGGGCAGCTGGCCGACCTGCGGCGCCAGTACACGCCGGGAGCCGGCGGGCTCGGCTGACGCCGCCGCGGCGGGCCTTCGAGCGGGCCGCGGCGCGGTACCGCTGTCCGGTGGCAGCGGCGGCCGGGGCCGGCCCCCTCCCGTTGCCGCCTGCTCGGCCGCCGCGTCCAATGGCCTCATGCGACGCGCACCCCGACGAAGACCCGCCCGGCCCGCCCGCGCACCCGGTCCGACGGTCCGGCGGATCCGCACCGCCTACCGTCCGGACCAGTCCCGCACGACAGCGCACGGCTCGTCCACCCCTCGCGCCGCGACGGCACGCACCGTGCGCCGGAAGCGTCGCGGGGTCCCGCACCCTGACGGCTGAACAGGCCGCACGGGGACCACAGCAGCAGAGGGGAAGGCACACACCCATCCGTACGCCATGCGCAACGCGATCCAAGGGGCGGAAGTGAGACGAACGGACGTCGACTCCCGGCGCCGCTGGTGGATTCTGGGCACCATGACCGCGGCGCGGGCGATGGTCGCGATCGACGCCCTGGCCGTGCTCGTGGCCCTGCCCGTGCTCCAGCGCGAATTCGACGTGCCGTACACCGACTTGCCGTGGATCGTGAACTCCTTCCTGCTCTCCTACGCGGGGCTGGTGGCGCTGGGCGGGCGGGCCGGTGACGCCCTCGGCCGCGTCTGGGTCTTCCGCGCCGGCGTGCTGGTCTTCGTCGCCGGCTCCGTCGCCGGCGGCCTCGCCCAGTCCCTCGGCTGGCTGCTGGCCGCGCGGGTGGCCCAGGGCGCGGGCGCGGCGTTCCTCCGGCCGACCGCCGAGGCGATCACGGTGGCCCAGTTCGGCCGGCACGAGCGGGGTCGGGCGATGGGCATCGCCTCCAGCGTGTCGACGTTCTTCTACGGCTCGGCCCCGCTGGTGGGCGGCGCGTTGACGACGACCTTCTCGTGGCGGGCGATCTTCTTCCTCACCCTGCCCGTGGGGATGGCCTGCGTGGCCGCGGTGCACATGCTGCTGCCTCGTGCCGAACGCGCACACGCCCCGGTGGACTGGCGCAGTGCCCCGCTGCTCGTCGGGGGCCTGGGCTGTGTGCTGATCGCCGTCATGAAAGCGCGGGACTGGGCCTGGGCCTCGCCGACCGTGCTCGGCCTGCTGGCCGCGGGCGTCCTGCTCCTAGGCACCCTGGTCAGGCGCGAGCTCCGCCTGGCCGAGCCGATCATCCAGCTCCGGCTGTTCGCCCTGCGCGGGTTCGGCTCCGGAACGGGTGTGCTGGCGGCGGTGCGGTTCTCCTACATCGGCTTCTCCGTCTTCAGCGTCGTATGGTTGCAGGACGTGCTGGGGCTGACAGCCGTCGAGGCCGGTCTGCTCCTGCTTCCTCTCACCCTTCCCTCGGTCCTGGTCGGCCCCGTGGGCGGAATGCTGTACGACCGGCTCGGAGCTCCCCTGCCCGTGGCGGTGGGGGGAGCGCTCGTGGCAGGAGGGATGACCGCCACCGCGGTCGCCCTGCCCCACCAGTCCTACCCGTGGCTGCTGCCCTTGTGGACCGCCATGGGCGTCGGGATCGGGCTCGTCAGCATTCCGGCCTTCTCCGAGGCGTACAACTCGACGCCCCCGGACCTGCGCAGCCAGGCATCAGGTGTCCTCGAGACGACGCGCGAGGTCTGTGCGGCGCTGGGTCTGGCCGTCATGGGCATGCTCGTGGCGCATGTCCAGGGCGCGCGCATCCTGGAGCTCATCCGGCAGGACGGTCGCATTCCCCCCGACCGGCTGCCCGAGGTGGAGCGCTCCATCGGCCGGGCCGTGGCGTCACCGGAGGGTTCGGGCCTGCCCGCGGGCATCCCCGCCGACCTGCTCCCCGCCCTCAAGGAGGCGGTCACCGACGCGGTCTCCACCGGCTTCTACACCCTGGGGGCCATCACGCTCCTCGCCATGCTGCCGGCCGTCCTCCTCCTGCCCCGCCGACCCCCGGGCCGGTCCGCGGAGCCCGGGGAGGACGGAGCGGGGCGCCCCGCCTGACACCACCGCGCGTGGCGGGCCGCCGAAGCCGACGAGTCGACGCACGTCGTGTCCCGCCACCGGGGAGCGGGAGCGCCGCGCTCCGGTGGCGACGCCGGGCGCCGTCGGCGGTCACGCCTTCCTCGTGACTGAGGTCTCCCGTGCCGTCCGGGAACCGAGGAACAGGGCCAGGGCCAGCCCGAGGGCCAAGACGACGCCGCACAGGGCGAGCGCCGCCGTGCTGGACCGGACGGAGGCGAAGTCCGTACGCGAACCGTGGGCGGCGAGAGCGACGGTCGCCGCGGCGGCGACGCCCACACTGCCGCCCAGCTGGCGCAGGCAGGCGAGAATGCCGGACGCCTCACCCCGCGACTCCGCGGCGACCACGCTCAGCCCGTCGGCACTCAGGCAGCTCAGAGCGCAGCCGATGCCGATTCCCGTGGCCGTCATTCCGGGAACCTGCCACCAGTACGTCTCGGCGGTGAACGACCACGCCCACGCGCCCACCCCTGCGGTTGCGGCGATGAACCCAGCCACCGTGGGGACTCTCGCGCCGTGCTTGTCGAACGCCCGTCCGGCGATCTGATTGGCCACGATGAGCGGAACGATGAGGGGCAGGATGGCCAGACCTGACGCGATGGCCGAGTAGTCGAGCGTCTCCTGCAGGAAGAGCGTGCCGTGCACCATGGCGGCGAGGGTCCCGAACTGGAGGATGAACAGCAGCACCGCGTCCCGGCGGAAGCGGCGGATGCCCAGCAGCCGGATGTCGATGACGGGCCGCTCGGAGCGCAGCGCCAGCCGGATGAAGCACGCGATCCCCAAGGCGCCCGCACCGAGCACCGTCCAGGTGAGAGCCGATGCGAAGCCCCAGACGGACGCCTGCTGGGTCCCGAGGACGAGCAGAGCCAGCCCGGCGATCAGCGTGGTGAGCTGCGGCACGCTCATCGAGGTGCGTCTGCCGTGCGTGCGCTCGGGGCGGCTGGCAGCAAGGAGCAGCAGCGCCGCAGCCGCCACGGGGACGTTGACGAAGAACACGGCCCGCCAGGAGATCCACTGCGTCAGCACACCGCCGACCAGGGGCCCCAGCGCGGCCAGCACCTGTCCGCTGCCCGTGTAGAGGGCGAGGGCGCGACCACGCTCACCTGTCGGGAAGGCGTTGGCCACCAGTGACTGGGCCGTGGGCAGCATGACAGCCGCGCCCAGACCCTGCACGACCCGGGCGGCGACGATCACCTCGGCCGCAGCACCGTTCCCCGGGGCCAGACCGCAGACCACGGAAGCGGCCGCGAACAGGCCGACGCCGACCTGGAAGGCGCGGATCTCCCCGAGGACGACACCCAACCGGCCGCCGAACGCCACGAACGCCGCAAGCGCGAGGATGTACCCGTTCACGACCCACTGCAACGACGACATGCTCAGTCCCAGGTCGCGCCCCATGCTGGGCAACGCGACGGTGACGACGGTCTGGTCGAGCAGGACCATCCCCACCGCCCCGGACAGGGAGAAGAGAAACATCCGTTTTCCGGCCACGGCAGGTGCCCCTCGTGTCATCTGTGACCCAACGCGCCCGGGGGCGGCGGCCCACGGGAACCGTGCGGTGCCGGTCGGGCTCCGGCGCGACCGTGCCCGAACGCGGAGCGGCGTCCTCGGCGACCAGCCCGCCGACTGTACGACCGCAGAAACGCGCCGGCGGCCGCACGCGGTGCCGCAAGGCGCGCGTTCACCTTTTCGTGGGCTTGTCTCACGCGCCTGCCAGGCCACCTGGAGCACAGCACCGTGTGGTCATGAAGGCTCCTCTCCCCTCGCCTTTCTCCG
>NZ_PVLV01000002.1 GCF_002982015.1 Streptomyces solincola
GTGGCGGGGGCGGCGCGGGGGCCGGCGCGGCGGTCTGGCCGAGGGGGATGAAGGAGGTGTCTCCGCCCCGGACGACGGCGATCTGCTCGAAGGTCACGGGGGTGGCGGGTACGGGCTCGGTGTCCGGGAGGTTGTAGCCGAGGGTGACGTGCGGGGTGTAGCCGTGCCGGGCGTCGAGCTTGTCCGAGTACACCGACGTCCGCAGGGCCTCCACGACGCGCTGCCGCAGCTCCGCGAGGCCCGGCACGTCGACGGGCACCCAGGTCGGCTCTCCGTCCCCGGTGTCGGGGAAGCGCCCGAGGCCGCCGATGGTTCCTGCCAGTGAGCTGCTGCCGGTGACGGCGGGGGTGACGATGTCGCGGAGGTCGTCCGGGTGGCCGCCGAGTTCCGCGGCGTCGCCGAGGTACGCGAGCGTGACGTGCAGGTGCTCGGCCGGGGTGCCCTCGGGGTGCGCGATCTTCGCAGCCACGTCGGGTGGAAGCCGGAGCGCGACCATCACCCCGGTGCCCGTCTGCGTCTCGGCGGCCTTCAGCTCGACCGCCGACCAGGTCGCCTTGTGCTCCAGCTCCCCGTGGTCCGCGCCGACGGACGCCTTCACCTCCAGGCTCCGCGTGAGCGGGTGGGCACCGTGCAGTACCGGGCTGACCTCGTACAAGTCGAGGTCGTGGATGATCCGTACGCCGTCGTGGCGCTTGGAGGCGCCGCCGGGGGTGACCTTGTACCCGATGGAGAACGCGGCTTCGCCGTTCTCGTGCCACTGCTTGACCTGCGCGTAGGCGTCCCGGCCCCACGACGTCCCCATGTTGAACTGCACCGTGGCGACGAGCGCGCCCGCCTCGCGCGGCCAGACGCTGCCGCCGGGGATGGTGGCGAACCGCGGGTCACCCGGCATCCACTCCTCGACCTCCAGCACGCTCCCCACAGGGTCCTTCCAGGAGTGGTGCCAGACGCTCTTCACCCGGCGGGTGGCGAGGGTGCGGGTGAACGCCCCGGGGAGGATGAGGTCTTGGACCTCGTCCACCACGCCGGTGACGGCGAAGATGGCGCGGACGATGCCCCTGCTCGGGCGCGGGCGGCTGGACGGCGGGGTACGGGGCACGGCGGGTTCCTCCTGGCGGACGTCTCGGGCGGTGCGCACCGTGCCCCCGCGGAGGGGTTACCGTCCTGCGCTGGCCGTACGGCGGGCCGTGCCCGTGCGCCGGAGGCTCACTTCCACGGCGGCTTGCCGCCCTTCTTCTTCGCCGGGTCGTCCTCGTCCGCGTCGGGGTCCTCCTCGCCGTCCGAGTCTTCGGCGGGCTCGGCGGCCGGGTCTTCCTCAGCAGGGTCGGCGGGGGCCTCTGCATCCGCAGCGGGGTCGACTGCTTCGTCCGCGGTTCCGAGATCGAGCGGCTCCACGTCGCCCGGGGGGAGGGCGCCCGGGTCGGTGGCCGCCGGGTCGACGACGGCGGGGTCCTGCGTGCCGTCGGCGGGCGGCTCACCGTGGTTGCCGCCGGTCTCCTGCATGCCGGCGTCGTCCACGTCGATGGCCCAGGTGTCCGGGTCGGAGTACCGCCAGACCTGGCCGGTCTCGTCTCGTACCCAGCCCGTGAGGGTGCCGTCCTCAGCCTTGTCGAGCCACGCCTGCTCACCGTTCGGGCCGGACAGAGCGGCGTACGCCTGCGCGGGGTCGGTCTCGTCGCCCTCGTCGTACACGTCTCCGGCCCAGGGGCGGGCGTCGTCCTCCTGGGGCGGCTGCATCTCCGGTGGCGGTGGTGCAGCCGGGGTGCCGGCGGCCGGGTCGGCGGCGGGCTGGGGCAGGTTCTTCACGGCGTATGCGTAGTCCACGGGCGGCAGGGTCCGGGCCGGGGCTGCTTACGTCTCGGGCTGATCCCCTGCCGTGGCTCCCGGCCGCTCGCTACTCTCGATGCATGACTGAGTTGACGGTGTCCGTGGATGACCGCCTGGCGGACCAGGTGGCGGAGTCTGCCCGCCGCTACGGGCTGCCGGTGGACGAGTACGTGCAGCGGGTACTGCGCGCGGCCGAGACCCCGGGCGCTCCTGATCGCGAGGAGCGCGCCCGGGAACTGGCGCGCGGAGCCTTCCGGCAGTGGGATGAGGCCGGGCGGCCCGAGGCCGGCGCGATGAGCATGGCGGAGGTCTTCAGCAGGTGAGCGCGATCCCCGCGCGGTTCGCGTCGAACGTCGGCCGGACCATCCGTGACCTGCCCACCCCCGACCGGGACGAGCTTGAAGCGGCGATCGTCCGCGCCTGCGAGGACCCGTGGTCGTGGCCGCAGGCCGACAAGTACGAGATGGACGAGTCGGTGCGCGTCATCACGACGCGCACCGCGATCGTCCACTACGTGATCCTGCCGGGCCCCGACCCCCACCTTTGGGTGTTCGCGATCACTGTCTGACCTCCACCACCCGGGTGCGGTCGCGGAGCAGCGCGAGCACCGCGGTGACGTCCGTGGGCTCCAGATCGCGCCGAGGCCCGAGCGGGCCGAGCAGGACCGGTTGCCCGGTGTACTGCTCGACCAGGGCCCGCACACGGCGGGAGCCGGCCACCGGCCGGTCTTCTCGACCGGTGACCTCCACGTCGTAGGCCCCACCGTCGTCCAGCGTGCCTATGACCCTCATACCGTCCTCCTTCTACCGGGTGGCGAGCAGTCCGAGAAGGAAAGCCCGCAGGTCGTCGTCCTCGTACCACTGGCCCTCGAACAGCGTCGCGAGGCCGAGCGGGACCAGGTTCCCGGTGTCGCCCTGACCGTTGCTGTTGCGGAACATACGCGCGAGGAGCCTGTCCAGCGACGTGCGGCGCCGCGCCCCCACCCGCCCGCTGTGGGTCCGGGTGAAATGGAACGCCTCCTGCGCGGCCAGCAGATCCGGGTAGTGCTGCTGAAGGTGCGCGAGCAGGGCGTGCGCAGCCGTACGGCGGCCGTCGTCCCCAAGGTCGGCGACGGTCGCGATCCGGCTGGTTGGGTCGTACCCGCCGGCGTCGCCGCCGCGAGCCGTGAGGAACCGGGCCTCGGTCGGAGACAGCCAGTCCCGGGGCACGAACTGGGCGACGCCCGTGAGGGCGCGCACGGCGTCCGAGTCGCTGTCCGGGGTGGTCACCAGCGTGGCCGTGGTGCCCGGCCCCATCTCGCGAACCTCCGCCAGGGTGCCCCGTACGGCGTCGGGGAGCGCCGCGGCGTACGCCTGCTGAAGCCGGGCGGCTTCCTGCCGTGCGGACTGCGCCTCGACGCGGGCCGCCGCGACCTCCAGGTCCGCGCCGGGTGCGCCGCCGGCCGCCGCCGCTTCGAGGTCGCGCAGGCGGCGCTCGGCGGTGTCGGCGTAGTTCGCGGCGTGCCGGACAGTGCCGTGCGGGTCGTCGCCAAGTTCCGGCGCAGCGGCACTCAGCCGGGCCACGACGTCGGTGTCCACGTCCTGGCCGGCCGCACGGACGGCCGCGAGGTGGCGCAGGGCCTGCGGGCCGGGCCCGCCGTCCACGGAGCGGTCCATCGTCCAGCGCACGCCGTCCTGTACCTCCGGGAGCTGGCCAGCAGCCAGGGAGGAGCGGCTGGTCGGCCGGTACCAGCGGGCGCGGCGGGAGACCTGACCGAACCGGCCCGGGGCGGGCAGGAGCCGCGCCCAGTGGGCGACACGGTCGCCGAGCGGCAGCCCATCGGCGTGCTGCGGGAGGCGCCCCGCGGCGGCCAGGCGACGCAGGCGACGGGCCTCCGGCCACGACCGGATGCGCCGCATCAGGCCCTGACGGAACCGGGAGATACGTTCCCGCATCCGGCGCAGGTTCTCGCGACCGGCCCGCCACGCCTTCGCCAGGGCCTTCAGGAAGGCCGCGACCAGGGCAATGATCCTCCGCGCGATGGCGACGAGTCCGGCCACGATGTGCGGCAGGATGCCGGCGCGCTGCCCCTCGGGCAGCCGGGAGGCGATCCGCTGGGCGGTGGCGTTGCGGCTGCTGTCCATACGAGCGGCGAGCTGCTGCACGATCGCGGCGCGACGCTCCGGGGTGAGGAGTTCACCGCTGTCCGCGGCTGCCTGGAGAGCTTCGCCCACGGCGTCGTCGGCGTGCTGGGTGACGTCGTCGTTCACGCCCGCCTCCCCGTCGGTGTTGTCGTCCCCAGCCGCCCGGGTGCGCAGGGCCTCCGGGATGAGGCGCAGCAGGTCGGCCGCGCGGCTGGCGGTGTCCTCCTCCGACTCGCCGTCCAGCGGCTCCAGGTCGTCCAGCGTGCGCACCGCGGCGCGAACAGCGTCCGTGCGTGCGCGGGCCGCCTCCTTCCGAAGCGACTGCACCAGGTCGTCGCGCTCCTGGCCCTCGAACCCGGCGTCGGTGATCGCGGCCATCGCCCCGTTGCGAGCCCTGCGCATGCCCGCGCGCAGCGCCTCGGGGGTGAGCCGTTCGGCGATCTGCTGGCGGAGCTGGTGGATGCTGCCCGGCGTGGTCGTGCCGTCGAGGGCACTGTCGATCACCGCCCGCACGACTGCGTCCGCGTAGTCGGCGCGGACCTTGCCCGCGTCCGGAGCCGGGTTCGGGTCGCGCTGCTCAGCGTCGTCGTCCGCGGCCGGAGCCTCCGGCTCGGGGAGCTGGTACAGCGGCTCGGAGGACGCCAGGGACCGCTTGAAGCGCATGCCGTCCCCGTCCTCGATCGTGAGGACCCGCACCCCGCCCGGCGCCTCCTGGATCTGCACGACGCGGTACGCGGTCATGGTGTCCGGGTCGAACTCGTCCGGCAGGGTGATCGTGTCTCCCTCGCCGACGGAGCCCACGGTGCCCGGCTCCGGCTGGTCGACGTCGTCGGGCTCGTTGCCCGCCGCGGCGTCCAGGTGGTCGGCAGCCCGCTGCGCCGCTCGGCCCTCGGGGGTTGCCGAGTCGGCACCCTCGCGCAGCTCCTCGGCGAGCGCGGTCGCCTGCCCAGGGGTGAGCGGCAGGTCGTTGGCGACGCGAGCCGCGCCCTGCTGGGCGTCGGGGTCGCTGGCCGGTGCCTGCCCACGGTCGGTGATCGCGTCGCGCTCCTCGGGGGAGAGCTGCGGGTCCACGGTGGGACCGGCGACCGGGTCGACGGCCGGGGCCGGCTCGTGGCTGGTGATCTCGTCGCCGCTGGCCGGAGCATCTTCGGGCCCCAGCTCGGGCGGGTTGCCATCGGCCCCCAGCGCCCTCTGCACGTCGCTGTCGCTCGCTGTCGAGACCTTCTCGGTCTCGCCGGTGGTGGTGTCCTCCAGGTCGAGGTGAGTCTGCTCGCCCTCCTCCTCCCGGCCGGTAACCCGGGCGGTGCGCGGGCCGTCAGGGGACTCGCGTACGACGACGTCGCCCTCCTGCACGTCTCCCGCAGGGGTGGGTTCGACGGAGGAGACCTTGTGGTCGTTGTCGCCGTCGGCGGTGTCGCCGATGACGCGCAGGTCAGCGATGGGCAGATCCCTCATACCGTCCGGGGCGGCAACGGTGGCGGTGTCCCCGTCCACCGACTCGACGGTGCCGAGCATGTTGCCGTCCCGGTCGCCGACGACGTTGCCGTCGCGCACCAGGCGGCCGTCTGCGGTCCAGCCGGAGGGCCGACCCGCGCCGCCGTCGGTGACGTTGAGGGAGGTGGGTGAGTGATTGTCGTCGGTGCGGTCGTCGCCGAACTGGACGCGGACGCTGTTGGCGCTTGCGCCGGTGACCACGCCTTCCTTGCCGTCGTCGTCGGTGACGAGCGAGCCGGGGAAGAGACCGTTCCCTCGGGCGTCCGTGGGCACGCTGTCCGCGATCCGGCCGGTCAGGACGTCGGAGTCCGCGCCGGTCTGCGGGGAGCCCTGGAACTGGTCGGCGTCGTCGCGGGTGGCGCGAGCCGCCGCGGCGTCCGGCATGACGTACACCGGACTGCCGGTGCGGGCGTCCGGGTTGTCGGCGACCAGGACGCGGTACATGTCCGTGGCGCGGCCCTTCTTGGTCACCGGGATCAGCTTCGGTCCGCCCACGACGTGACCGGCGAGCGTACGGGCCTTGCCCTGCTTGGTGACGCCGTCGATCCGGACCAGGTCGCGGAGCTGGAGTTCGCTGACCTGAACCCATTCGGCGGGCCGGCCACCGACCGGCTCCGGCGCGGCCGGGGGCTCCGGCGTCGCGTCAGGCGCGCCGGCTGGCGCATCCTGGCGGCGTTCGTCGCTGCCACCTTCCGCGCGCGCGGGACGGTCGGCCGCCGGGTCCGCGGGCGGCTGGACCGGGGTGGTGCGCGCGGCGGTGGGTTCCGTACGGTCCTCCGACCGCGGGGCGTCCGTACCGCTCTCGGGGGCGGAGGTGTCCGTCGCGGCCGGGGTGACGGCCGTGTCGTCCTGGCGCTCGGCCTCGGGGGCGTTGCTGCTGGACGAGGAGTCGTCGGCCGCCGCAGTGCGGGGGCCTTCGCCGATCTGCCGCCCGTAGCGGTGCTGATCGAACGGCAGGGTCACGTCCTCCACCTCGGCGAGACGCAGGGCGGTGCCGCCGTCCGCCGGGATGATGAACGTGTCGCCGTTCGCACCGTGGCGCGTGCCCTCGAACTGGTCCTTGGAGACGGTGACGCGGTACCCCTTGTACCGGACTCCGGACGCCTTGAAGGTGGCCTTCGTCGGCTCGCCGATGACGTAGCCGAGCCGACGGCCGGTGTACCCGGCGTAGAAGCCGGTGATACGCCCGTCGAGTTCTACGACGTCGCCTTCGCGGATCTCGGAGATGGGCACGCGCACGGCGTTGTTCCTGCCGCCGTTCTCCAGCAGCTCCTCGATGAACTGGTGGGCGGCGCGGTTCTTGCTGGCGTCGTGGTGCTGGGCCCTCGGGTCCTCCGGGCGGAGGACGTCGAAGTCCTCGCGGATCTGGTCCGCCAGCCAGCCCGGTCCGAGAATGTACTTGTCCTTCAGGTTGGGCTTCTGGTGCTTGTAGTGCGTGGCGTCGAGCCAGCGCAGTTCGTCTTGCAGGTGCGCCAGGTCGTCGGCCACGTTCCCGCTGGGCGTCACGCCGCGGCCGAGTTCGTCCAGCAGGGCGCGCAGCGCGTAGTAGCGCTCCAGGTCGACCGGGTTGTCGGCCAGGGTCTCCAGCCCGCGGAAGGGCTTCTCCTTGCCGGGGAAGCCCAGTGACTGGGCCGTGTGCCTCATGGTCCACGCGAGGTCCGGGTGCACGACGCTCAGGTCCGGCTCACCGCGCTCCTTGTCGCGCAGCACGAGGTGCGCGATGGCCGCCTCGCGGGTGGCGAACTTCGTCAGGTCGCTGGCGAACGGCGGCTCGCTCCACCACTCACCGTCCGAAGAGGACCCGCCCGAGGAGTGCAGGTGAGGGGCGAACAGGGTGCCGATCAGCCGGCCGTCTCGCCAGATCTGACCATCGTGGTCCAGGCGCAGGACAGGCGTCGGGTTGAAGCCCTCGGCGGCGACCGCGCGCATCCGCTCGGGCGAGCCGAACAGGACCCGCTCGCCTTCCTCGCTGACGACTCCCTTGGGTCCGGTCTCGTACTGCTCCATCTCCTTGGCCGTCGGCACGCGGCGGCCGTCTACGGTGCCGCCGCGGCGTCCCGTGCCGTGGGTGGCGTTGAGGACGTACTGCGAGTCCGCAGCTCCCTCCGGCGCATCCGCCGCTTCTCCCTGCGCGGAGCCAGCCGGGCTGCCCGGGTTCGAGGCTGCCGCTCCATCGGCCGGCTGCTGCCCGTTGGTCTGCGCGCCGGACGACTCGGAACGGCCCGCGTCCGATTCCGGGGCGCTGCTGTCGTCCTTACCGTCCTGGCGGCGGAGGCCGGGGGCGGCGTCTGCCGCGGTCTGGCGCGCCTGGTCGATCGCGGCACCGATGTGGTTGCCGTCGGCGTCGCGCCACGCCCGGAGGGCCTGCGCGTCCAGCTCGGGTGCCGACCAGTCGATCGGGTTGCCGTTCTCGTCCCGAAGCTGCTCGTAGGCGTCGGCAAGCCGCACGGCGCCGTCTCGGCCGCCGATCTGTTCGCCGAGGGCTTCCCAGCCGGCGAGGTGCATGCCGCTGGCCGCGTGGCCGAACTGCCAGGTGCGGCCGTCGTCGTCGGACCAGGTGATGAGCCCGCCGCCCGGCGAGAGCGTCAGGGTGTCGTTGTTCGCGAGGCGCCGCAGGTAGGCGGCGTGCTCCTGCTTGTCGGCTCCGGCCGGGGTCGGGTTGTCGCCCGAGCGGTATCGGTTCTTCAGGCCGTCGAGTCCGCCAGGCCCGCCGGCGTTCGGCGAGCGGTCGCGGTCGTCATCCTCGCGGTCGCGGTCGCGGTCCCGGTCACGGCCGGGAACGTGCGGCAGGCCACCGTTCGGGGCGCCGCCGTTGCGTTCGCCGCGCTCCTTGTCGCGGTCGCGGTCGCGGCGCCGGCGGCGGTCGCGGCGCTGCTCGGCGTCCGAGTCATCCGCGTCGTCTCCGTCCTCCGGGCCGCCGCCGTCGGCGTCGTCGTCCTGGTCGTCGTTGTCGGCGTCGGGGTTGGGCGTGCCGCCGTCGCCGCCGTTGCCGCTCGCTTCGTCGGGTGCAGCACCATCACGGTCACCGCGCCGACGGCTGCGGTTCCCCTCTTCCGACTGGTCGTCGTCCTGGTTCTGCTCCTCCTCCGTGTCCTGCCCGCGGTCCTCGGGCTCCTCGTCCCGGCGGGTGTCGTCGTCCTGCTCGTCGCGGCCCGTGGCCTTGTCGTGGGCGACCACGAGGCCGGCCGCGGCGAGGTCCCTGCCGTGCCATACGCGGCGCTCCCCGTCGGGGGAAATGCTCACGTACTCCAGCACCTTGTCCTTGTTGGTGTTGTCGATCCGGCCGATCACCACACCGTCGACCCTGACGGTCCACTCTCGGTCCAGGCCGGGCTTGTCGCCGTCGTCAGCGGTGACCTCAGCTCGGGCCACCAGCTCCTTCACGCGTTCGGGGCCGCCGAGCTCGTAGGTCTCGTCGTCTACCGGCACGTCCCAGCCGATGTTGATGTCGGTGCGCGCGCGGTTCGTCGCCCTCTTGCGGACGTTCGGCTCCGGCTTCTCCACCAGCACGACCCACTCGTCCGGGCCCACCCTGTCCTGGCCGTGGTCGGCGTCGATGGACACCGAGCGGACGGCGCCTTCGACTCCGCCGCGGTGGGTGTGGACGACGTAGTTCGGTGTCTCCATGCCGTCGAAGCCGTCGGTCGTGCCGCGTCGCGGGTGCTTCACGGTGTGGAAGATGTCGCCCTTGCGGAGTTCGGAGCCGCGTGCCCAGCGCATGCCCTTGGGCAGCTCCGCTTCACCGATCTTCAGCTCTCCGGTTCCGGTCCGGGCGTCGGCGAAGGGCGCCATCGGCGCGCCGATGCTCTCCCGCCGGCCGTTCGCCCAGTGCATCCCGGCCCAGTTCGAGCTGTCTTCCTGCGTGGCCCATCCGGCGAAGGCGGCCCAGTAGGCGCCGCTGTCCGACACGGCGGCGTTGAGGGGGCGCATGGCTTCGGGGAACTGGGCACGGATGCCGTACGACTTCTGGTCGGGGTTGTCGCCGCCGACCACGCTGACAATGAAGTCCTCTGCCTGCTGCTCGGAGAGACCGTGCCCTGCGGCTCCGGCGCGAGCGCGGGCGATCTGCTCGCGTACCGCTGCCTGGACCTTCTGCGCTCGCTCCTCGACCAACTGGTTCCGGAGTTCCGCAGCCTTCTTCCTCCCCGCCCGGGTGGCGATGTGCTCCATCAGGATGGGGCGGAGGTCCGCGCGCAGCTCGTCGCCCATCTTGCTCACGGTGGCGCGGAGATCTTCCGCGAGGTCAGCGAGGAACTGGCGTCCCTCCGGGGGCGCTTCTTCCAGGCTGCGGCGGGTGTTCTCGTCGTACTGGGCCAGCGGCTCGACATCGGCCATCGTGGAGATCCACTGCATCACGGACCAGGGGTCGGCGCTGGCCGTCCAGCCTTCCCGGTTGTGAGCGAGCGCACGGTCGAGGTAGACGTTGCGCACCCCGGCCGGCTGCGGCTGCGCCCATATACCGGCCCACCGGCGGATCGGTTCGGCACGGGCGGTCTCGCCCACGTCCCGGGGGAAGCTCAGGACCGGCTCGGAGTCCGATTCCGCGACGATGAGGGCAGCGGCGTGCGCCGCGTTGTCGAAGTCGCTGCTGCGGTACCACGGCTCACCGACGGAGCCGTGCAGCGCGTGGTCTGCGCGCCACGACTCCCCGCCCGTGAAGTGGGCCTTGTTGTCGTTGTACAGGAGCGAGCCGATCCGCTTGCCGTCGAGGTAGACGGCGCGGCGAACCTCGTCGGCCTGGAAGCGCCGCTCGGCGGGGATGACGTGGATCTCGCCGATCTCCACGGTCTTGCCACCGCGCTCACCGACCGTCTCGCGGGTCTCGTCCGGGCCCTTCCAGCCGACCGCGGGCTGGTCGGTCTCGGGCGCGGTCAGGCGCTCCACCTTCTCGTCCGCCAGGAGGGAGACGCCGTTGTCGTCCGAGGGCTCTTCCCCCTGCGCACCGACGTGCAGACGCCACGCCTTGATGCTCTGCCCGTCGCGAGTGGCCGTGATCTTCTTCGGCGAGGCAAGCAGGTAGCCCTCGCGGACGACGGCGTTACCCGCGCTGTCCTGGGTCTCCACGCGGACGTAGTCGCCCTCGTTCACCCGGTCGATGCCCTCGACTTCGGAGCGGTCGACGCCGTCCTCGGTCGGCTCCTCGGGGGCCGTGCTGCGCTTGATCGCTTCCCTGATCTGCGCCCCGGCAGCTTCCTCGATCTCCTCGCGCTGCTGGTCTTCGGCGCGCCGCTGGCGGACGGTGGCCCGGTGCCGCGCGAGGTGGGTGTCGGTCACGTCGAGGAACCGGCGCAGCGGCTCCTCCATCTCCTGGCGTTCGTCGTCCTCCAGGGTGGCGAGCAGTCCGGCCGCGTGGTCGCGGGCGGCGACCAGGTACCGCTCTGCCTCGTCGTGGTCGTTGTCCTCCTGAGCGGCGAGCGCGTCCAGGACGGCCCGCCCCAGCAGGTTGACGCCGCTGGGGGTGTCGTCGCTTGCCCAGGTGCGGCCGGCCGCCCGACGGACCTGGAGTTCGGCGGCGTCGACCGGGACCATCGCGGCCCGCCAGTCCCCATCGGTCGCGAACGGCTCGGCCGCCGGAGCGTCCGGGCCTGCGGGAGCCTCGGGAGCCTCCGGGGTGTCCGTCTCCGGCTCCTCGGCACGCGGCTTGTACGGCTGGGCGTAGTGGTCGGTCTCGCCCGGGGCGGGGATCGTCGCTGCCCTGCGTGCGGAGTCGTACTGCTGGAACTCCATCTTGCTGGCGGCGCCGAGCAGCACCTTCCGGTTGCGGCGGCCCTCGGGGGTGCTCTGGTCCTGCTGGGCAGCGGCCTCGCGCGCCGCAGCAGCCAGGGCGCCGGCCTGGGCCGAGTAGGGGCTGTAGCGGCGGTGGCCCGCGTTCCACGGCAGCGTGTCGATCGGCGTGCCGTCGTCGTGGTTCCCGGACAGGGTGAGCTTGCTCAGCTCCCGAACCTGAGCCGGGGTGAGCGTCATCTCGGTGATGGCCCGATCCGGCGTGACCGGCGTGCGCTTGGCCTGCTCCGGCTTGCCGTTCTCGTCCGTCCCGCCGGTGTACTTCTGGCGGAGGAAGTCGAGGCCGTCACGAACGATGGACGCGGCGCGCACAGGGGCGGCACCGGCCTGGTCAGGCAGTTCCTCGTGCCACTGCATGTCCGCCGGGGCGCCGCCGTCGGCGTCCTGGCCCCACCAGTACCGGCGGCCGTTGTCGCCGATGCGGGCGCGGACCCATCCGACGGTGTTGCCGTCCGCGTCCACGATGGTGCCGTGGCCGGCTTCCACGTCGAGGTCGCGCAGGCGGTGCCCCGTGGACAGCTCCAGGCCCTCGTGGGTCGACGCCTGGGTGATGTCGTCCGCGTTCTTGCGGGCCTTCGTGTCATCGCCGCGACGGTCCCCTCCGAACGGCGTGCCGTCGGGGCGAGTCACGTCCTTCAGCGGCCATACGCGGGTGCTGCTGTCCCCGCGCACGAGCACCGCTCCGTCGTGCACGGCCATGACGTCCCCGAGGCCGTCAGGCGTCATCACCTGGTCGTCCTTGGCGGGCAGATCCTGCTCCGGGGCAGCCGCGGGGGTGTTCGTCTCGGCAGGTGCCGGGGTGTCGCGATCCTCGGCGGCGGGCAGGGCCGGGGTGTCCGTGTTCCCTTCGGGTGTCGCAGTGCTGGTGTCGTCGTTGTTGAGGTTGGCGAGATCGTCGCGGACTCGCTGGGCGTCCAGCGTGGTGGTGCCTCCGGAGCCGTAGCGTCCCCCGGCGATGGCCTGGTCCAGTTCCTCGTCGGTGGCCGCGGGCAGCAGCGGCCGGGCCTGGCCGTTGCGGCGGCGCACCTGTGCGGGGCTGATCTCCTGTCGCTTGCCGCCTATGCCCGGCTCGTCGCTGGTGCTGACCACGGTGAGCATCGGCGGGTCGATCTCGGAGATGGTGCCGATGTTCGGCGTGCCGTCCTCGTCATCGAAGTCGACCTGGTCGCCGGTCTGGAAGTCGTCCAGCTTGAAGTCGCGGCGGTACTCGCCCTTGGGGGGCTGGGTGGGGTCGTCGTCGTTGACGGCGCGGAAGACCCAGCCGAGCGAGCCGGGGTCGAGGACTTCGGTGGCCCGGGTCACCGCGACGTACGCGACGCGCAGCGCCTCGTCGTCGGGGATGGTGTCCCAGTCGATGTTGCCGTCGTCGTTGTCCTCCGGCCCCTTGAAGTCGTCGGCGATGCGGACGCGTTCGGACTCCAGGCCCTTCGCCTTGTGGGCGGTGGTCACGAGGACGTCGTGCGGCTCGTGCTCGGGCACCAGGCGGCCGTTGCCGTCGTCGCTGTCGTCCTGCGGGTACAGCTTCGCAAGGTGGGCGTCGATGCGCTGCTGCGCCTCTTCCAGGGACAGCTTGTTGTCGATCTTGTGGACGCCGGAGCGGGTCTTCGACTTCCACGGCACGCTGCGCTTGCCGGGCTCGTAGTAGTACCGGCGGGTCGCCGGGTCGTACAGGAGCTTGCCGACGCCGTTGTTCTTGCCGTCGCCGAGCCACCGCTTCAGGTCGCCGGCGTTGGGGTCGTTCCAGTCGAGGCGGACCCACACGCGGTCACCGACGAGTTCGGTGGCCGCCGGGCGGGAGCCGGAGGAGAGCAGAGCGTCGATGTCGTCGCCGTGCTTCTCCAGCAGGTTGAACAGGCTGGCGAGCTGCTGGAGGTCGGGGTCGGTCTTGACCTCCTCCACGATGTCGTCGAAGGCCATGCCGTTGAAGCGGGCCAGCTCGGCGTGATCGGTGTCCTCGCCCTCGGCCAGGGCGTGGGCGGCCTGCACGAACTCCTGGAGGGCCTTCACGCCGCCGGACACCGCGACGGTGCGGCCCGCGGTGAGGGCCTGCACCGCGGCGAGCGCGACGCCGGCGTTGGTGCGGGCGATGACCATGGACTCTTCGCCCGGGTGCAGTTGCTCGATGCGGGAGTTCTTGCGGTCGAAGCCCTTCAGCCGCATGCGGGTGCCGAGCAGCCGCAGGAACCGGTTGCCGACGTCGGCGACGGCCGGGCCGAAGCGGAAGGACTGGGTGAGGGTGGCGCGCGCGTCCACGGGGAGCTTGGCCAGGGCGTCACTCGCGCCCCGGAAGCCGTAAATGGCCTGGTTGGAGTCACCGACGGCCACGACCTGCACGCCCTGGTCGAGGGCGGCGCGGACGACACCCTCCATCACCGGGTTCACGTCCTGGGCCTCGTCCCAGAACAGGGTGTCGGCGTCGATCTTGTAGCCGCCGAGCGCCCACTGCTTGACGATGTAGTCGAAGTCCATCGTCAGGTCGCGGTCGGGGTCGCCGGCCTCGGGGTCGCTGAGGTTCGCCCACATCCGGTCAGCGAGCGGCTTGACCGCGTTGAACAGGTCCCGGGGGTCTCCCTCGACGTTCGCCTTGATGTGCTGCGGGCCCATCTCGGCGTCAGCGGACTTCGCCCACTCGCGGATCATGCGCTCGGCGACGGTGGCCGCGCCGCCCGGGGTGAGGTCCCGGTTCCCGGCCTTGACCGTGTCGTACCAGCGCATGCGGTCGGCGATCTGCTGGGCGCTGAGCTTCTTGAAGCCTCCGGCCTTGCTGCTGGGCAGCCGGTCGTTCAGGCGCCGGTCGGCGACCCGGGCGGCGTACGCGTTCGCCGTGGAGGCGAGCATGTTCTTCGCGTACTCCCCGCGGGCCTGTGCCTCGCGGGCCTCGGCGGCGACCGAGCGGTTGAACGCCAGGTAGACGATCTTCTTGCCCGGCATGCGGTGCGACAGCATCTTGAGCGTGGACGACTTGCCGGTGCCGGCGAGAGCCATCACCGCCATGTTCAGGCCGCGGCGGGCCGCACCCTCGATGATGATGTTCTGCTCGTCGGTGGGCGGGTAGTCCTCGCGGGCGGAGGCTTCGGCGCTGATGCGCTCCCACTCCTCATCGGAGTAGCCGCCCTCCTTCGCGCCGGGCAGATCCTCCACGCGCGTGACGAGGCCCTGGACTTCGGCGTCGTTGAGGCCGTAGCCCCCGAGCCGGTCCTGCACCGTATCCCCACGGGACGGCTCGACCAGCTTGCCGTTGTCGTCGTACTTGGGTTCCGGCTTCCAGCGGCGGCGCCTGGAACGTCGTCTGTGGGAGCTGGAGGACGAGGAGCGCCGCCGCATGGAAGCCGGAACCCAAGGACGACGACAACGGCA